>JAGCYI010000169.1 GCA_017960885.1 Bacteroidales bacterium
TATAGAACTTATAAAGGCTCTCGGCAAAAGCCGTCAGGGAATGACACGCTCGCAAATTGCCTCGGCACTCAAATTGCCCAACAACGGACATCTTGGTCAACAATTGGAAGATCTTGTGTATTGCGACCTTATCCGCAAAAACATCGTTAGGGAAAAGGAACTTAAAACCAAGGATGCCATTTATCAGATTTGCGATTTTTTTAGTCTGTTTTACCTTACATTTATCGACCGTGCCGAGGTGGAAACCGCATATTGGAGTCATCACATCAACACTCCTGAAATAAATACTTGGATGGGGCTCGCTTACGAACTGGTTTGTATGGCGCATATTCATCAGATTAAATGTGCTTTGCGTATCGACGGTATTTCTACCATAAGTTATTCGTGGCGAAGCAAAGCATCAACACCCGCTGCACAAATCGACATTGTTATTGAACGCGCCGACCGAATTGTGAATATCTGCGAAGTTAAATATTCGCAATCGCCTTACGAATTAGACAAAGAAGAATACGACAAAATCCAAAACCGCAAAAATGCTTTTATAAAGGAAACCGCTCTGAAACATACTCCGTGGATTACGCTAATTACCACCGAAGGTATCGCCCCCGGCAAATATTCGCAGATGGTGCAAAGCGTGGTGGTGCTGGATGATTTGTTTAGAGAGTAATCTCCCTCTCCATTTCCACCCCTTTCCACTCTTCGCCATCGATGATATGATTTCGTTCGGAGGTGATTTTGAAACCAACTGATTTGTAACACGCTATTGCCGAATGGTTTTCGTTAAAAACTCCGAGGGTTATTTTCTTTGCGCCTAATTGTTTTTGGGCGTAATCAATGGCTAAGTTTAACATTGCTTTGCCGTAACCTTTGTCGCGTTTGGTGTCGTCGATGATTACAAATCCAAAACGTACAACTGTTTTATCCTCAGATGGATACCTAATAATAAGGTGTCCCACAATTTGATTGTCTGCCACAGCCACTAATGGGTATACAATGCCGTCGGCATATTGGTTTGCCATATCCTCAGGTGTGGCAGGGAAAGTCTTATAACGGTCGGCACTCCAAAGTCGAAATGCCCGGCGAGTTTTGCACCAACTTAGAATGGTGGCGGAATCGGAGGGTGTGTATGGGCGGAGGAGCATATTACATCTGTATTTTTTTTTATGCAAATATAGTATCTTAGTAACTCTAATCAAAGTGTTTTTTTGTAGAGCATAAGTTTTTTCCGATTGTTAAAAAGTCATCACTAATACCAAGTATAGTGTTTATCAAGTTCACGGCTTTTGTAGAACTCCTCTAATTGACTCGGCTTCCTCATCTCTATTTCAAAGCCTTCTCGCGCATTTTCATTTTTTTCTATTATATCGAGTGAACGCCAAAATACATCTGATGTACGAACTTCATATTTTGTTTCATTATTGTTCTGCCATCGCCATTTGACGGCATATTCTTTTGACCATTCTTCTTTACTCCCTGCTACTACAACAAATCGAAACTTTTTTACAGCACCGAAAATACGTTTTTTTTCTAATGGGTTTTCGTTAAAATACCTTTCCCAAGATTTTACTTGCTCGATGGCGTGATTAAGTTCCGCTGTGGGTTCTTGATTTTTGTTAAAGCACTGCATTAGGGGTTTCTCTATTTCTACTAATACCCATTCGGGACCATCAGAGTTGTCGTTTAGCCAACAAAAGTCACAACGTAATTTACCGCCAAAATCTACTTCGGGGAAGCAAGGACAAGGTCCATACTTACGAGAATAGAGTTCATAAAATAACTGGGGATATTTTTTAAGCACAGCCAATAATTCTCTTTCAGAATTGTTGTCGAATGCCTTTTGTAGTTCTGTTCTAATATTATTTTCCATTTTTTTATTTACACCTTATATAATATACAAAGTTTTTAACACTCTTGACTTTACCTTGTAAAGCGTAACCTGAAATTGTATTGTTTTGTGGCAACAATCCTGATACATCAGAACTTTCAACCAAGTTTTGAAGATACGATGACTTAATGGCGTAACTAACATTTTCTGCACCACGGTGTTTCGAGTTTATTATGCCAACAAGGTTTCCGTTATTGTCGAAACAAGGTCCGCCGCTGTTGCCTGGTTGTATTGGCGCAGACACTTGATAGAGCGATACATCTCCTTGAAAACCAGATCTTGCACTGATAACGCCCGTAGTAAGTTTTACTTCGCTGCCCATTGTTGTTGTTAGAGGATACCCCAATACAAAAACGCTTTCGCCAACTTCTGCCATAGTGGTTTTTACGCGGTAAGGAATTGCCCCGAAACCTTGAAAACGATTGTCGTTGATTTTTAAAACAGCAAGGTCGTTAACTTTATCGGTTATAACCACTTGCGCATTATAGCCTATGTTAAAGTTTCCTTTTACTCCAAAAACTTTTATAACACTTGCGCCTTCTATAACGTGATAATTTGTAGCGAGATAACCTTTGTTTAAAGCAAATCCGCTACCCGACCATCCGCCTGCGAAATTGTCGGGTGTGTTGTTGCCTGAATTGTTGTTTTTATTATTGCCGCCGGAGATGTTGTTGGCTGATGATGCGGGGTATACTTTTTCTAACATGTCACAAACATTATAAATTCCACCATCGTTTACTATTTTTACTTTTGCTAATGGCCGATAAGTGAATGTTACTCCCTTTCTTAGTATCATTCTTTCTGTTAGCATTTCAGCATCAAATTTGTTAGTAGATGCATATTTGGGATGTAGCACCGCTATTACATTGCCAACTTGCCAATAAGAATATTTTTCTCTATATACACTATTATCGCAGCCCAAATATATCAATTTATATGTATTATCTTCTTTTATACAACCAATTATGAAATGAGGGTTGATTGCACCTATATAAATACCACATATTTCATCATCATGAGTATCTGCAAATTGCTTAATGGATTCTTCTGTCCAATCTGTCCTAAATTTAAAGCCATAGTATTGTTGAATTTTGTCATCATTAATTCCGTTCCATTGTAGATTATTGAATTTTGGAAATCTATGACTGGGATTGGTATACTCCACTCCATGAGATCTTCCATCATCTATTATGTTAAATGCTGTTGCATTTAAAGGAAGAATACCTCCAAATATTAGACCTATTGTTTTTTTCTCATAGTCGTTTGCCATAACTCCAAATGTAGTTTCATAATGGTATTCTTTTATTGGTTTGTCTAAAACGCTTTTTATGCTTAGATGATCGTCAATTCCATTGGATATTCTCATATAGTCAATTTTAGCACCAATACTAACAGGTAAATGTATTCCTCTTGATGTACCTACTTTATATGTCTCTACTTCAAGTAGCGTTTGATTAGTTTTCATATTAATATATATGCCGGATAAGCGTATATAATAAGTGCTTTGTAGGTAACTATCATAATATGTAGTTTTGTATTGTTCTTTATTTTCAAAGGTAGTACCCCACCAATCACTTTGTGAATAACTGTTGGTAAAACATAATGTGATTAATACTATGATTATTAAAAGTTTAGATTTCATGGTTTTCTCGTTTTAAATTGGTCAATTTATTCATTATACACAAAATATTTAAAGGCTATTTCACATAATTCGTTGTCTGTAATAATGTTGTTGCCGCTCTTGCTAGCAAAGTGGAGTTCGCCTTTTTGATGCTTTTGTTTCAATATCTCGTAAACCTCTTTTATTTTTTCGATTAAAAGTGGAACACAGATTTCAAAACTATCTGTCGAATTTAGTTTTGAATCTGCTACTTGGCGAAGTTCTGTATGTCTAAATTCACCATTCCACTCTATATCTGGTTGTTTAATAAGTGGGTATGTTTCTGTTTTGTCATCCTTTTTGTATTCTTTTGCAAAATGTAGTATGTATTTGTAGTTAGTTTCATTTAAATCATATTCAGGCTGTTCTCCTGCCTTTATTTTTTTGTTGTTTTGGGTATTGTAATATTCAATTTGGTCGTTATTGATGAATGATAATCCAAAGTTATGTGCTAATGCATGACGAAGATTTGTAATTCCTTGTCTTTCTCTTGGGTTTAATTTGGGCATAAAAGTTTTTAATGCTTTTGCTATTCCGTAATTGTAACCTCCTTTTTCTTCTGGACAAAATAAATCTCCAATTTGCTCTAATGCTATTAGATGAAGAATGAGCGATACAAATTTTTTCGCAAATCTGCTGTTAAATTGTGCATCTTGTAATGCCGTTCTAATTGTGCTTTGACAATCTATTTCTTTGTTCCAAAGTTTTACATTTGTTTTCTCTCCGAAAATTATGTCTAATAACTCTTTCTCTAATGGCCTATTGTTCTGTTCCATGTCTTAATCAGTTTTTATTTTCTGCCAATCCCCAGAACAGAATTGTTAATACCATTATCATTACCCATATAAAACAAAAACGTGGGAACTTACTTATTGCCCGTTCCACGTTCAAAGGCTCTCGCATTGCCCATCCGTCAGAAACGAGCAACGCCGAAAGCCCACGTATATGTATACACGTAACTATGTAGTACGTGCTGTATACATAAATCGTAGGCATCACCGCTGCTTTGCTATTGACGGATATTTTTGAATTTGCGAGATTCTTGAACATCAAGAACAAAGCGTTAAGTAACGCCTTATTTTATATGTCTGCTACCCGCCCTCAGCCTATGGCTTCTGGCTATTGGTATGCATTACAAATATACGAAATAATTTTGTTGATTGTTGAATTAATTCGGGGAAAAATGCAAAAATTTATTTCCTCTTCACCCCCCTCACAGCCTGTTCGTTCCAAGGGTCGTCGGGCCAAACGTGCTTGGGGTAGCGGGATTTGAGTTCTTTTTTTACTTCATAATAGGCTGAGTTCCAAAAACTTTTGAGGTCGCTCGTTATCTGCACGGGTTTGTAGCCGGGCGAGAGAAGGTGCATAAGTACGGGGGTGCGGTTGTTGTTGATTTTTGGGGTTTCGGCAAGTCCGAAAACCTCTTGCAGACGTACCGCAAGTATGGGCTGAGCGCCGTCGGGATGGTATTTGATTTTGATGTGGCTGCCCGAGGGGACTTGGATGGCGGTGGGGGCAAGACGGTCTAAGTCGCTTTGCTGTTGGTAGTTGAGCGAATATTTCAGAATTTCCGTGAGGTCGAGTTTTTTGAGTTGCTCTACCGTGGTGATGCCGTTGAGGTATGGGGTTATCCACTTGTCGGCGGTGGCGGTGAGGGTGGCGGTGGACACGTCGGGCCATTCTTGCTCGGGGTTCCAAATGCGGAGGCTGAGAATGCGGTTTTGAAGTTGCTCGGCGGCGGTGTCGAAATTGAGAATGTTTTCGCCCTCTTTTTTAATTGCCTCAATTATAAGGTGTTCGATGGTTTGGGAGGGAACGTCTTTGAGTTTTTGCTCGCGAAGCACTATATTGCCTATGCGGAGTTGCGAAACTGCCACTATGCCGCCCTTCTTGGTGTTCCACGTGATGGTGTCGTGCTGTCGGAGCATAGGTTTGAGGCTTTCGGGACTCAGCGGTGAGGCGAGGAATATTTTGCCCATTCCGTCGCGGGCGTTGAGCGATGCGATTGAAATCCACGGCTCGTGAGCGAGGGTGTCGTTGTGGTCGGCCATAGCCATAGCGCCGTTTGAAAGCATAAACTGAGCATTGTTGCCCGGTTTGGCAGAGGCAATGCGCTCGGGAAATGCGTATGCGAGCAAAAGACCTGTGTCGTAGGGGTCTACCTCGCTGTTATCTGTGCGGGCGGCAAACATCTTGACGTATTGCGCAGCACTATTGGCAATATTGTCGAACGCACGGCTGTGACGGTTTTGGGCGCGGTTTCGGCGGAGAGTCTCGATGCGGAGGTTGATGTCGGTACCAGCGTCGGGCATAGGGTCGCGAAAATCGAGAATGGCTGCTATATCGGCGGCTAATGGCAAGAGATTCAGTTTTTTACCCTCAATTAGCATTTTGGCTATGCGGGGATGGCAGGGTATTTTTTGAATTTCGATGCCCTGAGATGTTATCTTGCCAGTTTCGTCTAACGCCTCCAACTGCAAGAGTGTTTCTTTGGCTTGGGCTATTGAATAATTTGGCGGCGGAGTAAGCCACAGAAGGTTTTTAGGGTCGGTTTCGCCCCATTTGGAAAGTTCGAGGGTGAGCGGCGCAAGGTCGGCGTACTCTATTTCGGGACGGCGACATTCGTCCATCTGCATAAACACCGCCTTGGAGTAGAGTCTGATGCAGACACCCTCTGAAAGCCTTCCTGCGCGACCCTTGCGCTGGTCTGCCATATCTTGCGAAATGCGCACCGTTTCGAGTCGCGACAATCCCGTGTTGGGATTGAATTTTTGCACCCTGCCGAATCCGCTGTCAATAACTATCTTAACGCCCTCTATCGTAAGCGAAGTTTCAGCAATAGATGTGGCGAGAACGATTTTTCGCTTTCCTGTGCGGTCGGGCAAGATGGCGGCTGTCTGACGTGCGGGAGGCAGCATTCCGTAGAGCGGATGAACCGCGAATAGGTTTTGGTCGAGGTTTTTTAATGCCTCTTCGCACTTGTGGATTTCGCCCTCGCCGGGAAGAAATACAAGCATATCATCGTCGTATTGTTTTGATGCTCTGCGTATTGCTGCAACGGCAGATTCGGCTATGGTGGTTTCGTCGGCGTTGTCTTCGTAAATGGTTTCCACATTGAACATCTTGGTCTGACACGTGATAACCGGCGCAGAAAGCATTTCCGAAAGTGTTGGCGTATCAATTGTGGCAGACATTATGATGATTTTCAGGTCGGGGCGGAGGATTTTCTGACATTCGCGGCAAAGGGCGAGTGCGAGTTCGGCGTTGAGGTTCCGTTCGTGAAACTCGTCGAAAATGATTGTGGATATGCCCGCAAGTTCGTTGTCAGATTGAATCATTCGTGTGAGAATACCTTCTGTAACCACCTCCAAACGAGTTTTTTCACTTTTTACAGATTCAAACCTGATGCTGTAACCGATAGTTTCGCCGATTTTTTCGCCCAAGAGGTCCGCCATACGCAGCGCGATAGTTTTGGCTGCAAGGCGGCGGGGTTCAAGCATAATAATTTTTCCGCCGTCATTGCCGTTGCGCTTTAAAATATCCAAAGGTAATATCGTACTTTTGCCCGTTGCCGTTGGCGATGAAACGATAATTGCTTGATTATCTTTATATTTAGCGTATACTTCGGAAAGTATTTGTTCGATTGGGTACATTACGATGGTTTTTATGGGGCAAAGGTAGTAAAAAAAGTGGTTTTACTCTACTCATTCAAAAATGATTTTACAGGCAAAAGAGTGACCTTTTTATCCAAAATCTCATGTTTTTGTGCAGATTTTGGACGAAAAGGTCACATATTTTATTTTTCTTTATTATCTTTGCAAAAAAAAGAATATGGGTAGAGAAAATTTAATAGGCAGAGACAGGGAGATTTCGGAACTACAACGTAGTTTTGATTCTGATCGTTCTGAATTTGTTATAGTTTACGGTCGCCGCCGTGTGGGAAAAACTTATCTTGTGGATAACTTTTTTAACTATGAATATGATTTTTCTTACGTTGGAGGTCATAAAAGAACTAAACAGAAGCAACTTAGGTATTTTGCCAAGGCTTTAAAAAAATATGCGCAATTAAGTAACCAACCAAAATTTTCGGATTGGGACGATGCTTTTGATGCTCTTGAAGAATATTTGGAGACTTTACCGGCGGAAAAACGCAAAGTGATTTTTATAGATGAAATGCCTTGGATAGACACACCTCAGTCAGAATTTGTTGGGGCTCTTGAAATGTTTTGGAATGGGTGGGCTGCCAGGCGTCAAGATATTATGTTTGTGGCAAGTGGGTCTTCTACTTCGTGGATGGTGGATAAATTAGTTGAAAATCAAGGCGGTTTGCACGGACGTATTACAAATAATATCTATGTTCGTCCTTTTACACTTCACGAAGCGGAACAATATATGCATAGTCGTGGTGCATCGTGGGATCGTTACCAATTGCTTCAAACCTATATGGTTATTGGTGGAATTCCTTTTTATTATAGCCTCCTCAATGTTAAGGAAAGCCTTGTACAGAATATCGACCGTCTGTTTTTTCGCGTTAACGGTGAGTTACGAAACGAATTCGATGAATTATTCAACGCATTGTTTACCAATACAGATAATTACAAAAGTGTTGTTAAAACAATAAACACCGTTCGCGAGGGAATGACGCGCGAAGAAATTGTAAAACATACAGGACTTGATGCTTCGTTACTGACAAAAATATTGAGAAATCTCGAACGCTGTGATTTTGTAATACGTTATTCGCAGTTTGGTAATAAAACCAAAGGCGATATTTATCGGTTGTCTGATTTTTATACATTGTTTTATTATCGTTTTGTTGATGGTTTCAATTGTCAAGATGAAGAATGGTGGAGTCATAACTTTAATTCACATTCGGTAGAATCGTGGCAAGGATTGTCGTTTGAGTTGTTGTGCTTTGCGCATTTGAAACAAATAAAACAAAAATTGGGAATTTCTGGTATTTCTACATCGTCATCATCGTGGCGGTATACACCATCTAAATGCGAGCCTTCATCTAATCTACATTCAAAAGGAACTCAGATTGATCTTTTAATTGACCGCAGCGACAGAATTATTAATTTATGTGAAATGAAATTTTCTGTAAATCAGTTCCGTATTACCGATGAATACGAGTCTACCCTCCTAAATCGAATTGAAGTTTTTAGGGAACAGACAAAAACCACCAAAACTCTTGTTTGCACATTTGTTACTGCACGTGGCGTGGCTAATGGTATTCATAAAAGTATAGTAAATAGTGAAGTAACTATGAATGATTTGTTTTGTTAAAAAAGGCTAAACCCCGAAAATCATTTCGAGATTTAGCCGGATGATTAATCGAAGTTTTTATTTATCAATAACTTATAACAAGTGTATTGATTTTTTGACATTCCACAGGGTTGTGTTCACGGATTTCGCATTGAGGCTCAAACATATAGCCCTGATTGGTAAACTTGTAAACTTGCGAAAATGCTATAAGGTAATCGTTGTCTACCAATATTTTAAGCATCATTTTAGAAGCCGAACTGCGCGGAAGGTCAAGCATACCGCTAAAATCGCCCGCATCGTAAAGTTTCATAAAATCGGCGTAACGGTCGGCGTCGAATGTAAATGTGCGCATTTTCATGGGTATTGAGCCGAAATAATACTGTGGCTTGTGTATCAGAAAGGTAATAAGTCCGTAGAGTGCCAGCCCAATCCCACCGATGAGCAAAAACATTGTTAATGTGCCGTTTTCCTCGTCAACAATCTGCAAGCACAACATTGCAAGACCCAATGCGAGATAGATAAGTCCCTTATAGTCAAATTTGTTTATACACGAAACTTTGCCGTTAGAAAAGGACACGATGCCCTCTTCTATTGTTTTAATAGAATTTTCTTGATTTGCCATTTTAATTATGTTTAAATAAAAATACTTAGTTGTTCAAATTCTTAAAATTTAAACAACAGCAAATCAACAAGTTAGTTTACAAAGGAAGTTCAAAAGCGAGCGACCGGATTTGGCATTTTGACTATAAGCAATACGCTCGCGGTTTATGTATAAGAATGTAATTTGTGTGGTTTGAATCCTTAACGACGTGTTCCATAGTGGTTTGCGTTTTTCAAAAGTTCGTTGCGAAGTTCTTTGTCGCGACACTGTTCGCAAAACTTGTCCGCTATCGGTAACAATGGCGTACCAACTATAATTGTCTTTAAGGTTATTATCGTTGTCGGTATTGTTTAACCAAGACTTTATAAAACCATTGTCAACATAATTAACCACAACATCTTGTCTATCATCTCCGCAAGACGTTGAAATCAATATCAACAATAATATCAAAAGTCGGTGTGCCATTGGGTGGTTATTTATGGCAAAGGTAAGTTTATTTTTTTATAATCCAACTAATTGGAGTTTAAAAATTGCCTACGGTTTTTATAAATTTAAATAGTTTATAAAAATCTGATTATTAATATTATACAAAAAGTATAAACGGAATGTGCCAAAAAACACACATTGCGCCGAGTTTCGTCTTTTTTCTGTGGTTTGTGAGTTAGAACCGCCGTTATTCAGTAAGATATTGTTGCAATTGTGTTTTAAGCGGTTTTAAATCGTTCTGTATCACGTTCCAAATCATATCGGGTCTTATTTGAAAATACCCGTGCACAATGTGGTGGCGCATTCCCTCAATCTGTCGCCATGGGGTTGCTGGGTGCGCCTCTTTAAATTCTTTTGTAAGCATATACGCCGCTTCGCCGATAACCAATGTGCCATACGACACTGCGGCAAACCGTATTTTGTCATTGGCAAACTGCTCATAGGTGTATCCGTTGGCAGCATCAAGCACAAAATCAATGCGTTCGAGCATGTGTTCCAATCGATTTCTGTCTTTCAGTGGTTCTCTCATAAATCAGTTTTTTGTCGTGATTGGCGCTTTCTTCGGCGAATTTGAGAAGCGAGCCTTCTGGCACAAGGTCAACCTCGCGGCCAACAATGTCTTTCAAATCCATATACATTCCGCCTAATGTGAACAGACTGAATTTTGTTGACATATCGGGTTCGAAAAGTATGTCCACATCGCTGTCGGGACGTTCCTCGCCGCGGGCAAACGAGCCGAACAGCCACGCTTTCAGCACGGGCTGCGTCTTGAAGTAGTCGGCTATCAATCGTGTCATTGTCGGTGTATCCATAACAATTATGGGTTTGTACAATGCAAATATACGAATAATTATCTGATTAGCAAAATTTATTTCTTTTAAAAAAATGTATTCCGCCGAGTTTCATATTTATATCCTCAGCAAATCTCTCACTGTCATTAGCGCAAAACCAAGATGATTTTCGCCTTGCCATTGCGAAGGGTCGGTTACACGGTCGTCGTCTTCGTCGAGGGCAATGCCCCAAATCTTGTCGTAGGGACTTGCCTCTACCAAAATTTTATCTTCTGTTGATAATAAAAAGTCCTTTAATTCAGGGTTTTGCGAAAATTTGGAGTAAAGACCTTCTACCATAATGCGGTCTTTGTGGAGATTCCAAACTTCATCGTTGTAATTATTTACCTGTTTACCTAAGTTTTTAAACTCTTGCGGCGTATGGGCTTGAAATATTTGTTGATAAATATTCAAATCGTTGAATAATAGAGCCTTTGATGCCATCATGTATTGCTCGGTAGTAAAGTATTTTATGCCCGAAACATAAAAATAACTGTCGTACCAATTGCTCAGACAGGTTTTTGAAACAGGTTTTTGCGGATATTCATGCCAAAAGAATACAAAATCTTCGCGAGTGTATTTTTTTAGGAGTTTTTGGATGGTGTATTTCATAGTGGATGTGATTTTGATTTATGCAAATTTACAAAAGTCATATGACTTTTGCAAGAAAAATCACAAAAGTCGTATCACTTTTGTAATTTTTATGTTTCCCCCTTCCCCTTCTTCAACCACCTTCTATATAGCCACAGAAATCCAAACACGGGCCAGAAACTCATACCGATGAAGGCAACGATGCCGGGGAGGTCGCCGCCGCGGAGAATGGGGATGGCGGAGGAGAAGATGATGCCGTGGAGTATCAGGCGAACGTCGGAACCGTATTTGAGCGTGGTGTTGTAAAGCCGGCTGAACAGTATGCCGTAAATAATACTCAGCAATACCACACCGAAAACGCCGCCTTCACCGTAAAATGTACCGTAAATCGACTGCGAAATGCCCACCGTGGTGTTGCCGTACATACCTTCGTTGAGGCCTAGTTTGTTGGCGTAGCCTCCCACCGGCTTGTCGGGCCAAAGGGCGCGGGGTATCGGTCGCATCAATATCTCTAAATGCTCCATACCGCACGAATAATCAAGGTGTTGCGGGTAAACTTGCAAAACCATCATAAAGCCGTCGAGCATGTTTTGGTCTTCTGCCAACTGCATGCGGTATTGTGCGTATTCGATTTGTTGCTCAAAAGTGAGGTTTCGCGAAAAGTCGTGACGCATATTGCCCGCAATCATAAACATAATGATAATTGCCGTGCCGCCCACTGCGTAAATTATTGATTTACTGATGATATTCCTTCTGCCCACA
>JAGCYI010000170.1 GCA_017960885.1 Bacteroidales bacterium
CACCGCCCGAGCCACTTTCCTCACTATGAACCGCGAGGGAATACGCCGTTTGGCTGCCGAAGAACTTGGCATCAAGACATCTGAATACCGTTTTGCCGCCACTCACGATGGTTTTGTAGACGCAGTAAAAGCCGTGGGAATACCCTGCGTGGTAAAACCCATTATGAGCAGTTCGGGACACGGTCAGAGCGTTATTAAATAAGAATCCGACATCGAAAACGCTTGGAAAATAGCCCAAGAAGGCGGTCGCGCAGGTGCAGGAAAGGTTATCGTTGAGGCGTTTGTAAAATTCGACTACGAAATCACCTTGCTCACAGTACGTCACAAGGGCGGAACAAGTTTTCTCGAACCCATCGGACATTGGCAAAAAGACGGCGACTATCAAGAATCGTGGCAGCCTCAACCCACCACGCCCGAAGTACTTCAAAAGGCTCAGCAGATAGCCGAAAAAATCACCACAGCCCTCGGCGGATACGGTATTTTTGGCGTTGAGATGTTTGTAAGTGGCAACGATGTAATTTTCAGCGAAGTGTCGCCACGTCCGCACGATACAGGTATGGTAACGATGATTTCACAAGACCTTTCGGAATTTGCTCTCCACGTTAGGGCGATACTCGGTCTGCCTATTCCAAACATCGCATTCCACGGACCCTCGGCATCCAAAGCCGTTGTGGTAAGCGGCGACAGCGACCACGTTACATTTGAAAATCTTGAAGAAGCACTCAACATTCCCGACACGCAGATAAGGATTTTTGGCAAACCCGAAGTTCACGACCACCGTCGTATGGCAGTTCTTCTTGCTCGTGGCAACGACATCGACGACGCCCGCCGCAAGGTTCAAGAAATGTATTCAAAACTCAAAATTGAGATTTAATTAATTAAACAAATGTTTATAAAAAGGCTACTAATATTTTTAACAAAAACAAATAAAATGAAAAAGAGTGTTTTAATTACAGCCGCTTTGCTCTGTACGATTGGAGCATCGGCGCAAACCCTCCCCTTGGTTTTTGCCAAGGAAAACACCGGCAAGAGTCTCAAAGAAGGCTCGTCAACCGCTCCGGCACAACTGAGTTACAACAACGAGGCTCTCCCCGACCCCTTTCTCTATCAAGACGGCACCTACAACGCCGACTACAAAGGTTGGGAACGCCACCGCAACGAAACCGCCCGAATGGTGCAGGATTACGAAATAGGACCTATCCCCTCTTTCAAAAAAGTTACCGCCACCTACAACGCCGCCGAAACCACCATTAATATAAAGGTGGATACCAAAGGCGGAAGTTTGGAGTTTTCGTCAAAAATAATCATTCCCGAAGGCAACGGACCTTTCCCCGTGATTATTGGAATGAATATGCCCTCAGGCAGCATACGTCCCGAATTTGTAAAAGGCTGTATACTTGTTCCGTTTAAGCACGACCAAATTATCAAAAGCAGTCATCAGGCAGTAAGAGACAGTGCCGCAGCATTTTACAAATTATTTCCCAACTATAAGAACACCAGCGGAAACTATTCGGGATGGACTTGGGGAATCAGCCGTCTAATCGACGCGCTCTACCAAGTAAAAGACCAAATCCACGCCGATGTAAACCACATTGCCGTAACGGGATGCTCTTACGCAGGCAAAATGGCTATGTTTGCCGGAGCGTTCGACGAGCGCATCGCCCTCACCATTATTCAAGAATCGGGTGGCGGCGGCATCAACTCGTGGCGTGCAAGCGACTATCACACAGCCACTACCAACGTTAATGTAGAACGTGTGGAAAACACCAACTACTCTTGGTTCGCCCCCTCGTTTAAGGATAATTTCAATGGAAAACTCAACCGCTTGCCCTACGACCACCACCAGATAATTTCGATGATTGCACCCCGCGCCGTTTTGGTGCTCGGCAACTCTGACTATCCCTGGCTCTGCGACTATTCAGGATACGTTTCCACAGCAGCCGCCTCCAAAGTTTGGGACAAATTTGGAATCTCCGACCGTTTTGGCTACGTGTTTGAAGGCGGACATCCCCACTGTATGGCGTGCGACTCAGAAAACGATGCCGTTAAACGCTTTGTAGAAAAATTCCTCTTCAACAAACCCTCCGACACCAACATCCGCAAAGCCGATGAATTTAAAGACACCGATATGAATAGATGGATTGGAGGATGGAAATAAAATATAAACAATAATTGATAGCGTTGCATAGCGATGTGCAACGCTTTTTTAATACATCAACCCAAACAACCACAACGGAATCTTATTGCCATATCCAATTTCAAGATCATCGCTTACCACAAAACTATCCTCAATACCTTTAATTTGTGAAAACTTCTTCTTTTTGCCGCCTACTTCAAACAACCATTTGTCATCCACCTGCAAATCTCCCTGTTGAGGCATAGCAAGACGGTGAAAAGGAGCAAGTTGCGAAGCAAGAAAAGTTTCACGGACAGTACCAGCATCGGCTTTACCCGAAAGCGCATACATCAGGTTGGTGTTAGCAAAAAGAATCTTTTCAGGTTTAACGAGCATCTTAACCCCTGAACTTTCGGCATAAAGACGGCGGATCAAAGCGGCACTATCCAACAAGTCGATAAGTTTCAAAGCATTATTGCGCGATGTTTGCATCACATTGCACATCGATGAAATATTGAGAGTATATGGCGTAGTTTCAGCCAAAATGCCAAGAAATTGTTTTGCCTTATAAACCGAATCATATTCTATTTTACCAACCGAAGGAATTTCTTCACTAACGATATTTTCAATAGTCTGTTGCAAACGGTCAAAAAAACCATCACCCTCATCGCGATAAAACGGATAAAAACCAGTTCGGAGATAACGCTCAAAATATAGCAAAACTTTCACCTTTGACGTTATCTGCGAGGCCAAGGTAAAATGATTCTTCAAAATATCTTCAAACGAAATAACATCAAGAGATGCAACACCTTCCAACTGTAAATACTCCCTAAACGAGAGTCCTTCCATAGTGTATCCACGGTAACGACGCGAAAGGTCGGCAGTAAGATGTTCGTTGATTTTCAACATCGAAGACCCTGTGAGCACCAAATGATAATCGGGATACGAATCGTAAATATTTTTTACCTCTTGCTGCCAATTTTTGTATTTATGGACCTCATCCATAAACAGGTGAGTACCACCGTGAGTATAATGATATTCAACAAGTTCGGTTAAAGAATGATTGGCAAACCAAATATTGTCGAGCGAAACATAAAGAGCAGTTTCGGGCTTAGGAAACGAGCGTTTGATATGTTGCAAAATCATAGTAGTCTTACCAACACCTTTTGCTCCTTTAATAACAATAAGGCGGTTTTCCCAATTGATTTTCGGATACAAATAACGAGTAAAACTCAAATCCGTTGCCTCCAAAAGTCGTCCGTATGTTCTAAAAAGATTTTCCATAATCTGATAATTTAACACGGCAAATATATATTTTTTACTTTTGAAAAACAAATTTACCACTCATTTTTTACTTTCAAAAGTTAAAAACGGCATTTTTTAATTAACCACACGAGAATTTGGCATTTAATATTTTTCGTTGATGCAAAAAGATGTAACTTTGTAATTAAAATAAAATGTTAATTTATAGATATACCCCATTATGACACAATCAGAAAAAATATCAAAATACGAGGAGATAGTTCCTCAAATTCAAGCACTTGTTTCGGGTGTAAAGTACGGAATCAGTTCGCTTGCAAATTTTGTGGCGGCGGTTCACCGAAATATGAATTTCTTTTGGACAGGTTTTTATGTTGTGGAGGGCGACCAACTGCTGCTCGGACCATTTCAAGGCGACCCTGCTTGTTTAAGCATTCATAAAAGCAAAGGAGTTTGCGGTGCTGCTTATACAAAAGAGCAAACCATTGTGGTAGAAGATGTTGAAAAATTTCCGGGACACATTGCTTGCAGTTCGCTATCTAAATCAGAGATTGTAGTTCCCGTGTTTTCAAAATCGGGCAAAATCACAGCGGTTTTAGACATCGACAGCGATAGTTTGGCTACATTCGACGACATCGACAAGAAATATTTAGAAAAGGCAGTAACCTACTTACAAGAATACGAAAGTTTTATTTAAAACTTCTGATTTTTAAGCAAAATAAAAAGTACTACTTGCGATTTTAAAGCAAAATTGCAAGTAGTACTTATGATTTTAAAGGGAAAATTGTAGAGATTGAAATATCAAGTATATATACCTTAATTATTATAATACTGCAAATGAATTTTATCATTTTTGATTTCATTCAGATTTTTTGTTAATACCTGCATATATTTTCGAAAAATTTATACCTTTACACTCAAA
>JAGCYI010000171.1 GCA_017960885.1 Bacteroidales bacterium
ACACTGTCAGGAAGATTATGTGAAAGCCATTACGGCACAGTTAAGCAAAATCGGATTCTATTCCAATTCGGTGCACATTCCGTTGCAAGAGGAATTGGCTGTTAAGTTGCAGAAACTCAGCGGATACAGCGATTACAAACTTTTTCTTGTAAACTCGGGCGCTGAGGCCAACGAAAACGCTTTGAAACTCGCATCTTTTTACACCAACCGCAGCAAGGTGATTAGTTTCAAAGGCGCGTTCCACGGACGCACTTCGCTTGCTGTTGCCGTTACCGACAGTCCCGCCATCCAAGCCCCCATCAACAAAACCGACAAGGTGCTTTGGGCAGAACTCAACAATATCGAATCGGTTAAGCAACTAATGGACAGCGATGTGGCTGCCGTTATAATCGAAGGCATCCAAGGTGTGGGAGGCGTAAAAATCCCCACCACAGAGTTTCTGAAACAACTCCGCCAACTTTGCGACCAAAACGGTTCGCTCCTCATAATCGACGAAATACAAAGCGGTTACGGCCGTACAGGTAAGTTTTACGCTCACCAACATTCGGACATCAAAGCCGACATCATTTCTATGGCAAAAGGCATTGCAAACGGTTTCCCGGTAGGCGCGATAATGATCAACCCTAAAATTCCCGCAAAATTCGGTATGCTCGGCACCACATTCGGCGGCAACCACCTCGGATGTGCGGCAGCCCTCGCCACTGTTGACGTTATGCTCAAAAACAACTACGTAGCCAACGCCGCCGCTATGGGCGAATATCTTTTCGGCAATTTGAAAGGTCACAAAGCCATCAAAGACCTTCGTGGCGAAGGACTTATGGTAGGCATCGAAACCGTCGCCGACGCTTCCGAAATCCGCAACCGTCTCCTCTTCGACGAGCACATCTTCACGGGATTTTCTGGCGGAGTCAATACCATCCGCCTCATTCCGCCGCTCTGCATCACAGAGAAGGAAATCGATCGGTTTGTGGAGGCATTCGACAAGGTTACAAAATAATAATACAACAATTAATAATTGCGCGGTATGCAAAGTACTGCGCAATTATTTTCATCAACCCCAAAAAACTGAAAAAAAATGTTAGGAATAATCATTCTCATATTCGTAATTTGCTACATAATAATATTTATTTTCCGAAAAGTGATGGACAGCGACAACGGCAAAGTTTACACCAAAAAGAAAAGCACACCGCCACAATTCCACCAACCCGAAACGCCGCCTCAATTTAATCCTGACAAAGATAGCAATCAAGAATCTTCTAACTAGTCAGACAATCCTTCGTTAACACATTAATATTCAGTTGTATGGCATTACTTTTAACGTTAGGACCAATAGCACTCATATTAATATTGTTAAACCTGTCAAATATTAAGGCTTTTTTTAGAAGAAAGAAAAAATCTAAAAACGGTAGATCGTACAGATCCAAATCCCACAAATATGGCTATGGCGATTGGTCATATACTACTCACACTGCCAACTCGTATCTACATCATTCTCACGACAAGGACCACGGCTATGGTGACGGCGATTATAACGATGGCGACAGCGGTGATTCGGGAGGAGACAGCAGTTGCGGAAGTAGTTGTGGAAGCAGTTGCGGAAGTAGCTGTGGCGGAGGTTGCGGTAGCGGATGTGGAGGAAGTTGAAAAAACATCAAACCTCCTTCCAACATTGCGGGTCGGGGGCGTAATAACTGCCTGAATATCCATACGAAACGGCGGGACAACCTCGGCAAAACCGCAGCAGTTCGCACCGTTGGCATTTTTCAAACTTGTCGTACTGACGGTAATAATTCATTTTTTTGCCATAAAACACTTCGTACATATTTTGATCATAAGAGCCAACATCACTGTCGAACCGTCGGCAAGCCATCAAACGTCCGTCGGCAGTAATGGTAAAATGGCAATCGCCACAATGACATCCGCCATAAATAGTGTATGTATCAGCAGATTGCGGAATTTTCCACCACCCTTCTTCATATAGGTACAATGTCCAAAGGTGCTCTTTAAGATTGAATGTGGTTTTTGAATCTTTGTACTTTGTGAATTTTGCCCAACATTTATCCAAAAAATCCCGGTACGCCAATGGCGCAATACCTTGATTGTTAACACTTTTATAATCGGTAGGACAATATCTTGCAAACGACCAAACATCCACCTTGTTTTCCACTATAACATCAATCAAATCAGGAATTTCTGCGATATTATCTTCGCTCACGGTAGTCATTATTGAGCAACGTATACCCGAGGCCTTGATAATGGGGATTTTTTGCAAAGTGAGGTCAAAAGAACCGCTTTTTCTGAAATGGTCGTGGGTGTGTCGCAAACCATCTAACGATAGTTGATATTTCTGACAACCAAGCGAATACATTTTTTCACAAACATCCAAATCAAGATGAAACGGGTTGCCCATCAATGTAAATGGAATATTTTTGGAATGAATCAATTGCAGCAAATCCCAAAACCGTGGATGCAAAATTGGGTCTCCACCTGTGATGTAGAGGTATGGCAACCTGTTCATACGGTGCGACATATCCACAATGTTGTCGAGGGTCTGAGTGAGATTTTGCCACTTGGTTTCGCAAATTTTATGATTACGATCGGCAAAGATATAGCAATGCCTACAACGTTGGTCGCATTGGTCGGTAATATGCCACTGAAATGCAAAATACTTTTTCATAATCACAAAAATCTCCGCGCCAAAGATAGGATAATTAGTGATAATTTGTTTATATTTGCATATCAAATAAAACACATCTGTTATGGGCATCACTTTTATAGACGGACGGTTCGTTTTTGATTTCGCACACGATGACAAAAACGATATTATTACGCTTACAGGCAACGGATACGAAATTATGGCGTTTGGAAAATGCTTTTACTATGGCTATGAATTTTCCGACGAGGTAGCGGGCAGTGTCAGAAGCGAATTTATTAAGTATCTGAAATTTACAGGTGATTTGAAACACAATCCCGATTTGACAGATTTTATAAAATTTGCAGTAGACAACCTCCACAAAAAAATCAACCTTTATAATTACGACCTCGTTGTTATGCCCGAATCTTCAAGCGATGTCAACGACTATATGCTGCGCTACATTTACAGATTTGCTCAGCCAAATTTGCAGGAGATGCAACTCATTAAAAATCTGCCTCAAAGTATTGATTTTGACTTGTCGGCTTACGAACGTCAATACCTTGACAAGAAACTTGAAAACGGTCGTCCTCGTTATACTGAACAACAAAAGGAAGACGTGAAAAAATCTATTGCGGATATGCTCAACGATATTCACAAGAAGGATTATTTTACCATTGCAAAGGATGTTAAAAAAAGTCGTTTCCGCCCGTACATCACACGCTTTTTGACTTTTAAATCAAAAGAAGATGAAGAGTTGTGCTCAATGATACGAAACCAAAATGTACTAATCATTGATGATGTAACCACAAGCGGCTCAACACTTAACGAGATTCTCCGCACTTTAAGGATTTTGAACGAGGACAACGATATTACTATTTTCAGTCTTATTGGCAGAAAAGATCTTATGGCTGATTCATTCTAAAATATTCATCTATGCACCGTATTATCATATCATCCACCCTTCTCTCGCTGACACTATTCTCCCCGCAACTATCATCAGCGCAGGATTTTACTGTTGTGAAACAAAACCAAATTACCACTGTTAAGGACCAAAACGAAAGCGGAACTTGTTGGGATTATGCCACTGTGGGGTTTGTGGAGAGCGAAATACTCAGAACGTCGGGAAAAACCTACGACCTGTGCGAAATGTTTGTGGTAAACAAAGACTATATGGACTGCGCTATCCACCACGTGAGAATGCACGGATTCAGCCAAATTGCAGAGGGTGGTTCGGCAGACGATGTGTTTGAGGTGATTAAAAAATATGGCATCTGTCCCGAAGAGGCAATGCCCGCTCCGGGTAGTTTGGTGGGCGACTCACTTGCAAATTTCAACGAGTTCCGCAAGGTGTTGAAACCGGCTGTACAGTATTTTGGCACAGGCACAAACCACACATACCCTGCCGATGCTTTGGGAGTGTCGTCAAAGAATTTCAAAACCATTCCCGGATGGCAAGATTCGGTGCAGACCATCATCGACCGCTATGTTGGCAAATGTCCCGAAAAGTTTCTCTACGAGGGCAAAACCTACACTCCCAAGACCTTTGCCGAATCGCTCGGCATCGATTGGAACAATTATATCAGTCTCACAAGTTTTACGCATCATCCTTTTTATGAGGACTTTGTGATAGAGGCAATGCACAAATGGCGTCTGCGTCCGAGTTTTAATCTGCCTATCGACCGTCTGATGACGATTTTGGACAATGCCATCAACGCCGGATACTGCGTGGCGTGGGGCGGCGATGTTTCGGGCAATTTTTGGGCTAACGGGAATGCGGATCTTCCAAACAGCAAACTGCCTGTAACTCAGGAACTCCGCCAACAGCAATGGGACGATTGGACTTTTACCTACGACCACGTGATGCTCATCTACGGCATTGCCAAAAAAGCCAACGGCAAAAAATACTATATGGTAAAAAACTCGTGGGGAACGCAATACGGCTACAAGGGTATTTGGTATATGTCGGAAGACTTTATCAAACTCAACACCACATACCTTTTCTTGTGCAAGGATGCGGTTAAGAAAAAATTGTTGAAACCGTAGGATAATCGTTTCTTTTTCAATTTTTTTACGTATATTTGATCACTTTAATGCTTCACTTATGCGCGTAATCAAATTGGATTTAATATCAAAAATAGGTCTTTTCGTAACTTTATTATTGTTCTATTTGCCAACCAATGCGCAGATACACAGTCTTATACGTCATTATGGGCGGAGTAGCGGCATTGCAGGACAAACGTGGAATGTGTGCCCCGCCGATAATAATTTTGTGTTTTTGGCAAATGGCGAAAATATGCTTTCGTGCCGTAATGGTATTTTTACGCCGCAACCATTTAAAACTGAAGTACGTAGCGTTTATTCGCCAACAAAAAGTACAAGAATCTACATTGGAGGCATCAACGAATTAGGCTATTACGATGTTTTAGATGATGGAAGTCTCTCTTATACAAGTCTTAGCGATTCGCTCGAACTGGAAGTAAAAAACTCGCTCGGCAATGTGTGGCATATATACGGCATCGACCAAACTATCTATTATGTTTCTGATAATTTGATTGTTAAGTATAATGGTAACAAAACCGAAGTTTTTAATCCTCACGCACATATCGACTGTGCCTCGGTGGTAGACGGCGTTTTGTATATATCATCACAAGGGGTTAAATACTTGCATGGCAATGCATTAAAGGTGATGACTAATACAGAGCCTATTTCTGGAATGGCATTACATGGTTTTGCGGCTTTTAATGGAGGATTGTTGGCTATGACAGAAAACAACGGCCTCTATTTTTGCGATGGAAACACCTGCCAACCTTTTGAAACTGACGTAGATACGTTTCTAAAATCATCAAGCGTCTTTTGTATAGCCGATAATAACGACGAACTTGCAATAGGCACAGTCAAAGGCGGCATTGCCGTTGTCAACAAAAATACACGCTCTGCCGAAATAATCAGCGAAGCGCAAGGTCTTGAAAATAACACTGTTATCTCACTTGCATATCAAGAAGGCAAAACACTTTGGGCGGGTCTGGATAATTCGGTAGACGAAATTCTTTTGCATTCGGGACTTAAAAAGTTTTCGCCCAAGGGGTTAGAAGGTGCGGGCTACGATGCCGCCATCGATCAGAATACCCTTTATCTTGCCACCAACAGAGGGGTGTTTTTTATGCAATTGCCACTACAAAATGCACAACTAAATGCAATCGAAGGACTTACAGGTCAGGCTTGGAAGTTTCACAACGCCTTCGGAACAGTTTTTTGCCTTCACGACAAAGGATTGTTCACTTTGAATAATGGTAAGGCTAAGGATATCAGCGGAATAAAAGGTTTTTGGGGAATGGTGCAGATTTCAGATACTGTTGCTTTAACTGCCACATATTCTGAATTTTACATTATGAAAAAACGCGGTTCGGACTATGTGTTTCAGCAACAGGAACTGGTTGGTTCGTTTTCTAATATGACCTTCGACGGCAAAAACGTTTGGATGCATAGCGACAATGCCGATTCGTGCGCTCGTGCTACTTTCAATTACACTGAAAATCAGGTTAATATCGAAAAATATTATCACTCCGGCGACGGTTTGCCAAGCGACAAAAATTTTCGTTTGGTATTCTTAAACGGAAAAGTTTATGCCGTATCGTCAAAAGGTACAGTGGTTTACAATAGCGACAAAGATATTTTTGAAAAAACAGAAACCATCTGCGGACTTGATTCAAACGAGGGATTTGCCGTGGTGGCGCAAAGTGGACATTCGGCTGCGGGACTTGCACAAAACTGCCTTGAACTCACGTGCGGCAAAAAAAGTCATGATTTTTATTTTGATGCAGACTTTATTTACCCGTCGTCAAAAGCCAATGCACCATTTTTTGTTAACGATTCGTTGTTGCTTGTGCCAAATTTCAACGGCTTTGCAATTGTTTGTATGTCAAACTGTTCGGATTACGAAACAGAGAATAATTATGTAATCAACGGCGTTTATCTTGCCGACGGAACACCTATTTGGAAAAGCAATGTGGCAGGATTAAAATTTGTTCCAGAAATACCTTATAGTCAGGCAAGTATAAAATTCAACTTTGCCGACCACAATAGAAGCGCGTTGTATCAGTACCGCCTTGGAAACGAGGATTTTACGCCCCCTGCCACCACCTATATCAAAGAGTTTACATCATTGAAAGAGGGTGTTTACACGTTTCAAGTGCGCAAAACCGAGTCGAACGGCAGAATTTTGGGCGAGGAGAGTTTCAAATTTGTGATACTCGCACCGTGGTACCGCACCGCTTGGGCATACGCAGCATACGTGTTGATTGCCATTGCGTCGGTGTTTGCCGCCGTGAAAATATTGACTCGCAGCGTTGCCAAACAAAAACAACAGATTATCGACAAGGCTCAGGAAGATATGCAACAACTTGAACGTCAGCACATTCAACAGCAATTGCAAAACGACCTTGAACACAAAACCACCGAACTTTCGGATATGGCATTGCTTTTGGCGGGGAAAAACGAAATTCTCGGTTCGCTAAAAAACGATATATCAGAAATTTACAAAGAACCAAAACTTCCGCCGCTACTCAAAGCGAAACTTGCCGAACTGACCTCAAAAATAGAGGGCAACATCCAAAACGACAACCTTATCGACCGTTTTGAAGAGCAATTCGACCTTCTTCACAATAATTTTATCAAAAAACTCAAAGCCAGACATCCATCGCTTTCGCGCAACGACTATATGCTCTGCGCCTATATACGTATGGGATTCAGCACCAAAGAGATAGCCCAAATGTTCAACATGAGTGTACGTGGCGTAGAAAGCATCAAATACCGATTTAAAAAGAAAATTGGCATCGAAGGCGATATTAACGAGTATTTGCAAGGTGTGGAAGAAAAATAAAAGGCGTTACCGGCTTTCGCCAAATAACGCCCAATCAATAAACTGAGTAAGTATCATCAACTATTTCTGAAACACTCTTACGTAATCAACTTCCATTACAGTGGGCAGGGCAGATTCGTCAACACCTTGGTTGCCACCCCAATCGCCACCCCATGCAAGATTGAGAATAATGTAGAACGGCTTGTCGTAGGGATAATTCTTGACTGTGCCATCCGATTTGTATGACAATTGCACTTTGCCGTCGACGTAGGTAACGATTTTTTCTTTGGTCCACTCTATGGCGTAGGTGTGAAAATCATCTTCAGCGCCTTTGCAAAGCATTTCGTGAGTTATTTGGTTGCCAAGTGTATGCACGTGACCTTCGGCATGAAGGCTTGATGAAACATAGTCGGCATGATAGCCCACTTCTTCCATAATGTCGATTTCGCCACATTTAGGCCATCCTTCGGTAGCCCAGTCAACGGTTACGGGCATCATCCAAAACGCAGGCCATGTGCCCTTGCCTTTGGGAAGTTTTATCTTGACTTCGATGTAGCCATATTGCCAGCCCTTTTTCACATTGGCATATACGCGACCCGAATAAACCTTTCCGTCAGTATCTTTAAAACAGGTTATTTTAAGTTTTCCATCGTTGATTTCGGTAACGCGGGTGCCATTGTGAATGCCGTTGACATAGTTTTGGAGTTCGTTGTTTACCCATCCCGATTTTTGAACCTCGTGAGTCCAATCGGTTGGATTGAGTTCGGTACCAGAGTCAAATTCATCGTGCCAAACGAGATTGTAACCCTCAGGAGCGGGATACTTGGAGCCGTTGTCGGGTTTAAATGCCTCCTGGTCGTAGTCTTGCGTTATTGTGTATTCGAGCGTTTTTTTGCCAGCAACAAAATTAAGGACAGCCGTGCGGCTTGATGAAGTGGTGTTAGGAGCAAAAACAGCCTCAAAATCAGAAGTTCCCTTGATACCGCCCTTGCGCGAAAGCGTGCAAAAATCGCTCTGAGTGGACACGTTCCAATCTACGTTGGCATCAACGGTAATTTTCAGAGTTCCGCCTTGGAAATTTACCACAGGATTTTCGGGCGAAACGGTGATTTTTGCCTCGGGAAGGTCATCTGGAGTGGCGTCATCGCTTTTGCTGCATCCAAAAAACGTTACCGCAGTTAACAGTAATATGCTTGAAATCATTTTGTTCATAGTAATATTTTAAAAAAAAGACGTTGAACACAAAGGCCCAACGCCTTTTCAAACTTTATTATTATTTTTTATGAGACCGATGTAACTATTTAGATTCCTGCAATATAATCTCAGAAATTGTAATGTCGGTATTAGCAGGGTTGCCGCCAAAGTCGAAGACAAATTTCACACCGCCGTGGGCAGTTACATTGCCATTATCGTCGAGTTTATCTTGGATGGTAATATCCTGACCTTCAACACCATTAACTATAAACTCGTACTCAACACCGGCTTCAAGGTTGATGTTTTTAACAATGGGCGAAATGCCATCGGTAGCAACGTCGGTAACCTTAACTGTTACACCGCTTATATCGGTAGTAGAGAGGAACTTAACGTGATAATCGTATTTTTTGCCGGCTGAGATTTCTAATTGCGAAATGTAAGCCAACTGAGCCTGCCACTGCATATCGGAAGCATCGGGAAGAGTGTATTGCCATACGCCGTTGCCCTTGTCGGTAAGGACATTGGTAGACAATCCTTCCCAACTATCGCCGTGAGCGTAGTAAGTAGTGGTTTCAAAGGTCAAGCCTTTGGTAAGATCGCCATCGGGATTGTATGTCCAGACAGGTTTTTCTTCGGGTTCTGCTGCTGAACCTTCGGGAGAAAGAATGTACTGCCATGAAATTTCGGGACAACTCCATACGAGAGTTACCTCTTTAGATGAAATCTGCTTAACGATAAACTCAGGCTTTTCGTATTCGGCATCGGCGGCAAGATATCCTAAGAGGGTTTTGGGAGAAAGAACAAGGTAGAGGTCAGATCCACGGTATTCAAATTTCCAAGTACCTTTTTGCTCTTGTGTAGGCACGTCGTAATCATCACTACCTGCTCCTTTACCAAACACAGATGTACCAATGTTGATGTAGGTAAGACCATCGTCTCCAGGATTATAGGTATATGTGCCGTCAGATGCAAAAGTAAATTTATCATCGTATAATCCTGTGCCGGCCTTGGTGTCGGGAGTACCTTTCCACCAGCCAGTGGGATTATCGGCACTTTCGCCACAGCCGAGGTGACCATCTTTGTTGCGGGCAAATTGCCAAGTTTTGTCGTTGCCGTCGGTAAGTTTGGCTATCTCAGCATCAAAATTCAAGAATGTTTCGGTAAAGGTGAATTCCTTAACTATGCTGCCATCGCACAATCCGTTGCGGTTATACATTTTAATCTCCACGGTATAAGTGCCTGCAACAGGAAACTGCTTGATAACTCCGTTTACTGTGCTTTGCGATTTGTCGTCGAAATACCAGACGGGAGTGCAGCCGGTGTTTAGCAGGTTGAATTGCACCTTGTTGCTGTCTAACATTTTATAGTCGACAGAAATATCCGAAGCAGAGGGACGGGCTGCAACATTTATGTCATCGTGCTCGTCGGGCGCACAAGCGGTCAACATCATTGCCGCAAATGCAGTATATGTTAAAAGTTTTTTCATAACTTCTTAATTTTTAATGATTAATAAGCATTTTGTTTTAAAGTACCATTGGCAGAGTTGATTTCGCTTTGGGGAATGGGCAGATATTTTTTGTTGCTGCTCCAAGTGTTGGTACGGAGTCCGTCTTTGTCGGGCACAAGTGTTGAAGCGGCGCGTCCGGTGCGTACAAGGTCCCAATAACGTTTTCCCTCGCCCACAAATTCAATAGCGCGTTCTTTGATAATGTTTTCTTCGTTGGCGGCAATTGAGCCAAGACCAGCACGATGACGAACCATATCAAGGTATTTTTGAGCGTTGGGGCTGCCAAGTTCGGCGGCGTTGAGAAGAGTTTCGCTAAAACGGTAAATTCTCAAGTTGTTGCCGTAGTTGAGGTCGGCGTCGGCTTTTTGATTTGCGTTGTAACCGTTGCGAGCAATGTATTTCATCAAGAACAAATCGGTAGAAGCCCAAGATTTTTCGTAGTTATAAGACGATGCGTCGTAGATGGTGGCTGCCTTACGGTTGTCGCCGGCTTCAAAAAGATCGGCCACCTCGTGACGAATCTGGCAAAAACCCCATCCGCCTTCCACACCGTCGGTACCGTCGGCCCAACCACGGGGCGAAATCAAACGGGGAAGGACTGTTCCACCTGCACCCTGAGGCCAGCCCCACGAGCGGGTTGCGCCATCGTTCATATAGTTGATTTCCCAAATGGATTCGCAGCCCCATTCACCTTCTGCGGTAAAAATTTCGGCAAAATCATCAACGAGTGCGTATTTTCCAGATGAGATTATCTCTTCCATATATTTGAGAGCGGTAGATTTGCGGCTGTCATCGTTTTGATACATAACCGCTTCAGCATAAAGCATATAAGCCATTGCAAGAGTAACACGTCCCGATTTGTCGGCGTCGGCTTTCATGGGGAGAACCTTTAATGCCAATGCTGCGTCGATGTCGGCAATAATGTTGCTATATACCTGATCGGCAGAAATCTGTTCGGCAATATAAGGAGTTTCCAATTCGGAAGTGTAATAAGGAATATTGCCGTAGAATTTCCACAAAACAGTGTAATAAAACGCTCTAAGCACATGAGCCTCAGCCGTATAAAGATTCTTGGTGTTTTGGTTAATATCGGTGACGTTTTCCATAAAGCCGAGAACATCGTTTGAACGTTTTACGCCAGAATAGGCATCTGTCCATAAACCTGCCATGCATTCATTGGGAGTAGCAGCGTAGTTGCTCATCAACTGCCAGAAAAGGTTGTCGGTAGAAGTGCCACCTCCGGGCCAGACTTGATCGCTCATGATGTCGCTCATCATAAGCAGGGGGCAGTATTGTCCGTTTGCCCAGTCGAACCACTCCAACGGGTCGTAGGCTGCCACTAAGTTCTCATACATTTTGGCCTCGGAGTTGAAATATCTGTCAGCGGGGAGTTCGTTAGGGCTCTCCACATTGAGGAAATCCTCTGAGCACCCACCCAAAACTGTTAGGGCGGCAAGTGCTGATATTGTTATATATTTTTTCATGTTAGTTACAATTTAAAAGTTAAAATTCTTCATTCTAAACTATGCATTAGAAATTAACATTAACACCAAAGTTGAATACACGAGCCTGGGGATAAACACCGCGGTCGATGCCGAGAGATGTGCCACCAGATGAGATTTCGGGGTCGTATCCTTCGTATTTGGTGAAAGTGAGGAGGTTTTGAGCCGAAACGTAGAATCTGATACGTGAGATAAATGCACGTTTGGTCATAGTTTCGGGAAGAGTGTAACCGAGTTCGATATTGCGGAGACGCATAAACGAGCCGTCGCAAACGTAGATGTCGGACGAAACCCAGTTTTTGGTGTCGCCAAGCACAAACTTGGGCAATTTGTTAGATGTACCTTCGCCTGTCCAGCGGTCTTTCATATAAGCGGGAAGGTTTTGGTAAGCGATGTCGGTACGGCGGGTAGCATCGTAAATTTCGTTGCCGATAGTACCTTGAAGGTTAAATCCAAAGTCGATACCACGGTAGTCGGCAGAGAAATTGAGACCATAAGTCCAGTCGGGCATACCTTTTCCAATTTTTGTCATGTCGGCATCAGAAATTTCACCATCGCCGTTGTAGTCAACAAAGATAACGTCGCCGGGAGTTGCGTTGGGCTGGATTTTTTTGCCGTCGCCATTAACGTAGGCATCAATTTGTTCTTGATTTTGGAACACACCTGCGGTTTTGTAGCCGTAGAAGAATGGGAACGGATGGCCATTTTCGGCGCGAGTAATAGCGCCAATACCTTGAACGTTGTCTAAGTTGCTATATCCTGACTCGTTGCCGTAGTCGATAAGTTCGTTGAGAAGGTAGGTGGCGTTGGCTGATACACGGAAGTTCCATGCTCCTTTTTTCCAACGGTAAGTAGCGTCGAGCTCTACGCCCTTGTTGTCCATAACGCCAACGTTACCGGTAGGTTTGTTTTCACCTACGTAGTTAGGAATTGGCTGAACCATAAGCATTCCGTCGGTGCGTTTCTTGTAAAAATCGGCAGTAAATGTAAGAGAGTTGCGGAAGAGTCCGAGTTCGATACCAATGTCGGTTTGAGCAGATTCTTCCCAGCAGAGGTATGCGTTAGGTATAGCCGACGGTTTTGTTCCAACAGCAATTGTTTCGCCACCGCCGTTGCCAAAGATATAATTGTTGCCGCTTGAAGTCAACACTGTGTAACCAAATTGTCCGATGCTTTCGTTACCGTTTTTACCCCAGGAGAAACGGAGCTTTGCACTTTCGAGCCATTCGGGACGGTTTTCCATAAAGCTCTCCTGAGTAAGATTCCATCCCAACGAGAACGAGGGGAAAACTGCGTAATGGTTTTCAGGACCAAAATTTGAGCTACCGTCGCGGCGTACAGTTGCCTGAAACATATAGCGGCTCTTGTAGTCGTAGCTTACACGGGCAAAGAGTGATGCAAGTGTGTGAGGATTAAACATTCCTCCATATACGCTTTGATCTCCGTCGGATTGCTGACCAGTAGTAAAACCTAAGCTTGCACGTGGCTGGCTATCGTCTTTCATATCGTAGTTTGCGCCACCGAGATTGCGTCCTGAATATTCAAGAGCCGACTGACCAAGCAAGATATTAAAGGTGTGAGCACCGATAGTTTTGTCGTAGCTGATAGTGTTCTCTATTTGCCAAGTGAGATTTTTGTTAAACTCAGAGTAAACTCTTGAGCGGTCGGCATAGTTGTTTTTGGTAAGCCAGTATTTTTGAGTGTATCCATCGTACCCCCAGAAACTCATGTCGGCGCCAAACGAAGAACGGAATTTCAAATTGTCCCAAATACCAGCCTCCACGTAAATATTGCTTACGATATGGTCGCTCCAGTTTTTGCTACCGGGCAGCGAGAGGCTTGCAAGCGGGTTGGTGATTTCGTTGTAGTTAGTACCTGCGATAGAATAGAGGTATCCATCGCGCGAATAGATAGGAACAAAG
>JAGCYI010000172.1 GCA_017960885.1 Bacteroidales bacterium
AGATTTCGTTTCCTATTGGCAGGGAATTTATTTAACGTATCCAACCTAAACTTTGTTTCAATGTCCGTCGTTTTTTTTCGTTTGCGGGTGCAAAGGTAAGCACATTTAAACATCGTTTCCAAATTTTTCGGGTGTTTTTTTTATGTTTTTAACAAAGTTTTTTTTAATCAGTGTAAGTGAGAGGTTTATACAAACAAAAAACTGCCGTGTTTTTGACCACACGGCAGTTTTAAAATATGAAAATACACTAATTACTAAGCGTACATTGCAACAATTGCTTCGTAAAGCTCTTGTTTGCCAGAAGTCTGTTTGGGTTCGCCGTTCTTCTTGCCGTATTCGTAAACCTGTTCGAGAGTGAGCTTGCCATTCTCGAAGTCTTTACCCATACCTTTGTCGAACGAAGCGTAACGTGCTTTTTTCATCTTCTTGTAAGGAGATTCTTCGAGCAGTTTAGCAGCGTTTTCAAGAGCGCGAGCCATAGCGTCCATACCAGCGATGTGAGCGATGAAGATGTCTTCGAGGTCGGTAGAGTTACGACGAGTTTTAGCGTCGAAGTTTGTACCGCCGTTGCCGAGACCGCCGCCACGGATGATTTCCATCCAAGCCTGTACGAGTTCGTACTGGTCGATGGGGAACTGGTCGGTATCCCAACCGTTCTGGTAGTCACCACGGTTAGCGTCGATAGAGCCGAGCATGCCGTTGTCAACTGCAACTGCGAGTTCGTGCTCGAATGTGTGGCCAGCGAGAGTAGCGTGGTTAACCTCGATGTTTACTTTGAAGTCTTTTTCAAGACCGTGAGCTTTGAGGAAGCCGATAACTGTCTCGGTGTCAACATCGTACTGATGTTTAGAGGGCTCCATGGGTTTGGGCTCGATAAGGAATGTGCCTTTGAAACCTTTTTTGCGAGCGTAGTCGCGAGCCATAGTAAGCATAGTAGCCATGTGCTCTTTCTCACGTTTCTGATCGGTGTTGAGAAGGCTCATGTAACCTTCGCGACCGCCCCAGAATACGTAGTTAGAAGCGCCGAGCTCGATACCAGCGTCGATAGCGTTCTTAATCTGAACGATAGCGCGAGCAACGACGTCGAAGTCGGGGTTTGTAGAAGCGCCGTTCATATAACGAGCGTTGCCGAATACGTTAGCGGTGCTCCAAAGAAGTTTGATACCGGTTTCTTTCTGTTTCTGTTTGAGGTAAGCAACGATAGCTTTGAGATTTGATTCGTATTCTTCGATCGAAGATCCTTCAGAAACGAGGTCAACATCGTGGAAGCAGTAGAAAGGAATACCGAGTTTTGTCATGATTTCGAAACCAGCGTCGGCTTTTTTCTTGGCGATTTCAACGGCGTCTTTGCCCTCGTTCCAAGGGAATTTCTTTGTGCCACCGCCAAACTGGTCAGCACCTTCAGCACAGAGAGTGTGCCACCATGCCATTGCAAAACGCAACCAGTCTTTCATTTTTTTGCCCATGATAACTTTTTCAGCATCATAGTAGTGGAATGCCATAGGGTTTTTCGAATCTTTGCCTTCGAATTTGATTTTTCCGATTTTAGCGAAATATTCTTTTGCCATTTTTTTGAATATTATATTGTTAGTAAATAAAATTGATTACAAGATTTTTCCAAGTTTTTCTTTCCAAGCTTCGTAAGCGTCGTCGTAAGCGGCTTGGTTTTTAACATCGGGTTCGGTAACTTCAACTTTCTTGAGGTTGCTGAATGCCTCTTCGGGCGATGCGTATATGCCAGCTCCGATACCTGCGCCACGAGCGGCACCAATTGAACCGTCGGTGTTGAAAAGCTCGATGGCAGCACCAGTAGTGGTAGCCAAGGTGTTGCGGAATACGGGAGAATAGAACATATTGGCTTTGCCAGCACGGATAACCTTGGTGTCGATACCGATGGTCTTCATAATGTCCATACCGTATTTAAACGAGAAGGCGATACCTTCCTGACCTGCGCGGTAGAGGTGAGCGGCCTTGTGAATATTAAAGTTGAGGTTCATAACTGCGGCTCCCGGATTTTGATTTTCGAGAACACGTTCAGCACCGTTGCCGAAAGGCATAATGCTAAGACCCTCGCTTCCGATAGGAATACCAGCAGCAATAGTGTCCATTGCTGAATAACTTGTCATGCCAGCACCAACCTGCTTGTTGAGCCAAGAGTTAAGGATACCTGTTCCATTGATACAGAGCAGAATGCCGAGACGGTTGGTTTCTGCAGTATGGTTAACGTGTGCAAATGTGTTTACACGCGACAGAGGATCGTATTTAACCTGTTCGCTTACGCCGTATACAACGCCAGATGTGCCACCAGTAGCAGCAATTTCGCCAGGATTTAATACGTTGAGCGAGAGTGCGTTGTTAGGTTGGTCGCCACCACGGTATGCTACTTTGATGCCTTTTACAAGTCCGAGTTCCTGAGCAGCCTCCTGAGTGAGCGAACCCTGATCTGAGAATGTGGGAACAATCTCAGGGATAAGGTCTTTAGAGAATCCGTAATAATCCAAGAGGAACTGAGCTACGTTATTGTTCTTAAAGTCCCAAAACATGCCTTCCGACAAACCACCTACAGTAGTTTTGATTTCTCCAGTAAGTTTCATAGCGATATAGTCGCCAGGAAGCATGATTTTATAAATTTTAGCGAACAATTCAGGTTCGTTGTCCTTTACCCATTTGAGTTTCGATGCGGTAAAGTTGCCGGGCGAATTGAGGAGGCTTCCGAGACATTTGTCTTTGCCAATTTCGTTGAGGGCGGTGGATCCGATGCCAGCTGCGCGACTATCGCACCAAATAATAGCGGGACGGAGCGGTTTCTGATCCTTGTCTACAGCCACCAAGCCGTGCATCTGGTACGAAATACCGATAGCCTGAATGTCGGAGGGATTAACGCACGACATTCTCATAACTTCAGCGAGCGCAAGTTTGAGGTTTTCCCACCAAAGTGTGGGTTCCTGCTCTGCCCAACCGGCTTTTATTGCGGTTATTTTCATTTCCTGCTTGGGATAAAAAGCCGATCCTTCGCACTTTCCGCTTTTGGCCTCTATCAGTGATACTTTTACTGACGAACTGCCTATGTCAAAACCTAATAGATACATATGTAAAATGTTTTACTTTGTTTAAAAACTACAATGCTGTTATTTACCGCAAATGTAAGAACGTTTTTTAAATAACGAATATTTTTTCCTTAAATTTTTAAGCGGATTTTGTTATTAATTGTTAAAATGTTAGACATCAGCATGTTGCAACGACAGTTAAAATAAGGAAGGGCGGGGATAAAAAAACGGAGCACAGACATCACGTCGCGCTCCATTTTTGTGAACTGTATTATTAAACTGTCATTATATAAAAGGTGTATCGTATATAACCTCCTTTTCGGATTGAACTATAAACTTTCTTTTTTTATGACGATGCAAAGATACATCGTCTATTTGATATCTCCAAATTTTTTAGCAATTATGTTCAAAAAAAATGATAGATATTTTCTGATTTGTTTAATATATAAAAAATGATAATGATAGAGCATATAATTAATAATATATAATTACTTATTTTATTGCTAAAATAAAAATGATTGACTATTAGAGTTCTAATAATAAAAATTTTATGTATGATAAAGAAATATGATAATGAAATGAAATGTTCGTGAGGAAAATAATTATTATGGCTATTGATTTTTTGATAAAATCTCCTTAACTTGCCGACAAAAAGACAAACACTATGCAAGGCAAAAAAATTGAAAGTCTTGAGGCCTTTTTGCAACAGATTGCTACCGTTTCGGAGGCTCTTCAAGGCGTATCAGACAATAATATAAAGGTTTGGACCGAGGGTAGGAAACAGATCGAAAGGGCTGTGAACCAATTTTATGGCGAAAAGCATTTTATCATTGTTACAGGAATGCTCAAAGCCGGAAAGTCAACTCTCATCGACCTTCTTGCCCGTACCCGGAAGGCAAGTCTCGTGGGTTTCGGGGTGGACACTACGCTGCGTCCTGCAGTGATAAAAATGTCGGATAACGAACCCGAAGGCTGCATCAAGGTATACTATAAGCCCGACGGCATGGACGAAAAAACTGCCATGCAGCAACTTACCGACAGTTTGCGCGGGCTGAAAGAGTTTTCAAAGATTCCTATCAAATACGAACTCAACGATAATTACCTGCGCAAGATATTGTGCAGCAAGGTAGAAGAGTCGGACAACTGCCTCAATGCCGAGCCGCTTTTGGTGATTGTGGAGGTGCCGCAAAACAACGAAAGCCGTTTTTTTGCCAACGATTGCATATTGTTGGATATGCCAGGATTGGATTCTACCAACAGCGTTCAGAGCCGCGACAACGAAAAGTACAAGGCATTTTTTGATGAGTGCGATTTGCTCCTTTTTGTGCAGAGTAGCGTTGCGCCTATCAACAAAGAGGCAGGCAAGTACTTAAAATACATTGGGTTAACCCGCGACGAAAGTACTTACAGCCTTGTTCAAAATGTGATGAACGTAAAATATTGGCAGCACGAATCAGTTACCGACAAGGAACAGCAAAACCAAACTCGCGATGGTATTAAGGCTTTTAAACAATGTCTCGACAAGGATAACGCCGAAATTAAGCCCTATCGCGTAAAC
>JAGCYI010000173.1 GCA_017960885.1 Bacteroidales bacterium
ATGGCGGTTAGTAAACAATTGAATTTCATTGTGATAGAGTTTATTTTTTAAAAAGATTGATGTCAACAAAATTGCCAAGAGCGCGGTGACCGTCGGCATTGGGATGAAGATGGTCGTTGTCGTGAAGTGTGGAATCCATTATAAATGGGTCTTCTTTGCTGCAAATGGCTGTTTCTAAGTCGATTACAGTATCAAACAATCCACAAGTGCGAATCCAGTTGTTAACGTTTTGGCGAAGTTGCTCTTTTTCGGGAGTGTAGTAAAAACTCTCTTTAAACGGGGTAATGGTAGCACCGTAAACTATTAATCCTTTGGCTTTTGCATCGTTTATCATCTTGGTGTAGGCATCTTTCAAGGCTTGTTCGGTTTGTGCCACATCGCGAGAGCCTCCTATATCGTTAACGCCCTCAAATATAACTACATACTTAACTCCCGGCTGCTCTAACACATCTCGGCTGTAACGCTTTGATGCCGTAGGACCTAATCCACCGAAAACCACGCAGTTGCCGCCAATTCCCATATTCAATACGCTGAGATTTTTGGTTGCGGAATCGGCTAAAAGACGATCGGTAAATACATCTGGCCAACGGTTGTTCATATTGGTGGTAGAGCCGCGACCGTCGGTGATTGAGTTGCCAATGATAGCCACAGCGCGGTTTTTAACAGAAGTGAGAATGTCGATACGCTCAATTGAGTACCAATGGTCGGTTTTAACTGAGTTACTGAAATTTGCATCGTTGAGATGGTTGCCTTCCATAATAAACGATGTGGTGCGCGAACCCGGGTGACCTGTGAGTTTTTCGGGAGCGTTTTCGTAAACGATTGTTATAGCCACGTCGCCACGATGTTTAACCGACAGAGCCAACGGGTCGGAGATAACTGTTTCGCCAACAGGAATTTCCAAAGATGGTTTATTCCCAAACAAAACATTAGTGGCGGAAGCAGGGTCGATGGCGCAACTGTCGATAGAATTGGCAATGCTCACAGCGGAGATTTTCAACGGAACGTCGCCAAACTCGTTTGTAAGTTTTAACCTTAGCGAATCGCCGCCAAGAGTTACCTTAACGCGCTGACGGATAGTGTTTCCCGAAAGTCCGGGCGCAGGCGGCATATTGTGCGGTTCGGTAAGTTGCACGGCCGTGCCCCAAGTGGCAAGCCAGTGTTTTGGTTCTGCGTTTTTTGGTGCGTTACCACTGCACGAAAATATTGACATAGTGGTAGTTAGAGCACAAAGATAAATAAGTCTTTTCATTTTCAGTTTACTATTTAGAATTTAAAATTATTATATCGCCTTTCGAGGTTTCAATGTCGTATTCGTGATCATAGCCCCAAATTTCTTCGATAATTTCATCATCAGGATAAAGCGGGGAAATAAGAGGAGTTTTAACATCGGAAGGAAGCAACAACGGATTTTTACATTCACCCTCGGCTGGTTTAATATTTTCGCCTTCGAATTCAACCCGAGAACGAATACGTAGAGTTCCACCAATAGTAGATAATATCTTAACATGCTGCAACTTACCATCTTTCCAATCCATATCAACCACAAAACCTCCGCGAGCCTTTAAGCCAGAAACAGAGCCGGTGTGCCAAGCCTTGGGCAATGCAGGCAAAAGGTGAACAGCCCCATCGTGGCTCTGCAAAAGCATTTCAGCAACGCCGGCGCAAAGTCCGAAATTACCATCAATCTGAAATGGCGGATGAGCATCAAAACCATTAGCGTAAATTCTGCCGTTGCCATGATACATCCAACCATCTTTGCTTGATGGCAAAAGATTGAGCATATTGCGTATTATTTTATAAGCGTGATCGCCATCAAGAAGACGTGCCCAAAGGTTAACTTTCCAACCAATGCTCCAACCCGTAGCCATATCTCCACGCTGATAGAGAGAGCGTCTGGCAGCAACAAAAAGACCCGCATGTTTAAACGGAGAAATCTGCGAAGAGGGATAAAGTCCGTATAAATGAGACACATGGCGGTGGTCGTCTTTTGGGTTGTCGGCATCTACAAGCCATTCTTGCAATTGTCCGTATTTACCAATTTGCATCGGAGCAATTTGTGAAAGTGCATTAGAGAGAGAATCGCAAAAAGCGGCGTCTTTGTTGAGGGTTTTGGCTGCGTTAAGTGCTTGACTAAAAACGTCGAACGCAATTTGATTATCCATTGTGCAGCCTGCCGTCATCGACGAACCATCGTTTAAATATCCATGCTCAGGTGATGTGGAGGGGGTGGTGACCAAATATCCAAACTTAGGATGTTTTACCATTGCCGTAAGGTAAAATTTGGCACATTCTTTTAAAATATTATAATTTTTTGCAAGAAAATCCTTATCGCCCGTAAACAAATAATGCTGCCAAATGTGAGTAGAAAGCCATCCGCCGCCATTGGGCCACATGCCCCAATAAGCACCGTCGATGGGACCCGTAACTCGCCAAATGTCGGTATTGTGGTGAGCCATCCAACCATCTGCGTGATAGATAGTTTTGGCAGCCTCGCGACCCGTTTCCGAAAGGTCTTTGATAAGATTGAAAAACGGCTCTTGACACTCGCTCAAATTGGTAACATCGGCTGGCCAATAGTTCATTTCGGCATTAATATTAATGGTGTATTTGCTGTCCCAAGGAGCATCGATAGAATTGTTCCAAATTCCCTGTAAATTAGCCGCTTGACCGCCCGGTTGCGACGACGAAATCAACAAATAACGTCCGTATTGAAACATCAAGGCTACCAAATCTTCGTCTGTGTTCTTGTTGAAATTTTCAAGACGAACATCGGTAGGAAGTTTCGACGATTCATCTTTGGGTAAGGTCAATTTTACACGGTCGAATTGTTGTTTATACTTTGCAATATGAGCCGAAAGCATTGAATTATAATCTTTTGCAATGGCATTTTTGAGACTCTGTTCAGCCTTTTGCATAGCGTTGCCGCTAACATCTTTGTAATTAACAAAATTGGTGGCGGCAGAGATAAAAATCACAGCCTCCGAAGCGTTGTTAATGGTTAATACAGAATCCTTTGCGATGGTTTTGCCATTGGTTTTTACCTCCACAATGCACACAGCGTTAAGTTTTGACTCCACGCCCTCTTGGTCTTTGCCTTTAAGATTGATAGACAAGCGATTGCCATTTGCTTTGACGGTGTTTTGCAATTTGCAATTGTGATTAATCGAAAAATTCAGTTTTTTCTTTTTGTCGGCTTCAAGTTTCACAACAATTACATCATCGGCAAACGAGGCAAAAACTGTGCGTTTATAATTCACACCATTGGCAGCAAACTTGGTGGTAGCCACAGCGTTAGAGATGTCAAGTTCGCGATAATAATCACTAAAATCGTTGATGTCGGCAAAATCGAAAAATAGACTTCCAAGGGTCAAATAGCCCATTCCGTGCTGACCTGTAAAAAAGTTTTTGTTGATAATTTCCTGAGCCTCAGCGTTTTTATCCTCAAAAATAAGGTTTCGCACGTGGTCTAACTCTTTGTAAGCATTTTGGGGGATATTGTTGTGAGGTCCGCCCGCCCAAAAAGTCTCCTCATTGAGTTGCAGTTCATCGTGTTTTGGATTTCCAAAAACCATAGCCCCAAGGTGCGAATTTCCCACGGGAAGAGCCTCGGTCCAAGCGGAGGCAGGAGCGTTGTAATACAACACATTAGAAGTCGACAAGTTAGAATTCGTCTGTCCACTTGCCGAAGAAACGCCGCCCGCCGCCATCGCCGCGCACAACGCACAAGTAATTGTAAAAAGTCTTTTCATATTAAGTGATGAGTTTATTGTTTGTGGCAAAGGTAAAAAAAAGGGCGGAATAATCCATTAAAAATCCACAAACAAAAACATCACTTCTTTGGACGCACCGGGCGGACAGATAATCCGTCGCAACGCTTGTCATAGAGGTCTGTTTTGATGACACGGTAATTGAAGGAGAGACTCTGTGCGCAGTAAGGTCGGTGCGAACCGAGTGACGATGACCAGTAACTGCCATCAGCATCCTCCTCGTTGAATTCATCACTTGTAGACCCCGCTGCCGGCAAAAAAATATGATTGCCATTTTTGCCAGTAAATTTGTAACCGTTAACCCCCTGCCCTCGGTAATTTTCTACCCATTCAGTTTCACAATTATTTACAAGTTCGTTAAACTCACCAATGGTCGGCATCCGCCATCCATTACCCAAAGTGACAAAGGCGGCATCATCAGAGGATTGTAATTGTGTGAGAGTGTCAGAAACCTCATTGTCGCAGTAGGTTGTATCATTACAATACTTTAATAGAGTATGATTGTCAGGAAAGACGTTCAATCCGTAAACAAATTCTTGATCATCATCTTCTTCAATATTATATTCGCAAACATATTCGCAAAACTCGTAATTGTCCCACGAATAATCATCTTTTGGTTTTGTTTCTCCCCAAGCGAAATAATCTCCATAATCCCAAGGATTATCCGCACCAATGTTGCAGGTAGCCCAAAGGACAGAAATACCAAGGTCAACGTATTCAGGGACAATTACACCAGTTGTATCTTGTTGTGGTGGTCCTATTGTATCTATTGGTCTTATCTTAACAGTGTCTGTTACCATAAGTGTGTCTGGTTCAGTAGTAGTTTCACCAAGTGGTTCTGGCCAAGGTTTTAGTAAAAACATTATGAGAATCCCTATCAATAAACCCACAGCCGATATTCCACCAACTATCTTGGTTTTCTTAGTTTTTTCCGATTTTTTGACATCTATTTGAGATTTGAGAGCTGATATTTTTTGTTTATCAGTAGTATGATTTTCTAATTTGCCTGTTGACGGAATAATATTTTGTCCATTTTCATCGTGGGAATAAATCGTTTTAACACCAAACCATTTCTTTATAGTTTTAATCAATGAATCAAGTTCAGCGGAGTTATTAATCAGATTTTCAGCATTAAGACGTTTTTTTTCACTGAAAAAGGTTTTTAAGCCTAAGACATCGTCAACATAAAAATTGTGTTCATCTGCCGCAATTTCAATTCCCGTTAGGTCACGAGAACGATGCCGTTTGATACGTTTCAAATCCGATTCGCATTTATCCCAATATTTCTCCAACTTTGGTATATACCTGTCATTCAACTCTGTTTTATCAGCATTGATATAAATAAAACCTTTTTTCTTGTCAATGTTCTTTTTAATTTCAGAAAGTTCAAACATACAATGCCAACTATGAAAATACTTGTCGCTATAAACAAGAATGGTATAGGGCTTTGCGCCAATTTCCTTTTCAAATGCAGTTATTGAATCACCGGCTTCTATATCCTCTGTGTCAATCTTATAGTGTATTTTTTCTTCCGTAAACTTTTCAATTATTAAATCAACTACATCTGATATATGCTTCCACCCCGGATGTTTTGCATCATTCCGAGCATAGGTAATGTATATAGGGTTGCCTTCGTTGATGTATGCCATTGTTGTGTATCATTTTTACCGTTCAAAGATACAAAAAGAAAATGACAAAAGCAATAGTAAACAAGCAAAAAGTAACACCAAATTTTAATTGTAAATTTTTGAATTATCACCAAAAAAGTTATACTTTTGCGCCTCAAAATAGTAATATGACTTCTTCTAACCGTGCCAAGGGGTATACACTGGCAATTATTGGATCAATGTGCTACGGGTTGAACCCGCTTTTTGCTCTGCCACTTTACGACAAGGGTGTAGACCCTGTTTCGGTGCTGCTTTATAGATATGCATTTGCAGTTTTGCTCATAGGACTGCTACTTATAATCAAAGGCGAGGGTTTTAAAATCAAACGCAAAGAATTTTTGATGTCGATGGCAATGGGATTGTTTTTTGCATTGTCGTCGCTGTTTTTGTTCCTAAGTTTCAAAGAGATGGATGCTGGAATTGCCTCCACAATACTCTTCACTTATCCGCTATTTGTGGTGCTAATGATGGCGGCGTTTTTCAAAGAAAAAACCGGCATTGCCACTTGGATTTCGCTGCTGTGCGCAGGGAGCGGCATAGCGTTACTCTACGAAGGCGATGGTGGCACTCTAAGCACATACGGCATTATCTTGGTGCTTTTATCGGCTGTAACTTACGCAGTATACCTCGTGGGTGTCAACCGCAGTGTATTGCACTCATTACCAACGCTTAAACTCGCATTTTTTGCCACGCTTTCGGGAGCGGTGTTGTTTTTAACAATTTCGATACTTGGCAGCGGCATTGCAAGGCTAACCACGTGGGAAATGTGGGGCAATGCATTTGGATTGTCGTTTTTTACCACCTTTTTGTCGTTGGCACTTGTAACATCAAGCATCCACATCATCGGCTCCACACCTGCAAGCATCATTGGCGCATTAGAACCCATCACTGCCTTGGTGGTATCGCTAACAGTATTTGGCGGAAGTCTGACGGTTGGAAATTGTATAGGTATTGCACTGATAATCACCGCAGTAGTGGTGATAGTTAAATTTGGGAAAAATCGTAATTAAAAGGAACAATCAACAAGCCCCAAGCCTATTCTGCAAACAAATCATCCAACACAACCTCATTTTGTACCACCGAACTATACATATTCTGTTTTACACCAAGGGTTGTTACCAAAGTGGTATGCAGCGACTTATTTGTTTTGGTACTTTGACGAAAAATTTCTTCACGCTCGTTTAGTTGGTCGAAATATTTTTTGGTAATGGCATATTTCGATTTTGAAAACTTCATTTCGCAAAGGTTGATAGTATTGTCGGCGCGGTCGATAACAAGGTCGATTTGTGCTCCGTCGATTCCTAATTCGGCGTTTGGCAAGGTGTTCCAAGAGCAAACATTAGTGATAACTCCGCCGATACCTATTGCACGTTTGATTTGCTCAACGTGTTGAAGGCAAAGAATTTCAAACGAATAGCCAAGCCAAGCATTCAATTGAGGCGAACCGTTGA
>JAGCYI010000174.1 GCA_017960885.1 Bacteroidales bacterium
AATTAAGCGTATCAAACAACCCTTTGAAATATTCCGATTGTTTTACGGCTGCATCGTAAGCCTTTTTGTATTTGTCAGTTACGGTGGCTCCGCTGTACTCTTGGGTAAGGGCGCTGTCGTCATCCTTTTTGCGTTTTACAATCACCTTGATTACGCCCTTGGCATCAAAGTAAAAACGGTATTCATATAACTGAAAATCATCATCATAACCCCTTTGATAAATAAATTCGATTTTGCCTTTTCGGGTATAGAGATACTCTTCGTAATATTCTCGCGCAGCCCAATTGTAACTGTGTGTAACATAATAAATTGACTTGGTGATGTCAGATGGCGACTCTTCATTTTCGTCCTCATAATAATAAAAATTTGCCGTTACTTGGTGAGGGCCAGAACCCGGCATCATTTGCTCTGTTACCACCTTAAATTTATTATTTACGGGGTATTCGGGGTCGTTAATTTGTTTAGCGTGAGCCAAAGCATCTGCATAATCTTTGCGGATAGTTTCTACCGTTTGCGAAAATGCTGACACACAAAACATTACAGTCAACAATGTTAAAAATATTTTTTTCATAATGATAAAATTTTATAAAAGTATTAAGTTTGATAATCGCAAATATAACTAAAAATAACTAAAAAAGCCACCGAAAATCTTTTTTTTTTCGATAATCGCCGCACAGCAGGGCATTGTACCTTGTGCAGTGTAATAATCTGAAACCTCGTAACCCATTGTTTTAAAGAACTTTTGGTAACTCTCGTAGTTAAACTCGTTTTGAAATCCTGCGCCCAAGATATTGAAGAAACCTGCCGCCGCGCTCGATTTCTTGTTAGATTTCATTATGTAGGTGGGAATAATAACTCTGCCGCCCGTTTTGCACACACGGAGCAACTCTTTCATCGCCTTTTCGGGATTTTCTACCAAATGTATAACGTTGGCTGCCACCACTTTATCAAACGATTCATCGACATATTCCAAATGTGTGATGTCGGCTTTGGCAAAGGTAATATTGTTACAATCCTTGCATTTTTTCTGAGCCTGACGAAGCATTTTTTCGGCAAAATCGGTGGCGGTGATAGTTTTGCAGCGCTTTGCAATTTCAACGCTGAACATTCCCGTGCCACATCCACATTCTAACACAACATCATTGCTATCCATCAGATTTGCAACATATTGCGCAATATCTCTGTTAACCTTTCCATTAAAAGTGTTTTCTACAAAATCGTAGATTCCTGAAATTCTGTTCCAAAACATAGTTATACTTTTTTATGATTGCACTGATTGTTATTTTTACGCTGCAAAAGTATAACTGCGGTTTCGCAACTGAGTTGCAAAGTGATAACGGAGGCAAAAAATCAACAGGAAAGTTTGCTGCATTTCGGGCACAACCCTTTGGCAACACACTCTATATCAGTCATTTCAAAACCTTTGGGAAGATGAAATTCGGGAATCTCAACATCCTCGATGCAGAAGGTCTTTTTGCAGCGTTTGCAGGTGAAATGGAGGTGGTGATGAATGTTGCCGTGGCCGCACGAGTGGCAAAGGCAATATTTGCAAAAGCCCGAACCATCGTTAACTTCGTGAATTATATGGTGTTCCGAATCGGCAAAAAGGCGCAGCGTGCGAAAAATGCTCGAACGGTCCATCGTTGACATCTTTATTTCCACATCGTCGAGCGTAAACGGATTGTGAAATTCCTCTATCGCCTTGTAAACCAAGATTCTCACTGCTGTGGGACGAATGCCGTGGTGTTTGAGCATCTCTTCAATGTCGTTGTTTTCCATAATAATGAGTTTTATATCCACAAATATCGAAACATTTTTTCAAAAAATCAAGTAATATTCAACTAAATAACAAACCAAAAAACATTGCAATATGAAAAAAATATTACTCACGATGCTTATGATTTTTGCCTGCACTTGCATTTTTGCGCAACAGGTAAAAATCAGCAAATCAGATTGTTCTGTAACTGTTAATGGCAAAACATTTCCGCTGTCGGGCAAAGTTAAGATAGTAGAAAGTTTCCCCGACATCAAGGTTCAAGTGGTGGAAAGTTTTCCCGATGTGGAGATAAAACTTACCGAAAGTTCGTGGCCATGTTACTGCGAATGGAAGGTTGTGGAGTCGTTTCCCGATGTTAAAATTCAATTTGTCAACTCGTTTCCCGACATCAAAGTAAAGTTCGTGACATCGTTTCCAAAGGTGGTCAACGAGAAGAAATGACGCCGTTTTTCGGGGTTGAAATGAACTGTCGCCAATTCCAAAACTTTCTGTTTTTCAGATAGTTCAAGTCTTTTTCGTAAACGTACGACTCGCGTTCAAAGGGAATATTGCGGTAAGCCTCGTAATGTTTCATACCTTTGAATCGGTTTATTGTGTAGAAAATCAGATACATAGGATAAAAAAACACCACCAAGGTTTCCAATTGTTGGCGCAAATGTATGCGCTCGTGATTGGCAACAACCTCGTATGGCTGCACCGATTTATCGTTTTTGTCATATTTAAGTATGATAAACGGAAAAAAAGTTATCCCCGTATAATTTTTTAATATCTTGTTGAAAATAAATTTTGAGATAATAATCATAGCGGCTGAGGTTTTAGGTGGTTAAATATTGAAATCAGGTTTTGATTCAAAGGTTAATGTTTCGTTGGTAACTGGGTGAGTAAAAGAGATTTTCATTGCGTGAAGATACATTCTATCGGCTTTTTCTCCATAAAGTTCGTCGCCAATAATCGGATGAGCAAGCCCATCGCGATAGACACAATGAACCCGCAATTGATGGGTTCTGCCGGTCTTGGGATATAAATAGATGTAAGTTTTTCCATGGGTCACCTTATCGACCTTGAAATCGGTAATTGCAGGTTTTCCGTGCTGAAAATCCACTTTTTGACGCGGACGATCGGCGATGTCGGGCATTAAAGGAAGCGAAATTGTACCTTCGCTCCTATTTACCTCGCCTGAGAGCACAGCGTAATA
>JAGCYI010000175.1 GCA_017960885.1 Bacteroidales bacterium
GGAATGGTCGGAACAAAATAAGAGGATTCAGTCGTTAATCAAAAAGGCAGACACTTTAGAACAAGGCAAAAAAGTCCTTTTCGATTTGCGCAATGATCTAATGAACACGCTTCTTTCATTTAGAGAAAAACTAAAAAGAGAAGATTTTGATTCTATGCCTTTTATGAATGCAGACGGGTATCACTGCAAAAATATTGCATATTCTATTTGGCATATTTTCCGAATTGAGGATATCGTTGCTCACACACTCATAAACGGTGATGAAGAAGTGTTCTTTTCAGGGAACTATCAAAACCGTATTAACTCTCCGATAATCACAACAGGGAATGAACTCATTAAAGAACAAATCTCAAATTTTACAAAGCATTTAAATTTAGATGAACTATATTCTTATAGCGCTGATGTAAAGAAGAGTACAGAAGATATAATACGAAATTTGACATATAATAATCTAAAGAACAACGTAACAGAATACCGCAAAGAAAAACTTAAATCTTTGGGAGTTGTCAGTTCAGATGAAAATGCCGTTTGGCTAATTGATTATTGGTGCAATAAAGATGTACGCGGTCTTATTCAGATGCCATTTTCAAGACATTGGATCATGCACATTGAAGCGTGTTTAAGGATAAAAAATAAATTCGTTTTATTAGTTTAATTCGTTGTTAAATGACTTTTCTGCACGAATCCACCCCCCATTCTTTCACAAAATCGTAAAAAATGCAAATTTGTGAAAATATAAGCCCGTTTATTTGCAAAAAGCGAGTTTAATAAAAAGAAAAATCTAATATTCTATATTTACAACAATGGATGTTTCAATTTTTAAAAGTATTGAAGATGTAGTATCCTATCAAGGCTATTTGTCGCCAGAAGATATGGATGCTATCTCCGCATTGCACCCCGATTGGCCGTGTGACAACGATTTGGATGACGATGATGAAGACGATATAGATTGAAATTCAATTTTCTTCATTTTCCCATTTAGGTATTTCTTCAACCTTTCCACTTGGCTTTTTTCCTTTATGTTCAAGTAACAATTCCATTTATATTTGTTTAGTTGTGAATTGCTTTCAAATTATTATCTTTGTGACGTCAGAAACAACTAAAAAAGGCGGCTGTAATGTGCTTTACCCGAAAAACGAGTCAACTATGCCAAACAGCCTCGGCTATCAGTTTAGACCTATTACAGAATTTATAATTGTCGAGTTCCGCCTTCCTATATCTTTAACGGAAAATAATATAAAAGGTTTAAACGCCCCCGGCGACGTTTACATTATCACAGACACCAGGTCGGTGTGAATTGCTTTCAAATTATTATCTTTGCAGTGTCAAAGACAACAAAAGGTGGCGAAAATATAATATTAAGACGTATCCCAGAGTTAACCACAACCAAAATTAATGGGTTATATCTTCCTTTTGAATTGGTTGAACTCCACCTTCAAATTTATTCAACGCAAAATCATTTAAAAAGGTTTAAACGCTCACAGCCACATCTATATAATATCGTTTTCAAATATTTATCTTTGTGACATCAGAAACCACAATTTGGTAATTTCATAATTTAATTGTGCGGCAAATCGTAAAACAGCGCGGTCGGTTCTTTCTTGATTATTCCATTTTTTTTAATTTTCTCTATTTCATTTTGTTTGTATTAAAATTGTTTTTATATTTGCAATGGGATGTCTTGCAGAAATGCAAGTCGTACACCCCCCCATCGAAAGGTGGGGCTTTTTTTTAGTTTTAAATTGCATTCAAATTTTAATCTTTGTAAAGTCAGAAACAACCGCAAATTCGCAAATATTTTGAAAAACATTAGGTTGCCTCGTCCTTCATCGGGGCATTTTTTGCCCAAATCTTTTTTTGTTCTACACGTCCCCCCATTCTTTCACAAGAATAAAAAAAGCCCGTTTATTTATTCCCTAATGACTTGTTTTACAAGGCTTTTGAGGTAACTATCAGAAACATTGCTAATTTCACTTTTGTCGTAAATGGTCATCAAGGTAATGGCTATTTTAACCCTCTCAAAAAAAATAGCGGCAACCAATTAAGATTGCCGCCACTTTAATCCATATAGTTTTCAAATTTACTTATCCAAGGGGAAGCCAGCCATAAGTTCGTTTACTTGGGCTTTTACTTTGGCGATAACGTCATCGTTGGTGATGTTTTTGATAACGGTGTCGATAAAGTCTACAACTTGCAGAATTTCAGCCTCTTTGAGTCCGCGTGTGGTGATGGCTGCTGTGCCAAGACGTACGCCTGAGGTCTGGAATGCCGAGCGTGTATCCCACGGAACCATATTCTTGTTGGCTGTGATGTCGGCTTTTTCGAGTGCCAACTGAACTTCCTTACCAGTGATGTCGGGGAAGTTTTTGCGGAGGTCAACAAGCATTGAGTGGTTGTCGGTACCGTCGGAAAGAATCTTGTAACCACGGTTCATAAGTTCGTTTGCCATTACGCGTGCATTGGTCTGAACCTGTTTAGCGTACTCTTTGAATTCGGGTGTGAGAGCCTCGCCGAATGCAACAGCCTTGGCAGCGATAACGTGCTCTAAAGGTCCGCCCTGAACGCCGGGGAACACTGCAGAATCCAACAGCGACGACATTTTGCGGATAACGCCTTTGGTAGTGGTTTTGCCCCACGGATTGTCGAAATCTTTGCCGAGGAGGATGATACCGCCACGAGGTCCGCGGAGGGTTTTATGTGTGGTAGATGTTACGATGTGAGCGTATTTCAACGGGTTTTTGAGGATGCCGGCAGCGATAAGACCTGCGGGGTGAGCCATATCGATCATCATCAATGCTCCCACCTTGTCGGCGATAGCGCGCATACGTTCGTAGTCCCAGTCGCGAGAGTAAGCCGAAGCACCACCGATGATAAGTTTCGGTTTGGTTTCGAGGGCCACTTTCTCCATCTGGTCGTAGTCGATAAGACCGGTCTCTTTGTTGATATTGTACGAAACGTGGTTGTAGAGCAAACCAGATGAGTTAACGGGCGAACCGTGGCTGAGGTGACCGCCGTGATCGAGGTCTAAGCCCATAAAAGTGTCGCCGGGTTTCAAAACGGTCAAGAGCACAGCCATATTAGCCTGCGCACCTGAGTGGGGTTGAACGTTTACCCATTCGGCGTCGTAAAGTTTTTTAAGACGTTCGATAGCGAGAGTCTCCATTTCGTCAACGAAGTGGCAGCCACCGTAATAGCGGTGACCAGGATATCCCTCGGCGTATTTGTTGGTTAGTACCGAACCCATTGCACGCATTACGTTGGCGCTTACAAAGTTTTCGGAAGCAATAAGCTCGATGCCGTTTTTCTGACGGCCGTATTCTTTCTCGATAATGTCGAATACTGCGTTGTCTTGTGCCATAATATTGATGTGAATATTTAAAACAATGCGGCAAATTTAGAAAAATAGGTTGGTATAATCAATTTTTGTAAAAATAATTTTTTGTTAATATAATGTTGGCGCAATAAGTTTTAATTTGCAACCCACAAACAATAAGGTAATAATGGGCATAGACAAGAGTACAAAGCGGCGTTGGAAGATGAGGCGGGCGTTCGGAAGATTTTACGAATGGCGTATCCGTCATATAGGCACTACACAGTACCTTACTATGCTGAGCATCATAGTGGGTATTATCGCAGGCGTTACGGCGGCGGTGCTCAAAACACTCACTCACCATATCAGCGAATTCTTGTCGGGCACTATCAATCCTCTGCTCGGTTTCGACGGAAATCTTCTTTTTCCCTTTGTGGGAATCTCCATTACCGTTGTGTTTATTAAGTTAATATTAAGACAAAACATCAGCGGCGGCATTCCCCGTGTGCTTTATTCCATTTCAAAAGAAGAGGCGGTGATAAAGCCCCACAACATGTACTCGTCGGTGATAACATCAGCCATAACAGTGGGTTTCGGCGGAAGCGCGGGACTTGAGGGACCTACCGTGGTAACTGGCGCGGCAATTGGCTCAAACATCGGTAAGTTTCTGCACCTCAACTTCAAACAGCGTCTTCTGATGCTCGGATGCGCCACGGCGGCGGCGTTGGCTGCCATATTCAAAGCCCCGATTACAGGAGTGGTGTTTGTGATGGAGGTGTTTATGCTCGACCTTACTATGAGTTCGCTCGTACCGTTGCTAATTTCCTCAGTAACAGGTGTTTTGATTTCGTATATGCTTTCGGGCAGCAGTCCTGTATATTTTTTCCGCATGACCGACGCCTTCGCCAGCAAGGATGTTCCTTACTTTATTCTCCTCGGATTGGTTTGCGCGTTCACATCTATCTATTTTACACGTAGTTATATCTGGCTGTCGCAACAGTTCCGCAAGATTAACTCCACTTTTTGGAAACTTGTGTGGGGCGCTTTGCTGCTCACTGGCATGATTTACCTTTTTCCCTCGCTCTTTGGCGAAGGTTACAACATTATTTCCAACAGTCTCAACGGCGACATCAAGCCTATTTACCGCAACAGCATATTCTCGTCGTGGCACAGCGGCTGGGGAACGGTGCTGCTGCTTACCGCCCTTACACTTGCCAAACCTCTTGCCACATCTGCCACCTTTGCCGCAGGAGGCGTGGGAGGTATCTTTGCTCCATCGCTCTTTGTGGGGGCTACCACGGGACTGCTGCTCTCCACCATTCTTACACGATTGGGCTTTCAGGATATCCACGCCGCCAACTTTGCGCTCGTGGGCATGGCGGGAACAATTGCCGGAGTGCTGCACGCTCCTTTGACGGCTGTGTTCCTTATTGCCGAACTCACAGGTGGTTACAAACTTTTTGTGCCGCTGATGCTGGTGAGCGTTTTCTCGTATATCTTTACAAAAAAGTTCATTACCAATTCGATATACACCTATCAACTTGCCCGTCGCAACGAGCTGCTCACCCACCACACCGACAAGAACGTGCTCAACCTGATGAAACTGGAGAAGCTCATTGAGACCAACTTTGCCGTAGTTTTTCCCGAAGACACCCTCCGAGTGCTTGTGAAGGCTGTGGAAGGCACCACCCGAAACATTTTTGCCGTGGTGAGCCGCACCGACAACACCTTTATAGGTATTATCAAGATGGACGACATACGCAAGATAATGTTCCACCCCGAGCAGTACGACAAGGTGTTTGTAAAGGATCTCTGTTTCCGTCCCGAATACACGGTGCGCATCGACGAAAGTATGGATTCGGTAGCCACTAAATTTTCCACTTCCGATAAATTCAACATTGCCGTGCTCGACGAAAACAACAAGTACATCGGCTTTGTATCTCGCGCAAAGGTGTTCTCAACTTATAGGCGAATGAGCAAACAATTGTCGGAGGATTAAAGTTGAGTGTAGGGGAAGGGTGATTATTAGTTATTCTTTTTCGTAAGTATATTCGTAGTAGATGCCCTCTGCTTGTTCAAATTGAAATATCAATTGTTTGTCATTAAGAGTGACAATATGATAATCGAAGTCAGCGGGTAGACCTTCTATTAGATTTTCCCACGTGCGGCCGCCGTTAATAGATTCTTTCTTGAAATTGACAGTAAGCACTTTTTGGTCGTCGCTAAAATGATAATAGCCTTTCACCATATTCATTTTGCCGTATTTTTTTTGTGCGTCAATTACTTCATTGCCTTTGAAGGTCATTGTAGCACCTATGGATTCGTCTAACATTTTTTTTGTATCGTCAGACAGTTCGTCGTAGTTTTTGCCTGCAATTGTTACTTTTTTACAAGTCCACACACCATCCATCATCTGTCCGCACGCTTGTTGGCTGATGGCAACAATCAGAATAGCAATTAGGTATAATAATTTTTTCATCTTAATTGGTTTTTGTTTCTAATATTTGCAAATATAAAAAAAGAATAAGCAACCAGAAAAGCTGTTTAACACTTTTTAACTAAGTATACTTTTATAAAATGGTAAAGGGTTAAGGTATTTTTTTAAGAATTTAGGATATACAGGATAGGGAAATTTTTTCAGGAAAAATGTTGGGCAAAAAAAATGCCCCGATGAAGGACGAGGCAACCTAATGTTTTCACAACGGAATAATCCTTATTGTGAATGCTTTCAAATTATACTGCAAATATAGGGATTTTTTTTATACGCTGTATCATTTTTTTTCCTATTTTTGAAAAAAATAATCTGTATTATGAAGAAGATATTAGGACTTGACTTAGGAACCAACTCGATAGGATGGGCGGTGGTAAATGAAGCCGAAACCGCCAACGAACAATCATCGATTATAAGACTCGGTGTCAGGGTAAACCCTTTGACTACTGACGAAATCAATAATTTTGAAAAGGGTAAATCCATAACCACAAATGCGGCCAGAACCCTTAAACGCAGTATGCGCCGCAATTTGCAACGCTACAAACTCCGCCGCAATAACCTTATAGAACTGTTGAAAAATCACGGTTTTATAAGCGACGAAACCATATTGTCGGAAAATGGCAATCGTACAACATTTGAAACCTACCGTCTGAGAGCAAAAGCTGCATCAGAAGAAATTTCATTGGAACAATTTGCCCGCGTGTTGCTGATGATAAACAAGAAACGTGGTTATAAAAGTAGTCGCAAAGTGAAATCTACTGATGAAGGACAGGCTGTGGATTCTATTGATGTTGCCAAAATCCTTTATAATGATAATCTCACTCCGGGACAATACGCTCTACAACTTTTGGAACGCAAGCAAAAGAACCTTCCCGATTTTTACCGTTCCGATTTGCAGAGTGAATTATATAAGGTGTTGGATTTCCAAAAACAATTCTATCCAGAAATTATCACCGAAGATTTCAAAGAGCAGTTGAACGGCAAGAACGGCAAACAGACTTGGGGTTTGTGTCGTGATGTTATGAAAGTTGTGGGCATCAAACGCGACACCAAAGGTGCAGATCAAAAATTAGAAAATTACAAATGGCGTGTAAAGGCTCTTTCTCAGAAACTTGATTTAGAGCAAATTGCAGTAATTTTACAAGAAATTAACGGGCAAATTGCCAATGCGAGCGGTTATCTTGGCGACATAAGCGACCGTAGCAAAGTGTTGCGTCTTAATCATTTGACAGTAGGACAATATCAAATGCAACAACTCGACGCCAATCCGCATTACAGCCTGAAAAATCAAGTTTTTTATCGTCAGGACTATTTGGATGAGTTTGAAACTATTTGGGAAACACAAGCCAAATTTCACAAAGAACTCACCAAAGAGGTGAAAGAAGAAATACGCGACGTTGTGATTTTCTATCAACGTAAACTCAAATCGCAAAAGGGGTTAGTCTCGTTCTGTGAATTTGAAAGTCGCCAAATTGAATATGAAGATAGCGGCAAAAAGAAGACAAGGACTATTGGTCTGAAAGTTTGCCCAAAATCGTCTCCATTGTTTCAGGAGTTTAGAATTTGGCAACGATTGAATGATATTATTGTTTCGGGTACAGTTTTGCCAAATAATCAAAAAGACCTTTTTGGATGGTCGAGCGATTACAATTATGGTAAACGTCCTTTGGAAGATGAAGAAAAGCAAGAACTTTTTAGTCAACTTACTGCAAAGGAAAAATTGTCAAAAGCCGAAATCATAAAAATTCTTTTTGCAAATGCAAAAGAGGCAGATATCAATTTCAAAGAGTTGGATGGCAATAGAACGCTTGCTAAAATTTACAATGTGTTTGATACATTCAAAATCGACCCCAAGGAGTACGAATTTGACTCCACAATCGAAGGCAAAGATTTTGAAAAACAAAAAATATATCAACTTTGGCACTTGTTGTATTCATTTGAGGGCGAAGACAACGAATTAATCCAAAAACTTACCAAAAAATTTGGATTCAGCACCGAATGTGCCAAGGCTCTTGCAAATTTGACTTTTGAATCTGATTACAGCAACCTCAGCGCAAAAGCATTACGGAAGATTCTTCCTCACTTGAAAGACGGTCTTAATTATAGTACCGCCTGCGAATATGCGGGCTACCGTCATTCAAAAAATTCACTTACAAAAGAGGAAATCGACAATAAAGTGTTGAATGATTTTTTGAATTTGTTGCCAAAAAACTCATTGCGCAATCCTGTTGTGGAAAAAATCCTCAACCAAATGGTGAACGTTGTCAATGGCATTATTACCGAATATGGCAAACCTGACGAAATCCGTATAGAACTTGCTCGCGAACTCAAAAAGTCGCAGACCGAACGTGATGAAATGGCAAAATCAATGGCTAATACTACCAAATTGCACGAAAAATATGTTAAAGAGTTGCAGCAAGATTTTGGACTTAAACACGTAAGTCGCAACGACATCATTCGTTATAAACTTTACTTGGAATTGGAAAAAAACTGTTTCAAAACGTTGTATTCCAATACATATATTCCAAAATCGAAACTATTCAGCAAGGAATTTGATATAGAGCATATCATTCCGCAAGCATCGCTTTTTGATGATTCGTTCTCAAATAAAACTCTTGAAGCACGACAAATCAATATCGACAAAGGTAAAATGACAGCGTTTGATTTTGTTTCGGAAAGATACGGAGAAAACGGTGCCACAGAATATAAAAATCGTATCGACCATTTGCTTGCTCAAAAAGTAATTTCTAAGACTAAGCACGACAAATTGTTGATGAAAGAAGCCGACATTCCGTCGGGTTTTATCAACCGAGATTTGCGCGACTCACAATACATTGCCAAAAAAGCAAAAGAAATGCTTGAAAGTATTGTAAAATACGTAGTTACAACTACGGGCAGCATTACCGACAGGCTGAGAGAAGATTGGCAACTTGTGAATGTAATGCAGGAACTCAATTGGGACAAGTACGATAAACTCGGTCTTACAGAGATAGAGGAAGACACCGATTACAATGGCAACAAATACAAGATTCGCAAAATCAAAGATTGGACAAAACGCAACGATCATCGCCATCACGCAATGGACGCTCTCACTATTGCGTTCACAAAACGAAGTTTTATCCAATATCTCAACAACTTGAATGCACGTGTAGAAAAAACATCAGACGTGTATGTTGATTTAGACAACGTTGAATTTATGGACTTGCCAAAAGAGCAACGTGCTGGAGCGGTGTTTTCCATTGAACGTACTCAACTTTATCGCGATGATAAAGGCAAACTGAGGTTCAATCCGCCAATGCCTTTGGACGAGTTCAGAGCCGAGGCAAAACGTCAATTGGAAAACACATTGGTTTCAATCAAAGCTAAAAACAAAGTAGTAACACGAAATGTCAATGTTTCTAAAAAAAGAAACGGTTGCAACAAAAAGGTTCAACTGACACCTCGCGGACAACTTCACAATGAAAGCATTTATGGAAGTTATAAAAAGGTGGTTGTCAACATAGAAAAGGTCAACGCCTCTTTTGACGCAAAGAAAATAGCTTCAGTAACTTCGCCACGCTATCGCGAGGCATTGCTTGCTCGTTTGGAATCCTGCGGTAACGACCCCAAAAAAGCCTTCACAGGTAAAAATGCTTTGGATAAAAATCCATTGTGGCTCAATGAATTGCATACCGACAAAGTACCTGAAAAGGTAAAGATTGTAACTTATGAAATTGCTTACACTATTCGTAAACCTATATCTCCCGATTTGAATGTAGAAAAAGTGGTTGATAGCCATATCAAATCAATTTTGGAGGATAGATTGAAAGAATACGGTGGCGATGCAAAACAAGCCTTCTCTAATTTGGATGAAAACCCAATTTGGCTCAACAAATCAAAAGGTATTGCACTAAAACGCGTGACAATCAGCGGAGTAAACAATGTCGAAGCACTTCACAGTAAACGTGATAAGGACGGCAACCTATGTTTGGGCAAAGTCGGCAACAAGCAACCTGTTGATTTTGTAAGCACCAGCAACAACCATCACGTGGCTATATATCGAAAGCCTATATTGGGAAAAGACAATTTGTTTCAAACAGATGAAAATGGCAACATTAAGTATGAACTTGATGAAAAAATTGTATCGTTTTACGAGGCAACATCTCGCGCAATGCTTGGCCTTCCAATTATCGACAAAGAGTATAAAAAGGAAGAAGGTTGGCAATTCCTTTTTACAATGAAACAAAACGAATATTTCGTTTTTCCAGAATACGATGAAAATAACGTATGTGTTTTCAATCCCAAAGAATACGATGAATCGTGGTTCAAAAAAGTTGAAAACTATTCGATTATAAGTCCACATTTATTCAGAGTACAAAAAATTACAACAAAAGATTATTTTTTTAGACATCATTTAGAAACAGTAGTACAAGATTCAAAACCATTGAAAGGAGTAACTTGGAAACGTTGTGGCTTACAGGGACTCGACAATATCGTCAAAGTCCGTATCAACCACATTGGACAAATTGTTTCCGTAGGTGAATACTAATTATTTTGGCATACATATTGACGCGGTTAATTAAACCGAACCAAATAATTAACCTTGTCAATATGATCAAACGAACACTATGTTTCAGCAATCCGGCATACCTGTCGCTGAACAACAGCCAAATGGTGATAAAACTTCCCGGGGCGGCATATAATAAAAAAGTGCCGCCCATTTTTGAAGAAAAAACTACTCAAACTGTTCCGATTGAGGATATAGGTATTGTGGTGTTGGATAATAGACAAATAACTATTACCCAAGGTCTTATCGAAAAACTATTAGACAATAACACCGCCCTTATCACTTGCGACGGTTCGCATTTGCCAGTGGGCTTGATGCTTCCACTATGTGGACACACGGTGCAGAGCGAGCGGTTTAGGGCACAGATAGATGCATCGTTGCCATTGAAAAAACAACTCTGGCAGCAAACCATCAAGCAGAAGATCCTTAACCAAGCGGCGGTGTTAGAAAAAACATCAGGCGAAAGTCACAATTGTATGCACGTTTGGGCTAATGAGGTGCGTAGCGGCGACCCCGACAATACCGAAGGGCGAGCCGCCGCATATTATTGGCGAAATTTGTTTAAATCTCATATCGACAACTTTGTTCGCGACCGCGAAGGCGTTGCACCCAATAGTTTTCTCAATTATGGCTACGCTATACTTCGCGCAGTGATTGCCCGTTCGCTTGTGAGTAGCGGAATATTACCCACGCTCGGCATTCATCACCACAACCGTTATAATGCTTATTGCCTTGCCGACGATATTATGGAGCCTTATCGCCCATACGTTGACGAATTTGTGTACTGCTATTATACTTCACATCCCGACAAGATAGAAATTGATAAAGATTTCAAAGCGGAGTTTCTATCCATACCCACGCTCGATGTGGTAATCGACGGCAAGCGTAGTCCCTTGATGGTGGCAGCCACTATCACCACAGCCTCTCTCTATAAATGCTACGAAGGCTCTATTCGTAAAATTTCTTATCCTGAAATGATATGCTAAACCGATTAAGCGAATATAGAATTATGTGGGTGTTAGTGATGTTCGACCTTCCTACTGAAACTAAGAAACAGAAAAAGGCGGCTACCAATTTTCGCAAACAGATTATGGCAGACGGTTTTACTATGTTTCAGTTTTCGATGTATATCCGTCACTGTCCAAGTAGTGAAAATGCGGCAGTGCATGTCAAGCGAGTGAAGTCGTTTCTTCCCGAAGAAGGCAAAGTGGGTGTAATGTGTGTTACCGACAAACAATTTGGTGCGATAGAGATTTTTTACGGTCGCAATCCCACCTCTCCCGATAAAGGACCTCAGCAACTTGAACTCTTTTAGAAAACAAAAAACCGCCATTCGGCGGTTTTTTGTTTGAGTCAGAAACACATTTTTTTTATTTTCTGAAAGCGTTGTAACTCTTTGTGTGTCATTTCTTTGCTCGTATTGAGTTGTTTCTGGCGACACAAAAATAATAATTTGAAAGCAATTCACAACCAAATCTCTTGGCTATGATCCGCAAAGAAGTTGTTTCTGGCGACACAAAAATAATAATTTGAAAGCAATTCACAACTTTATTAATTGTGAAATGCATAGACAAATTGTTGTTTCTGGCGACACAAAAATAATAATTTGAAAGCAATTCACAACGTGTGCGTGTAAATCGAGCGTTACAGCCTGGTTGTTTCTGGCGACACAAAAATAATAATTTGAAAGCAATTCACAACCTCTTTTTCTACAACTTTTGATAAGCAAGGTTGTTTCTGGCGACACAAAAATAATAATTTGAAAGCAATTCACAACTCCTATGGAGGAACAATTTTATGACAATGAGTTGTTTCTGGCGACACAAAAATAATAATTTGAAAGCAATTCACAACACCAGTTGTTATGATTTGCAACTGATGAATGTTGTTTCTGGCGACACAAAAATAATAATTTGAAAGCAATTCACAACATATTGATGTTACTTCTCCTGATCTTTCTTGTTGTTTCTGGCGACACAAAAATAATAATTTGAAAGCAATTCACAACACCAGTAGCTAAATCGTTAGCAAACAACTGTTGTTTCTGGCGACACAAAAATAATAATTTGAAAGCAATTCACAACCGCCCATACAAATTAGCGATGTGGTCCAAAGTTGTTTCTGGCGACACAAAAATAATAATTTGAAAGCAATTCACAACAA
>JAGCYI010000176.1 GCA_017960885.1 Bacteroidales bacterium
AATATCGGCGAAACCTGTGGCTATTATCACCCTGAAACCATAGTCGTAGAGTGCCCACACGGCGTGTTCGCGGCTCGAACCGCATCCGAAATTGTTGCCGGTGATGAGTATCTTGCGGCTGCCGGGGTATTGGTTGAGGCAGAAATGCGGGTTGGTGCGGAGGTCGCAGAATAGTTTTTCGCCAAAATTGCCACGACTGACGGCTTTGAGAAACCGCGCCGGAATTATCTTGTCGGTGTCGATATTGTCGCTCTTAAACACCACTGCGGTGGATATTGTTATATTGTTTTTTTCCATAGATGATAAGGTTTGTTTTTTGCAAATATAAAAAAAAGATTTATATTTGCGGTAGAAAAACTGAGTGCTTATGGTACAATTAGTATTAAATGTTGAAGATGTTAGGTTGGTAGATAGTCTAAAAACTATTGTAGAGGCTATAAAAGGCATAACTATTGATAGACTAATAGAATCTAACCAAGAAACCGAAATTCAAAAAAAGTTTATAACTGACACTATTACTAATGGTTATAATGACTATAAAAATGGTAATTTTGCCGGTCGTAACCTTGAATCGCTTGATGGTTTAATAAATGAATTAAGAGCGGAGGAGGTTTAATTATATGGTAACGTTTAACTATACTGATGAGTTTAAACGTCAAGCAAAACGTTTGGCTAAGCGTTACCGTTCGTTGCCCGATGATATAGATTGGCTACAAACCGAGTTAAAAAATAATCCCAATTTAGGAGTATCTCTTGGGGGAGGGAAACGCAAAATTCGTCTTGCTTCTAAAAGTAAAGGAGGTGGCAAGAGTGGAGGTTTAAGAGTTATTTCTCTTAACGTAGTGGTAGATGTAGTAGATACTTGTGTAAACTTGATAACTATCTACGACAAAAAGGAAATTGCCAATGTATCAGATAAATACATTGATTCAATTATTAAACAATTGAAATAAAAAACAATAGCCTATTTAGTTAAACTAATAACTCCCTTCACCGCAGCCCATGCCGCAGTAATCGGACTTGCAAGTATGGTTCTCGCACCTTCGCCCTGACGACCTTCAAAATTTCTATTTGAGGTTGATACACAATAGTTTCCACTTGGTACTTTATCGGCATTCATTCCCAAACAAGCCGAACAGCCGGGCAGTCTGAGTTCCGCCCCTGCGGTTGTAAATATCTTGTCCAAACCTTCTTCTTTGATTTGGTTGAGCACTTGGTTTGAGCCCGGCACTATCCACGCCTTTACGCCGTCGGCAATTTTTCTATTATTAATAATGTGTGCCGCCAAACGGAAATCTTCAATCCTTCCATTGGTGCAACTGCCAATAAATACGTTTTGTATGGGCTTGCCGATGAGTTTTTCGCCCACAGCAAAACCCATATAACGCAGTGCGCGGACAAACTTTTTGTCGTCGGTGCGGTCGGGGATAACGCCGTCGATAGGCATTGCCATTCCGGGGTTTGTGCCGTAGGTGATCATCACGGGGACTTTTGTGGCGTCGATTTCAACTATTTTGTCAAAATGCGCTCCCGGGTCGGTGAAGAGTTGCCGCCATTGGTTCTCCGCCTTGACGAAATCCTCGCCCTGAGGTGCGTATGGACGGTTTTTGATATAATCGATTGTGGTTTGGTCGGGGGCTATCAATGCTCCTCGTGCACCCATTTCGATGCCCATATTGCAGAGCGTCATTCGCGATTCAACCGAAAGTCCGCTTATTGTGCTGCCCGAAAACTCGATGAAATAGCCTGTGCCTAAGTCGGTTCCGTATTGCGAAAGTATGTAGAGCGCAAGGTCTTTGGATGTGACGCCTTTGCTTAGTGAGCCTTCAATCCTGATGTTCATCTGCTTGGGCTTGTATTGCAGCAGACATTGCGCAGCGGTAACGGTTTCCACCTCCGACGTGCCAATTCCGAAGGCAATGCAGCCGAGAGCGCCGTGTGTGGAGGTGTGACTGTCGCCGCAAACTATGGTCATTCCGGGCTGTGTAAGTCCAAGTTCGGGGCCCACCACGTGCAGAATGCCGTTGTAAGGGTGGTCGAGACCAAAAAACGGAATGTTGAAATCTTCGGTGTTGCGTTCCAATGCCGAAATCTGCGCCTCCGACAGCGGGTCTTGCACGGGTCGCAAGTGGTTGTGAGTGGGTATGTTGTGGTCGCAAATTGCAGTAATGCGCTCAGGCATAAGAGGTTTTACCCCTCTGCGCCTGATACCCTCGAATGCCGCTGGCGATGTTACCTCGTGCATATACTGACGGTCGATAAACAGCACATCAGGACCGCCCTCGATGGTCTTAACTACGTGATTGTTCCATATTTTGTCGAAAAGGGTACCGCTCATATTGTGATGTTTTTTGTTATTCCAAAGATAAGAATTTTTTTTTGAATTTAATAATGTGGAAACATAATTTAATAGGCTGTTAAGGCAGAAATCTTTCTTTTTTGTATCTTTGCGGAATAATAATTTTGTTTATAAAAATGGAATATTCTACAGATATAGTTGTTATTGGCGCAGGTATAACCGGCTTAACCACAGGTTTTTATCTCGACAGGGACAAGCAGAATTTTTTGATACTTGACAACCGCGACTATCCGGGCGGCGTGATACATACCGAGAAATGCGGTGATTTTGTATATGAAACTGGTCCCAACACCGGCGTGCTTGGCACGTTGGAGGCTGTGAAACTTTTTGAACAGCTCCACGGCGAAAAATCCCTCACCGCCGACTATGCTCTCGAAAAGGCTTCCACCGCTGCTAAAAAACGCTTTATTGTTAAGGGCGGAAAGCCAAATATCATGCCTATGGGTGTCGGTAAGGGTATATCCACTAAACTTTTTACATTTAAAGACAAACTGCGTGTGCTGTTTGAGCCGTTTCGCAAGCGTGGAACTAATCCCGACGAAACTTTGGCTGAATTTGTAAAACGCCGTCTTGGTGAGAGTATTCTTGATTATGCTATAAATCCTTTTATTTCAGGAGTTTATGCTGGCGACCCAGGAATGTTGGTTACCAAATACGCTTTTCCGAAACTTTACAATTTGGAACAGAATTATGGCAGCCTTATCGGCGGCTCGGTTAAGATAGGCAAGGTTAGGAAGAAAGAAAAAGAACAAAATCCTGACTTAAAGAAAGTTACCCGTGAGACATTCTCTGCCGAATACGGACTCTCAAACCTGGCATACGGCGTTTACAATAGGATAGGAGAGGAGCGGTTTATCCTCTCGGCGCAGAAGGCTGTGGTGGCGAAAACCGACGATGGCTATGAAGTTAGTTTCATAAAAAACGGCGAACGCAGCACTATTAAATGCCGCTGCGTGGTCAACACCGCCGGAGCATACGCCTTCCCTGAACTTTTCCCCTTTGTTGACGATGAGGATAAGAAGGTGATTTCCAACCTTGTATATTCTGGCGTGGTGGAATGTGCCTTAGGATTTGAAAAATGGGAGGGCTCGCCTCTCGACGGTTTCGGCTGCCTTGTGCCGCAGAAAGAGAACCGCAAGATCCTCGGCGCCTTGTATATGTCCACACTATTCAAAAACCGCGCTCCCAAAGGTGGCGCTTTGCTTTCCATTTTTATGGGCGGTATGCGTCATTTGGATTATCTCGACCTCTCTGACACAGAGATAAAAAAGATTGTGGCTGAGGATATTTCGTCGATTTTCGACATCAAGGAGTTTGCTCCCGACATGTTTAAGATTATGCGCCATCGCAATGCCATCCCGCAGTATCAGGCTGATACCAAGCAACGTATAGAGGCTATTGAAAAAATAGAAAAGCAGTTTCCCGGATTGATAGTGGGTGGCAATATGATTGGCGGAATAGGTATGGCAGACCGCATAAAGCAAGGCGTTCAACTTGCCGAAAAGGCTAAAATTTAGATAATTATGCAACAAAAGACCGACACTCGAAAACGAAAATCCGACACAGCCCTGCTGATTGCCAACTACGGCACACCCAAGAGTGCCAAGGTGGGCGATGTAAGGCGTTATCTGCGTCAGTTGTTAGACAACCGACATGTGATAACGATGAACGCCGTTGGACGCAAGTTGTTGGTCAACTGTATAATTGCACCGTTACGAGCTCCCAAGTCGGCGGCTCTTTATGCCCAACTCCCTTTGGACAATGGCGAAATGCCGCTTCTGGCTATTACTCGACGTTTTGCCGACAAGGTTCAGCGCAAGCTCAGCACCCGTGCCGATGTGTTTATCGGTATGACTGCGGGTTCATACCTTATAAAGGATGTGCTCGCTGAGATTTTTAGTCTTGGATATACGCAACTTGTTGTAGTTCCGATGTTTCCGCATTATGCCGAAAGCACTACGGTAAACATCATCGACGAGGTTTACTCATTTTTCCGCGGCAAAGCGTCGTTCCCGTGTATTTCAATGCTGCCGCCGTTTTACGCCTCACCTTATTATATTGACAGTATGACGGCGTTGATCCAACGTTCGCTCGGTGATGTGGATTACGACAAATACTTGTTCAGCTATCACGGCGTTCCTGATGCTCAGAGCCTCTATGTAACTCAGTGTCACGAAACTACAAATCTTTTGTGTCAAAGTTTAAAAATTCCAGAACACAAGGTCATAACCTGTTTCCAGAGCCGTATGCACGACAATTGGTCAAGTCCTTTCACCGATGATATTGTACGTCAAGCAGCTGCAGAGGGATGTAAAAAGCTGGCAGTGGTGACTCCTGCGTTTACAGTAGATTGTCTTGAGACAGCAGTGGAGATAAACAAAACCCTCCGCCAATTGTTTTTGAGCAATGGGGGAGGGGTGTTTAATGTTGTGCCGTGTTTAAACGATGATGACTCGTGGGTTGACGGCTTTTTTAAGATTCTGTGTAAGAGCGTGTTCTAACGCTTATTTGAGCTTTGCCTTCATTTCGTTGGCTTTGGCGGTTTCGCCAATATTGCCGTAGAGCACAGCTAATAGTTGAATTGCAGATTTGTTTTCAGGATTTGTTGTATATGCCTTTTCTACTGTGGGCAGAATGTCTGAGAAAACTTGTTTTGCTTTTGCAATTTCGGCATTGTATTTTTCTACATCGCTGCTTTTGAGGGGCTCTGCGTTTTTAATAATGTTGTTAGCCTCGTTGAGTTTTGGTTTTGCTTGTCCAACATACGAAGTGCTGAGCATCTGTTTGAATGTGGAGTTAGCAGGAAACTCTTCGGTGGCTTTGGTCATAGTGGTTTGCAATTGTCCGTAGTCTTCGATATTTTGAAGACAAGCACCGCCAAACTTGTAGCATTTTTCTTTTTCGTAACCAAGTTGAATGCACTTGTCGAAATATTTGGCTCCGTTGTTATAATCCTTGCCTTTGTAAGCGCTAACTGCGGCATTGAAATAGAGTGCGGTATCTGTTACGCCAGCAGCCTCTTGAAGTTGGATAGCTTTGGTAAAATTGGTAACTGCAGCGGCATATTCGCCTGTTTTCGCCTGTTCTGTAGCGGTTTTGCGTAATGATACAACATCTTCTTGTGCTATTACAGCAGTAGTTGCGCCTAATGCTAATGCTAATAAGAATATTCGTTTCATAATGAAATTTGATTTATGGTTTTGTAATTTTGTGCAATATTATTAATTCTATTTGTATTATCAAAACTAATAAGATTAATTTAATATTTCTCTACATATTTTATCGAATTATTAACAAGTGCCTTTTTTACTCATTTTAACATTTTTGAATTTAAACCATCTTTTTATATTATAGTCAATTATAGCGGTTAAAGAAAGAAAAAATATTGATTATTCACATTTTTTATACTCTATCATGAAAAAACGCTTATTTATGCTTTTGCTATTTTGTTCCATTGTGCTAACTCATTCTGTGTCAATGGCAACAACTCTTGGCAAGACGACTATTATTGGCAAACTCGTCGACGCCGACAATAATTCTCCAGTGGAATATGCCTCAGTGGCGCTCTACAATCAAACCGATGCTTCGCTTGTTACAGGTGGACTAACCAAGGCCGACGGAACTTTTGAAATTGAGGTGTCGAAGGCTGGCACTTACTATTTGCAAGCCAACTTTATCGGCTACGAAACTATCACCATCCGCGACATCACAGTTACAGGTACCGGCGGACGCAAGAATCTCGGTATTTTAAAACTCTCTGTCAGCCGCACCGAACTCGATGAGGTGGTGATTTCCGCTAAGAAGAATCATATCGACTATAAGATTGACCGTAAGGTAATTAACATCTCTACCGACATTGCCGCCGACGGTGGTAGCGCTGCCGACGCTCTCGAAAACGTGCCTTCGGTTGAGGTGGATATTGATGGAAACGTTACTCTGCGCGGCAACAGCAATTTCCAGGTGCTTATCGACGGAAAGCCTTCTGCCTTAGACGCTTCTGAGATTCTTAAGCAGACTCCTGCCGCTATGATTGAAAATATCGAGATAATTACCAATCCCTCAGCCAAATATGATCCCGAGGGCGAAACCGGTATTATCAACCTTGTTACCAAAAAGAATGTGGTTCAGGGTATCAACGGCGTGGTAAACGTAAATGCAGGTAGCGAGCACCGCTATGGTGGCGATTTCCTTTTCAATCTTCGCCGCCAAAAGTTCAATTATTTTGTAGGTGGACACTACAACAGCCGTGGAGGTTCTATGACAGGTATCAACAACCGCATCACCCACTCCGTTGACGAACTTTCTAACGACAGTATCGATTTGTATAATTTCCGCACCAACAACCACGAAAATCAGTTCCAGCGCGGCGGACTCAAGACAGGTTTTGATTTTTATCCCACCGACAACGATATTATTTCGCTCGCTATCGAGGGCGGTTTTTCTAAGTCGGAAGCCGATGGTAGCAACCATTACGACAACTGGACTATCAACAAATTAACCGACCTTCGTTTCGACGACGAAAGGGTGAACTCCTTTACCGACAATGGTGGCTCGTCGTATTATTACAACGCAACTCTCTCGTATCAACACAATTTTGCCGGTCAGGGACATAAGCTCAATTTCAACGGCTTTGTTTCGCGCAACAACAACGACAACGACGATAATTTCGACCAGTATATCTCAAAATCTGATGCCGACACCGTTCATAAAGGACACCATATCGACAATCTTCGTGACAATGTACGAGGCAGGTTGAATCTCGATTACACGCTCCCCTTGCCCAACGAAAACCGTTTTGAGGCTGGTGCTCAGTTCGATTTTACAAGTTCCGACACCGATTACGACTGGTTCGACCTTACCAACGGCGGTGAGTTTGTGCTCAACGACGAATTCACCAACGAAGTAGATTTTGAGCGCTATATTACTTCGTTATATACCACATATTCAACTCATTGGCTCGGATTTGGTATTCAAGCCGGATTCCGTTTTGAATACACTCACCGTTTGATGGAGACTCCCGACAAGGATTATACTATCAACCGTCCCGACTATTTCCCCACTCTGCATATCTCACGTGCCATTGGCGAGAACCATTCTGTTCAGGTGGGATATTCGCGCCGCATACGCCGTCCGTGGGTGGGAATGTTGAACCCCTATCCTGCATATAGCGACGAGTATTCGCGTTCGATGGGTAACCCCGAAATCGAGCCCGTGTACAGCGATGCTCTCGAATTTAATTATCAGATCACTTACACCAAGTGGTTTTTCGCAGTGGAGACATTCTACCGTCACACCGATGGACAAATGCAGAACGTAAGCCGCTTGGGCGAGAACAATATCCTTATTTCGCGTCCCGAAAACCTCTGTACCAACAACGATTTTGGCGCAGGATTCACCCTCAACATCGACCCCTGCAAATGGTTTACATCCAACACCGACGTTGAAATGCGTCAGTACTACACACGAGGCAATTACGAAGGCAAAGACCTTAGCCGCGACGGCAAATCGTGGCGTTTGCGTCAGCAGTTTACTTTCGCTCCCGCCAAAAACACTAAAATTCAGTTGAATATGCGTTACCGTGGAGCCAATAAGTCGCTGATTTCGTCAAACAAGGGCACATTTATCACAGGATTGTCGGTGCGTCAGTCGTTCTTGAACAAGCGAGTTTCGGTTTCGCTCAATGTCCGCGACATATTCAAAACTCAAAATATGAAGTCTACCACCGATACCGAAACATTTTGGGAATATTCAGAGCGTCATCGCAAAGCTCCTTCGTGGAATATCGGCGTAAACTTCAAAATCAACAACTTTAAAGAGAAACTTCCCGATGAAGGCGAAGGCGGCGGAAACGGCGGCGGTGGCGACGACTTTGGCGGAGGAATGGATTTCTAACTCGGCTTTTTAAAAAGATATCAAAGTCAACAGTTCAACATACTCTAATCTCAACGGACATTTTAAAAAAAAGTGTCCGTTTTTTTTGCGTTTTATAAAAATGTACATTACATTTGCGGCGTATAAACACACATTTAGACAATATGGTATTTCTTATTGCTTGCATTGCGGTTATTATCTGGATTGCGTCTTTTATAGTACGACGCATGAATCACCGTGTAGGCATTATTATGTCGCACATAGCCCTGCTTCTGCTTGTGATTGGGGTAGTGCTACATTTTGTGTTAAGCTAAATTGACAATAAATAATCGTTGTGGCACATTTGTTGCTACAAAAAAAACGAACAATATTTATAAGGAAAGATGAAAGAGCGCGTTAAAATATTCGAAGAAAGTCCAATGCTTGGCGGCTATTCGCTCGCCGTGCGTGACGATTGGAGTTATAAAATCAAGCGCGTAAACATCACCGAAGCCGAAAAAGAGGCGTTTGAAAAAGAATTTGGCGAAAACCTTGTTACTTACGACACCTTTTTTAATTGGTGGGTAAAGTTTAATAAATTAGGTAATTATAATAAATAGAGGGATATAAAAAAACACCATTACAATAATATAATGGTGTTTTTTTTGTTTTTATAAGAACGTCCGTATCGTAGGTGTCAGAATATTTTAGTCTATCAGTAAGGCAATCTCGGATTATCTACTTACCAAGTAAACGCATGTCTTTCTTGATACGTGATTGTATTTTTCCCAGGTAACCTAAACGAAATATAATATGAGTATACACCATTTGGATTAGGGCTTTGATGATTGTCCCAGTAAAATTGTCTTATTTGTTGGGCAATGTCTGTTTTCTCAGCCTTATAATCGATGTTACTCTTACGATCACAGATGTCATCCCACATAAAATCATATAAGTAAGAACGTAGTTTGTATGATTTTGTTCTATCATTTATTTTTTTCTCTTGTATTTCATCATCAGAAAGAAAGTATTCGGTTATACCAGTGCAGAATAATTCACATGCGTTGTTAGGAGGATAATTGATACTGCTAGAGCCTCTTTGTGTTGAATATGAATCAAAGGGAGGGTAATTATTGTATAGCAATTGAAATACAGAATTTTGATACCAATCGCAATTTTTAAGGTCGAATTCAATAGGAATTAGACATGTGTTCAAAGTTTCCATATGGTCATTGGTTTCGTTAGTACCTATACATATGCTATTCGATATTGTCTGACACTCGTATTTGTCAAATGTTTCTTCTAATTGTAAGTATTTAGTTAATTTGCCCCAAGTATGATCTTTTATGGTAATAGATCGAAATTGTCCATCAAACTGCTCGCTATGATGTGCCAACTTTGATTTCAGCGTTTCATAAAAACTCGTTCTGAAATATATCTGATGAATGTTTTTATTGCCGCAATAAAATTCAAGGCTGTATATCTGGTTTGAATCAAAAATGATGTCTTTGAGCGAATAGTTCAATTCTACTACTTCACCGTCTACTTCATGGCTCTCCTTGACTATGAAGGTGGTGGTTTGCTCACCCTTGGTAGCATCGGTAATGTTCTTGATTACCACCTTCATGTCGTTAGCCGCCACTCCGTTAAATAGTTCGGGGTATTTGTAGTTGAGCATTAAGTAGCCTTCGGTGTATTCCTTGGGCATATAGTTTAACTGACGGTCTATCGGGTATGAGTACAAGATGTCATCGGGACGAATGACATCGGCGGTCTGAACAGTGGTGAATTTTGACTCGTCACCGTATTCTAAAGGTGCTCCATTGAATATTACAGGTTGCCATTCTCCGTCGATGAGTTGGCTGAGGCTAATCTTGGCTGCAATAGTGTACTCTGTGTTGGCGTTTAACAAACCGTTGGATATTTTAATGAGTGTATCTTGCTCGTTGTATTTGTATTCAGTGACGAGATTTGCACCGCTCGGGTCGGTGAGTGTACAAGATACTATGTCGTAGCGGTAGGTGTTTATCTGTTCTGCCAACTTCACCTCAAATGGGGATCCGATGGCTACGCCGAGATTAACATAAAAATCTGAGCCGATATGGATGTTGCTTTCTCCGTTGCGTGGGATGATTTCGTTGATGATGATGTATGGACTTGTTTGAAACAGGTTTCTCACTTCGGCAGAATCTTTCCTTGTGAATTTTGGAGTATTGTCTTCGTCGTCCTTTTTGCATGATGGTATAATAATAATAACCGACATTGCAGCGGCTATCAAAGTTGCGAAAAATATCTTTTTCATTTATTTGAATTTTTTTAGGTTTTCTTATGCTTTTTAGTTTACAAAGGTAGGTAAATAAACAAAACATGGCAAATATTATTAGCTTTTTTTTATATCAAAAAAAAAACTATATTTGCGAAAAATAAATAGATACAACCATGGGAAACTACATCAGATTCGATTGGGCAATGAAACGCCTTTTGCGCAACAAGGCCGACCACGTGGTGCTTGAAGGATTTCTGAGTGTCATCTTCAAACGCCAAATCAAGATTGCCAAAATACTTGAAAGCGAAGGCAATCAAGACTTTGAGGAACAAAAATTCAATCGTGTAGATTTTCTTGCCGAAGATGAGCAAGGTGAACTGATGTTGTTTGAAATTCAAAATAGTCACGAACTCGACTATTTTCACCGTATGGCATACGGCGCATCAAAAGTTATTTCCGACTATCTTGGCAAAGGCGAACCATACCGCAATCTCAAAAAAGTTTATTCTATCAACATCGTTTATTTTACACTTGGGCAGGGCAAAGGCTATGCCTACCACGGCACAGTTAACTTTGTAAATATGAGCGATGACACCGACGTGCTTCAACTCACTGATGGTCAGAAAAAAGCATTCCAAGTAGAAACCGTAAGCCAGATATTCCCCGAATACTATTTGTTCCGAGTAAACAACTTTGACCAATTGGCAACAAGTTCAATAGAAGAGTGGATTTCATTTTTAAAAACCGGCGAAATTCCCGACTCCTACACCGCACAAGGTTTACCCGAAGCCCGCGAAATACTTCGTGTTGACAGCCTCAACGAAGAAGATCGCAAAGCCTACAATCGTTATATGGAAATTCTTCGTTTCAATCGTAGTGTAATGGATTCAAGCCACATAGAAGGTATGATGGAAGGTGAAGAGAAAGGTATTAAAGTAGGTATGAAAATGGGTATGGCTAAAGGACGTGCGGAAGGCGCACAATCCGAAAAACTTAACACCGCCAAACGAATGAAAGAAGAAGGACTTGATATTAGTTTAATTGCTAAAATTACACAGTTATCCCCCAAAGAAATCGGGAATTTGTAGAAAGTATTTTTATTGTTATATAAAAAGCGACGCACATTTGTGCGTCGCTTTTTGCTTGATACTATAATATTATTGTGCTGCTTTCTCCACCCATGCCTTTACATCGTCCTGAGTGGGAACGGTGAGGTTGAGTTTGCCTTTTTTGTTGAGGCCGCAGAGGTCGTTGAAAAGTTTTCCGGGTTTGGCTTCGGCAAGTTTTGCCACTTTGAGAAAACCAAGTTTTTGAATCAACGAAACCCACTCTTCGGGGATTCCTATTGCGGTGTAAGCCTCCACAGGGTCGTATTCAAATTTCTTCTCGGGTTTCATTTGCGGGAAGAAAAGCACATCTTGAATAGATTCTGAGTTGGTCATAATCATAGTAAGACGGTCGATACCGATACCGATGCCCGCTGTGGGAGGCATACCATGGTCGATGGCTGTGAGGAAGTCTTCGTCGAGAACCATTGCCTCTTCGTCGCCACGTTTTGCAAGAAGAAGTTGATCTTCAAAGCGTTGACGTTGGTCTACGGGGTCGTTAAGTTCTGAATAAGCGTTGCAGAGTTCCTTACCGTTGCAGATAGCCTCAAAACGTTCTACTAAGCCCTCTTTTGAGCGGTGTTTTTTGGTAAGGGGCGACATTTCAACGGGATAGTCGGTGATGAATGTAGGCTGAATAATCTTAGATTCGCATGTTTCACCAAAAATTTCGTCGATAAGTTTGCCTTTGCCCATAGTAGAATCCACCTCTACCCCAAATTTCTTGGCTGTTTCGGCAAGTTGGTTTTCGTCCATATTTGAAATGTCAACGCCGGTGAAATGTTCAATAGCCTCAAACATTGTAAAGCGTTTCCACGGACGTTTAAAGTCGATGATATTGTCGCCAACTTTTACTTTGGTGTCGCCGTTGAGAGCGATGGCCACTTTTTCTACCATCTCTTCTACGGTGTCCATCATCCAGAAATAATCTTTGTAAGCAACGTAAAGTTCTATTTGTGTAAACTCGGGATTGTGGAAACGGTCCATACCTTCGTTGCGGAAGTCCTTAGAAAATTCGTAAACACCATCAAAACCGCCCACAATCAAGCGTTTAAGATAAAGTTCGTCGGCAATACGCAAATAAAGCGTCTGGTCGAGAGCATTGTGGTGAGTTTTAAACGGACGAGCCGAAGCACCGCCGTAGATGGGTTGCAGAATAGGGGTTTCTACCTCAAGACAGCCGAGGTTGTCAAGGTATTGACGCATGGTGTTCATCAGTTTTGTACGCTTAATAAACACCTCTTTTATTTGCGGGTTAACAATCAAGTCTACATAGCGTTTGCGGTAGCGTTGTTCTGGGTCGGTGAATGCGTCGAACACTTTTCCGTCTTTTTCTTTTACAATAGGAAGCGGTTTCAACGATTTGCACAACACTGTGAGTTCCTGCACTTTGAGCGAAAGTTCACCCATTTTGGTGCGGAATGCTATACCCTTAACGCCGATAATGTCGCCAATGTCTAAGAGTTTCTTAAACACGTCGTTATACATAGTTTTGTCGTCGCCGGGGCAAATAACGTCGCGGTTGAGGTAAAGTTGCAAACGTCCTTTTGAATCTTGCAATTCGGCAAACGATGCGCTACCCATAATGCGGCGGCTCATCAAACGACCTGCAAGACATAGAGTTTCGCCTTCGGCATACTCCTCAACTTGGAGTCGCGAGAATTTTTCTTTAAACTCGTCGGTGTGGATATTTACTTCATATTTGGCAGCCGGATAAGGCTCTATACCCATGTCGCGTAATTTTTGCAGCGACTGACGGCGAATTTGTTCCTGTTCGGAGAGTTCTATGTTACTCATAATCAATTATATGTGTGTAAAAATTATTCTGTTAATAATTGTTGCTAAATTAGAAAAAAAAATAAAATTCCTAAAAAAATTCTCTATATTGCACAACTTTTGCATATTTGCATAAAAAATACACGGCATTATGAGCAAAATTATAATAATATCAGCCCCCTCAGGTACGGGCAAAACCACTTTGATTAACCGAATTATGCAAGACGGTAGCTTGAAACTTGAATTTTCAATTTCGGCAACCACGCGCTCACTACGTCAGGGCGAAACCGACGGCGTAAATTATTATTTCCTCACTGAGGAAGATTTTAAGCGCAGAATTTCGCAAAACGAGTTTATCGAATGGCAAGAGGTGTACGCCGGACGCTACTACGGCACGCTCAACAGCGAAATCGACCGTATTTTTGGCAAAGGCAACAACATTATCTTTGATGTTGACGTAGAGGGAGGTATAAATCTCAAGAAAATCTTTGGCGATAAGGCTTTGTCTATTTTTATTCAGCCTCCGTCGGTAGAAGAACTGCGCCGCCGTCTCGAAAGCCGCGCCACCGACCCGCAAGACGAAATAGACCGCCGGGTAAACAAAGCAGAACAGGAGATAAAGCGTGCTCCGATGTTCGACACCGTGGTTACCAACGATATTCTCGACCGCGCCGAACAGGAACTCAGAGAAAAAATAACGAATTTTTTTAACCGCTGAAAACAACCTACAATTATGACAAACACCCTAATAATATCAGACGATTCTGTCAAGGCATCCAAACTTGGCAAGATGATAGAAGATATTGCTTCAGTATCTTTCTGTAATGTTGACGAATCTGCTGCGAAAATTACCGAAGGCAATTTCGACATTGTAGTTATTTATCTACCCCTTACAGATAATATTGACAGGGTGCTGCAACTTGTAGTTCTTGCGCGTACATACTCTTCGGTGGTGGTTTCTGCCGAACTTGAAGAAACCGACCTTGTGTACCGCTGCTTTGAAAACGGAGCTGCCGACGTGCTTATCACTCCGCTTCATTCAGGACTTGTAAAGCTCAGAATTACAGGCGTTATCAAAAAACGTATTGCAATACTTCAAAATACAGCCAACGAACTTAAGGCAGAACGTGGAAAATATCGCATGCTGTTTGAAAACATGAACTCCGGCTTTACGCTTTTCAAAGTTCAAGACAACAAAATTTTTCTCGAAAATGCTAACAGCCAGGTGCTTGAATCGTTCCCAAAAACTCGTGATGTGAAGCTTGGTAGCGATTTGGGTGCATCTCTGCCTAAATTTTACGATGCGTTTGCCGACGATATCTTCAAGGTAAACAACACTGGCGAATCGCTTAGATACGAAAAAAACTTTGATTTGATCAATCGTTACATGAGCTTCAACTTCTACCGTCCCGAACCTGGATATGTGGCAATGTTGGCTCAGGACCTTACCGAAAAACGTCTTGCCGAAAAACGCACCGTTGAACTTTCATACCAGATAAAAAAACAGTTCAAAGACCTCGACAATAAAGCCTACGAGTTGGACCAAGCCAAAAAACAGCTTGAACTTTTTCTCGAAGGCAGCAATGATGGCACTTGGGATTTTGATGTGGTTAACAAAAAATTATACGTTAACCTTCAATACCGCCGTCAACTTGGCTACGAAGACGATGAAAACGCATTTACCTCTCCCGATGATTTTGTAAATGTTATCTGCGACCAAGAAAACAAGGAAAAATTTCAACTGTTTTACGACAGCGTAAGAGATGGCAAAATCGACATGATAAACGAGGAGCTCAAAGTGCGATGCAAAGACGGCTCTATTAAATGGATGGTGGTTAAGTGCGTAGTTAAACGCGACGAAACCGGCAAAGTAGTACGTGTGGCAGGTGTCAACACAGATATCAGCGAACGCAAGGCATACGAAGAAACCCTCAACCGCAAGAGCGAGGAACTTCAAAAAGCCAACGACACCAAGAATATGTTCATCTCTATCATCGCGCACGACCTTCGTAACCCGTTCAACGCCATTATTGGTCTTACAGAAATACTTCGCAAACGCGACGCAGTGATTCAAGATGCCAGAGCCAACGAGCTTTCGGGTGTGATTCTGCAATCGGCTAAAACCACTTACGATATGCTCAACAATCTTTTGCTTTGGTGCCGTTCGCAACAAAACACTATCGCATTTGAACCTGGAATTCTTAATTTGCATTCCACAGTAGATGATGCGCTGGGCGAGGTGAAAGGTCAGGCGCAGAAAAAGCACATTATGCTTATTAACCGCACATCCACATCCGACACTATTTGGGCTGATGAGCAGATGTTGCAGACTATTATCCGAAACATTACCGTCAACTCTGTGAAATATACCAACGAGGGCGGACTCATAACTGTAGGTGCGGAGCTAACTCCAGAAGGAACCGACGTGATTATAGAGGACAACGGTATCGGCATGAGTCAGGAGACTGTTGACAAGTTGCTGGTAGTAAGCCGCAACCGCTCTACTTTGGGCACTGCCGGCGAACAAGGTTCTGGTATGGGTCTCCTTATTTGTAAGGAGTTTTTGAGCCGGCATAACGGACGTATTAAGATTGAATCTGAAATAGGAAAGGGAAGTAAGTTTATTCTTTCGTTCCCTCACAACGGATAACCGAATTTTAAAACATGAAACACATCTTCTTTAAAAAAGCTTTTAATCTCTTAGTAATAACATTAATATCAGCGGCGGCAACGGCGCAAAATTTTTTCCCTATAAGGTGGAAAATACAATCTGCCGACAAACCAGTGGAGTCAGACAGTATCGACTTTAACCGTTCGTGGCAAAGTCAAGGCTTGTGCGATCTTACTGGTAATGTGGTGTTTGCATCTAAATTCAATGTTTCTAAAAAACAGTTGAAACTGCTTGCCGGCAAGGACCTTTCTCTTACGCTCAATATGCAGTGTCAGATAGATTCGCTGATAATCAACGGCTACAAGGCTGTGGAAAACATCGCAGGTCAAGCAGGACGCAAACTTGTTGACGTACCATTGTCGGTGTTGGTGCCGGGAGTCAACCATGTGTTTATTTATGCCAGACAGTTTACCCGCACTGGCGGTGAGGGTAGCAATGTTTGCCAGTTGGAAGGATTTGTTTCCACTTCGGAAACTGAAATTGAGATAGCTCCGGCGAATCATCTTTTTGTTGACTCGGTACCCACTTTTAATGTTAAATGGAGTACTTCAGCAAAGCAGAGTTTGGAGATTGCCGTGTTTAACGAGTTTAATCAAAAAGTATACTACCACCATCAGCGTATCAAAAAGCCTGCGGAAGGCAATGTGCCTGTTAGGTTAAACGGACTTGCTCCAGGTTTTTATCAATGCTGTGCCTATCTTACTGGTGGCGACGAAGCAGGTGCCACTCAATGGATTGCCTACAATCCTCAGCAGATAGCCTGCCGCCCAAAACCTGTGGACGGATATTCGGAGTATTGGCAAAAAGCTATTGAAGAGCTCGACCTTATTGACCCTTATTATACCATGCACAAGGTCGACAGCCTCAGCCGTGGCGAAAAGGATGGCTTTGTGGTTGAGTTTCAGTCTTTAGGAGATGTTACAATCCGTGCGTATCTTTTCCTCCCCCGCAACCGCAAGGAGAATCCTGTGATACTGCATCTGCCAAACCACAACGAAGATTTTAAGGATGTGGCAAAATGGTCGTACCGCTATCCCAATATAGCCGAAATGGCACTCTGCGTAAGGGGTCACGGTATCAGTCGCGATGAATTTGACCCTCAGAAGGAGGGCGGACCCGGAATCTGGGGCTGGAAAATATATGATCTGCAAGATAATTCGTACCGTAGCATATATATGGACTGCCTTCGCGCTGTTGACTTTATCACTCAGGATTATCATTTCGACAACAGCCGCATAGCTGTAACTGGCAGCGGACAAGGCGGAGGTCTCGCTCTGGCTACTGCCGCATTATGCAAAGGACGTATAGCCGCAGTGGCATATTTCAATCCTTTTTTGTGCGATATTGAGCATTTCTTGAAGACCCGTCCGATGTACCGCCTAAAAATCGACAGCTATCTTGAATATTACAACAACTCGCATAGCTTTAACGATGTGCTTAAAGTTTTGCGTATGACCGATGTGCTTGATTTGGTGAGAGATATCGACTGTCGCACGTTTTATGTGAGCACGCTTTTCGACGACGACTGTCCTCCTCACGCTGGATTTGCGGCATATTCGCTTATCAACGCGCCCAAGGAGTACGTTATCCACCTAAACAAGAGCAGTCTCAAAGCCTCTTACAGCGATGAGATGATTAAATATCTTTTGGGAGTGTTGGAGCGGTAGCTACCACCGTTTTTTCTTCTTTGGCTCTTCGGCAGGTTCGTTTGGCTCAAAGTCTTTTTTTTCCAAAGCAATATCTATAACGTACTCGTTGATAGTGGTTTCGATTGTGTAGCTTGGAGCTTTTTCGGTGATTACGTATGGCAGAATGTATTGCCCGTTTTTCTGGTAGGTGAACAATATTTCTGTGTCTACACCGCCAGTTCTGAAAAGAATTTGGGTCTTGTCTTTGGTGCCTTCGCTTATGGAGTAGAAGTCTCTGTAATGTACGCCCAGAGGGTCGGTGACGTCAACGGCGTAGTAGCCGGAACTATCTGTCACATAGTCGCATGCAAAATTTGTAGTAACGTTCAACCTTCCGTAATTCATCTCGATGGGGAAAGCCGCCTTTTGCAACAATTGTTTGGTACGCAGGCTGTCGGCACGTACAGCTCCGTAAAGTTTTGTGCTGTCGTATCCCACTTCGCCGTTGAACATCTCTACGTAGTGAATAATAAGTGTGTCAGGGGCGTGTATCACATAGTTTTCCATACGGTACATGTCGGGATACTTGCGATATATTCTGCCACGAGAGTCGTAGGTGCTGCCATCGTTGAAAGTGTATTTTGAAGTGAACTCTTCCATAAGGTGTTTTGGCGCATCGATGAGTCCGGTTTTTTCTAAATAGGTGTCGACGATGGTTTTAGCGCCAAATCCCTTGGGTATTACCCGCTCTTTTTCAAGAGTGTATGTCATAAAGTCTACTTCGCGGTATTGCGCAGCGTTGAATAGTTGACAGTGAAGCGGCTTGCGAGGACCTGCCACAACCATCACACTCCGTCCGCTGGAAGTCATTGCGCTGAAAAAATCAAACAGTTCGTTTGCCGTGATAGCGTTTACCGTTTGCTTGTATTGCGAAAAGTAGTTTTTGGGCAGTTTGTACAGCAGCAAGTGCGATGCAATTTCAGCTGCGTATTCAGGTCGGAGCAGCATTTTGTCGAATTCGCCCGTTACAATGTCCTTTGCCTTGTTGCCAGCCTCGGTGAATTCAAATCCTGGGTTTCGCGGAGCATAAAATTCGGTTTGAAAGGCGTCGAAACCTTGCACCGGAATTTTTGTGTCGAAACTGTAACTCTCTGATTTTGCGGCAGAACGGCGGCGGGCTTCATCCTTTTTGTCCAAAAACATCAGCTCGTAAGCCACATTGCCGAGAGCGTAGTTTTTTACTGTTTTTATAAACGGGAAATTGCAACGGTATGCAATAATAGTTTCAGGGAAAGAGCCGTCGAAAGAGTAGATGTAGTCGCCAGCTTCGATAGGTTTTGCAGGTTGAGCCTTTACAGAGTTTTTTGTAATCTTGCCGAAATATTTCTTGGCGGCATCTTGCACAGTGGCGGCATCTACGTCAGCAACAACGGTTAGAATGCATTTGTCGGGCGAGAAACACTGTTTTCCATAAGTTTCAATAGCCTTGATATCAATAGCGCGGAGGCTTTCGGGCGTAAGAATTTTTTCGCCCGCTGCCTCTGCTGCTATATTTTGAAATTTTAAATCGGCGTTCTGTTCAAGAATGTCGATTTTGTTGTTCTTGTACTGATTAAAATCGGAATATTTATTAGCGTAAAGAACCTCAGCCATAAATTCGAACACTGAGTCGAGAGCGTTGTCGTGGCTCACCATCTTTTTTACAATCAGGTCTTCGGGCATGTATTCGCAGCCGGTAAGGTCGGCTATCACTTGCTTTATGCCAGACAAATTGCCTTCGTTCACCGAGCTCACATCGGCAGTGAGTCGGTATGTAAAATATTCGTATTCAGATGTTTTTACTACCTGTATCCTCATTCCGTTTGAGAGCGTGGCTACAGTGTGTCCCTCAATATTGGCAAGCACTGCATCGCGATTTTGTGCGTAAAGCGTTACCGAACAGAGGGTTATCAATATGGCTGATAGGTATCTTTTCATTTTTAATAAATTCCAAAGCTGAATCCAACAGAATAAATCATTCCGTTAAGGTCTTGTTTGTCAACTATTTTGTCATTGCTGTGACGGTAGTCGAGATTGAGAGAGCCAAACATACGGTAAGACGCACCAACGTACATTCTAAAATGCTTTAACATGTTGAATTCCACGTTGATACCGGGTTGAAACAAGAAAACACCAGTTTCGTCTTCTTCCTCGTCGTCGTAGTAATGGCGGTGATGGTCATAGTCGTCGTCCCAAAAATATTCCGAAGAGTAGTACCCTACAGCACCACCACCTATGCGGATGGGAACTGCGATATGCACAGGAGAGTTGGGCATAAGAATGGGTTTGATAAGAGCTCCGCCGAAGCCGCCGCCAAGGAAATACTTGTCGTCGGAAGTGATTTTGTAGTCGGTGAAAGCTTCAGAGCCGAATCCTTCGAGAAAGAGTCCTAACTCGAGCGTGTGGTTGCGTATAACACCGCACTCAAAACCTCCACCGCCAAAGAATCTGTCGTTGAAAGAGGCTCCTGTGCCGTAGAAAGAGAATTCTCCGCCCCAAGAGGCGTTTCCGTTGCCGAATAATGTGCGCATCTGCGAATTATCGTCTTGCGCAAACAATGATACTGAAGCCGCTGTAAACATTGCGGTTAATAACAATTTGATTTTCATAGTATTGCTTAAATTAATTTTGTTTAATAAATTTGTTAGTTACTTTCATCAAAAAAAGTTCCAAATATAAGTTTTTTTTCTAATTTTACACAAATTTTATAAGCATAAAATATGAAATACTTCATTATAGCTGGCGAGGCTTCGGGCGATTTGCATGCCTCGAACCTTATGGCTCAGATAAAAAAAGAAGATCCGGATGCAGAATTCCGCTTTTTCGGCGGCGACTTGATGGCTGCTCAGGGTGGTACTATGTTGCTGCATTACAGAGAGATGGCATTTATGGGCATTTTCGAGGTGGTGGCTAATCTCGACAAGGTGAAACGCAATATGAAACTTTGTCAGGAGGCTCTCTCAGAGTATATGCCTGACCTTCTTATTCTTGTGGACTATCCTGGATTCAATCTTCGCATGGCGAAATTTGCCAAAACGCTTGGCTTGAAGGTATATTACTATATTTCTCCAAAAATCTGGGCGTGGAAAAAGAAACGCGCATATACTGTTAAAAAGTTGATTGATAAGATGTTTGTAATATTTCCATTTGAGGTGGACTTTTACAAGCAGTTTGATTATAAGGTGGAATACGTTGGCAATCCGCTTGTTGACGCAATGAAGGCTCGTGAAAAGGATATCATTCCCGAAGAAGAGTTTCGTGAGCGTTTCAAACTTGACAACAAGCCCTACATCGCCCTTGTAGCCGGCAGTCGCAAAAACGAAATCAAGAAACTTTTGCCCGAAATGCTCAAAGCGTCGGAAAATTTTCCTGATTATCAGTTTATTATTGCTGGTGCACCCGGTATCGACCATGATTTTTACAATGAGTTTATAAGCGGATACAAAAACGTGCAAGTGGTTTTTGATCAGACCTACAGCGTGGTGAAAAACGCAGTGGCTGCGGTGGTTACTAGCGGCACGGCAACTCTCGAAGCAGCTTTTCTGCGCACTCCGCAAGTGGTGATTTATAAGCTGCAATATGCGTCGTATCTTGTGGGCAGAGTGTTGGTTAAAATCAATTTTATATCGTTGGTAAATATTATTCTCAACCGTGAATGTGTGAAGGAGTTGATTCAAACCGACCTTACCAACCGCATTACCGCCGAAGTGTCGCACATACTCACCGACACCGATTACCGCAACCATATGCTGAAAGATTACGAAGAAATCAACACCATACTCGGCGACGGTAGCGCATCGGCACAAACTGCAAAAATTATTGTAGAGGATCTTAGGAATGCATAATGCATAATTCATAATGCATAATTAATAATTGTCAATTGGCCATTGTCAATTGACAATTATTTTTTTTGAATCCAATATACGATAAATTCGCTTTTGCGGTCGAAAACTTTGCGGTGGGGGGCGCAGAATGTTACCAAGGCTGTTATATCTTTGCTCTCCGTGGAGCTGCCGACCACGGTTTTGCCTTGATTGTCTTCTAAGTAGTCGAGACAAGAGAATTCTATTTTCACCGTTATAGACTCGAAAAAGTTGTCGGCAATATAGTCAGTAACCTCAATTTCGTATATGTCCATATCCTTTATTTTGGGGATAAGGCCCTTGTTGGTGATACGGTTGTGGTGATTTTGCAGCATGTTGACTGTGTTGGCGGAAAGGGTGCATTTGAAAGGCTGTTTCCATCCTTCTTTTTCAAAATTTCTCCAAAGCGACAGAAAGCATGGGGAGGCAGTATTTTTACAAAAGTGTGCAAAATTGTCATATTCGCCGCGGTGGTAGTTGCAAAACATTGTCTCCAAGTCATTAACTTTGGCAGGAGCTGGGTCGGAAGCAGGTACGTGTGGAAGCGTGTCGAAAAACGGTTTCGGTTTGGCATCAATTCTAACAGCCGATACCAAGTTTACCGAAGCCACCTTCCAGTCGTTGCAAAATCCGCTAAACGACCCTAAGTCTTCAGGCTGCTGAGGCGAAGTGTATTTGCGGTTGCGGCTAAAGAGCCATCGTTCAATGCAATGCTCGCGGTGCGAAGTGATTTCGGCGGCAGGACGCACTTTGGAGATATAGTTTGCCGAAAATTCTAATACTATATATATAGTGTCTTTTTCGGTGCGGATGTCGTAGAGCGAAACCGACTCGATAACCACTTGGCTACACACAAAGTTGCTGTTGTTGCTAAGTTCGTAGTTGAAAAAAGGTTGAATAGACTTAACAGCCTTTAATCCAAGTGATTCGTGGTATTGTACAAAAAGTAGCGATGCAAAATCCTCAAATCCTACAAGCGAAAAGTTGTGGTCTTCGGCCTTTATTTTGCTGATGCCGGTAATTACCGAAATGCGTTTGAGGGCGGAGTTCTGTTGCGTGGGCGATGACACAATCACATGACCAGCCTCCTCGTCGCTGCCAGTACGCCATTTGATAAGCACCGCCGCAAGAATCACCACTGCCACCACCGCATACAGCACGGCAGTAGAGTGCGAAGCTATAAAGCTGTCCGTTCCTTGCGCCATAACAACGCACAATTCCGATTCAAAAACTGCGAGCATCTTTTGTTTTCTTTTGCACAAATTTACCAAATAATTTATTAAATAGCAAACTTTTGATAAAAACGAATAAGGGGATTTATAAAAAAAACTTTTCCAAATTTGCGAAAATTCGCAGCGAATATGTAATTTTGGGCACTTTTTTAAGGAAAGCATTTTTTAATAACATAAACATTTCTACAATGAAGACAGTAGGAGAAAAAATCAAGGGGCTGCGCGAACTTAAGAAAATCAGCCTTGAAGAGGTTTCCGCACGTAGCGGACTCGAAGTCAATCAGATACAGCAAATAGAAGACGGTAGGTCTATACCGTCGCTAAGCCCGATGATCAAAATAGCCCGTGCTTTGGGCGTGAGAATCGGCACTTTTGTTGACGACAGCAAAGAACTCGGTCCTGTGGTTCACCGACTTGCCGACCAAGCCGACAAGGGCGCAAGTTTTTCAAGCCAGAACAGCGGATCGCACGAGTATCTCAACTTCTACTCTCTTGCTTCTAACAAAATGGGTCGCCATATGGAGCCGTATATTATTGATATAGAATCTGCTCCCTCGCCCGATTTTAAACTTTCGCAGCACGAAGGCGAAGAGTTTATCTACTGCATGGAGGGCGTTGTAGAGGTAACATACGGCAAAAACAATTACATTCTCAACCCCGGCGACAGCATTTACTACGACTGCATCGTAGCACACAGTGTTCACGGATACAACAATCAGCAGGCTAAGATTTTAGCCGTTGTTTACACACCTATTTAGCCATGAGAAAGCCAGAAAAAACAACATTATTTGAACTCACCTTAGGTGATTGGATTGAGAAATGGGCAAAAGAAACGCCCGACCAGGAGTTTATGGTTTACGCCGATCGTGACCTAAGATTTACTTACAAACAGTTCAACGAGCGTGTCAACGACCTTGCCAAAGGTCTTCTCTATCTCGGTCTCAAACATGGCGACCATCTCGGCATTTGGGCTTCTAACGTTCCCGATTGGCTTACATTCCAGTTTGCAGCCGCCAAAATAGGTGTGGTAACCGTTACCGTAAACACAGGCTACAAGAGCCACGAGCTTGAATACCTTATGAAAGATGCCGACCTCAACGCCCTTTGCCTTATCGACACTTGGCGCGACAGCAACTATATCGACATCGTTTACGGACTTGCTCCCGAACTGCGCGATCAGGCTCGTGGATACCTTCATACCGAAAAATTTCCGTACCTGAAACACATTATATATATAGGTCCCGAAAAACACCGCGGAATGTATAATACGCAGGAGCTCCTTCTGCTCGGTCAGCAAATCGACGACGACGTTCTCGAAACTGCCAAGAAAAAGGTTTCACCATACGACGTGGTAAATATGCAGTACACCAGCGGCACCACAGGATTTCCCAAAGGTGTGATGCTTACCCATGTGAACATCACCAACAACGGATACAGCATCGGTGAGCGTCAGCTCTTTACCAACAATGAACGATTGGTATTACCCTCGCCGCTGTTTCACTGTTTTGGTATTGTGCTCGGCGTAATGGCTATTATCACTCACGGCGCAACTCTCATTATGATAGAGAATTTCGACCCGCTGTTGGTACTTGCCTCAGTTCAGAAAGAGAAAGCAACCGCACTTTACGGCGTTCCCACAATGTTTATTAGTATGTTGACCCACCCGATGTTCTCGATGTTTGACCTCAAGACCCTCCGCACCGGTATTATGGCAGGTTCGCTCTGCCCGATAGAAACCATGCGCGAGGTGATGGAGAAAATGTATATGAAAGACATCACCATAGTGTACGGATTAACAGAAACTTCGCCAGGTATGACACAATCGTATGCCGACGACAGCATTGAGGTGAAAGCCACCACCGTGGGCAAAGATTTCCCGATGGTAGAGGTAAAAGTGCTCGACCCTGCCACCAACGAAGAAGTCCCCGTGGGTGTTCAAGGCGAGATGTGCTGCCGTGGCTACAACATTATGAAAGGTTACTACAAGAACCCCAAAGCCACTGCCGAGATCATCGACAAGAACGGTTTTCTCCACTCTGGCGACCTTGGCGTAAAAGACCCCGACGGCAACTACCGCATCACCGGACGTATCAAGGATATGATTATCCGTGGCGGCGAAAACATCTATCCTCGTGAGATTGAGGAATTTCTCTACCAGATGCCTCAAATCAAAGACGTTCAAGTGGCAGGCGTACCCTCTCCCAAATACGGCGAGCAGGTGGGAGCGTTTATCATCCTTCACGAGAAAGGCTCAATTCAACCCGAAGACGTTCGCAATTTCTGTCAGGGTAAGATTTCGCGCTACAAGATACCCAAGTACGTATTCTTTGTAGACGAGTTCCCCCTCAACGCCGCCGGCAAAATTATGAAGTACAAACTCAAAGATATGAGTACCGAACTTTGCAAAAAGTACGGGTACGAAATATTCTAAGCGGTGATATCTAATTCACATAAAGGGAATCAAGGTTTTGATTCCCTTTTTTATTTCTGTTTGGTTTTCAGCTTTTTAGTGATTTTTGTCACCCAAGTGTCGCCTTGAAGAGGTTTTTGGAGGATGCTAAAAATGAAGAAGCTGAGTCCGAAAGCGCATAAAATTGAAGTATATGCCCAAATCGACGCCACAAATCCCCACATTACATAACTATACACTGCCACAAGGAATGTTTGGCTTAAAAATACCATCTTACGCTTTTGAATAAAGATAATTGCTTTTGACGACGCAAAACCAAGAAGCACTAGGAACACGAGAGCACCAATTTTTCCAAAATCATCAATAAGCATGCGGAATATAGTATAAACGTTTGAGCGCATGGTTTTGTCTAAACGACCGAAATAGACAAGGTCGCGGTATATGCCAGTTTGTCGTTTGGCAAGTCCTATACCATTGAAAATGCCGAAAAATGTCATCACACCGTATTTCAAACTGTTGTCTCGGTAAAACATATTACCGCTTCCGTTGACCCAAGGATGCGCCACAGTGCCTGTGTCTAAACGGAATTTTGTGATTTCAAAAAATCTAGCGTCTTTGAGCGACAAAATGATATTGGGGGTGCGGACTACCGAACGAGGATGGTCTAGCGAGAATGTGCGGCTGTAATGCCATTTGCCGGGTGCAATCTGTTCCTCTTTGTCCATAGCAATAAGGTAATGACCTTGTGGATTTGAGTTGAAACTATAAAGTGATATTTTAACAGAGTCTGGTTTTACATTACACTCAAGGTCGAATTGTATTGTGTAATTATTGAGAGTGTCGTATTTGAAATCGTCAACATATCTGCCACTTATGTTAATAAACTTCTTGGAAATCGCAGGATTGAAATCAACACGAATACCGTTTTCCACTTTTTTGAAGTATCCCCATCGAATTAATATACAGTTTTGCAAAAGATAGGTAGAGTAATCCAAACCTTGATTATCGTTGTAGAGCCAATGATCAAAGCATATTGGAGATCCAAAGGTGTAATTAAAGAACGTAGTCTTGTTGTGCTCTACCTTGTCATCTGTAATATTTTCATCCCATCGGGTAAGCATGGAATAAAATAATCCTGCTAAAACCAATGCTGATAAGCAAGAAACTATGATAATATATTTGGGAGTTAGCTTTATTTTAATGCCGTATGAGATAGAGGCTACTACGATACCTGCAAAAAAGAACATCAAAGACACAATAGTAGACATTTTTGTGCTTTGTGAAAAAGTGATAAAAATACATGGCAACAGAGCCACAATGCACAATGCTTTTTGCCATCCTCGTTTGAAAAACAACCAGACAAATCCTGCAATAATGGGTGCTGTATATGTGAAGATTAGAAAAAGTTGTGCAATCTTTGAATATGTTTCGTCTTCTTTGTAGTATCTGATAGTAGAAAATTCCTTGGTCATATTAGAAAGGTCTTCAATGTCGAATAAATTTGACAACGAGAACCCATTGGCATAGATGCTGTAAATAGGATTTACAAAACCTAAGGCAATGGTAGCGCAAAGTATGATTACAGCTATTTTGTTGTTGAAACTATAATTAGGGCTGTTTGCTGTATTTTTAGCTGTTTTGATTGCTATAATCGATCCTACAAAAAAAGCAGTTACTCCAGCAGCAATGTAGAATAAGCCAACGTATGTTAATTCCACCCAGTCTCTGAAAAACAAAAGAAGCATTGCATTGAGCGCAGTCCATAAAAACACCATCACTCCTGCTGGTGTAAAAGTCTGTTTGGCCTTTATTGTAAAAAAAACTAATGCCGCATAAATCAGCAAAATCAATATAGTGAGCATAAACAATTTTTTTCGCAAAAGTAGAAAAATTTATTATTTCGGCAAAAATGGCGGGACAAACAATTTTTACCATTATCTTTGCTCCGTAAATCAAAAACAATTATTGTGGACAGGAAAGATATCTTTTGGTTTCCGATGCGGGTAACATACAATCGCGAGATTAAGGTAAAAGAGAATCTCGATTCGCTCGGTATTGAGAATTTTGTGCCTATGAAACAGCAATTTACAGTTCATTGCGGGCACAAGCGATTGGAAACTATTCCAGCCATAAATAATCTTTTGTTCGTCCATTCGTCGCGAGAGATACTCACCAACCTTAAAATGACTGAGGAGGAGTTTTCACCTTTGCGCTATATGATGACACGTCCCCTTCAAAAAAATGCCCGCCCAGAGATAATAACCATACCCGACCGCTCGATGGAAAATTTTATTCGCGCTGCCTCTCATACCGACGGTTCGTTGATATATCTCGACTATGGGTGCGTGGCTGATAAAATAGGGCGACGGGTAGTGGTTTGCGATGGCCCTTTTGCTGGGGTTGAGGGTGTTGTACTTCGTATTGACAATAATAAGCGGGTGGTTATTAAACTAGAAAACGTGGTGGCTGTGGCAATAGCATTTGTCCCTCCTGCTTTTTTGAAGTTTTTGTAGCCTATGCTATCTCTTGTCAATCTTGTTTTTAGCGCCTCCTCGTATAACAAAAATATTGAATCTGATATTTTTGGGTATTAATAAATAGCTTTTGTTAATAATTATTCGTAAATTTGCCACGCCTTTTGTAGTTTTTGCGAAAGGTCTGACATATATATAGTCATTAACAATTTGTTGGATATCAATAAAATAATGATTATAACCAAGGGGCAGTTGTGTCTCAGACTTCTTAATTTTAAGGGGTGTCCCTCTCCTTTGTGCTTTTTCTAACCAAGAATCATTTTGTTGTGGAAAGTTATAAAGCATTGTGCCTATTGATGCTGATGAGGCTAAAGACCGAACTTGATCCGTTTGACAAGCTGCGACTTCACAAGGCTGCCATAATGCTGGAGGTTTTTAGTAGTCGTAATTGTTTTAATATTTCAGATAGTTATAGTGTTTACTATCAGGTTGTTAATCAATTTTCTGAGGAAATCAGGAACTTTCAAACACAATGCAACACCAACACACCTCAGGCATTGGAAAAATTGCTTTCCACTGTTGACCCCAAAGTTGACGAGTCGTACAAGCGAAGCACACCTTATTTATTACAAAGCGCAGAATTTGTAAATTCTATATCTGACAACACCACCCTTACAACCGTATCTGCATTGATTGGTATTATCCGAAATTGTGATCACTCTACTATCAACACTATTGCTCCAATCTTAAAAAACTCTGGCTATTCCATTTCTAACAAAGATATTTTAACATCGTTAATCAATCTCGAAAAATCTGGGGTGATAATAAAAGAAGATGAAGGGTATCAGTTGTCTAGAAATTATAAGGGTGTGGGCAGATATATCAAGCTGATGTAGATTTTGATTAAAATGAAAATACTTAACATTCTTTCTGTATGTTTGATCCTATTGGTATATTCAGTAGTATCATCTTGTGATTCAACCCCGTTTGCCGACAAAGATTTTGAAGTTAACGGAGTGAAATTCCGTATGATAGCCGTAGAAGGCGGATCATACATGATGGGTGCCACTCCCGGACAAGGCGAAGATGCCCGTGAAAACGAAAAACCTGCTCACAAGGTAACAGTTGACGATTTCTATATTGGAGAAACCGAGGTAACACAAGAGTTGTGGTTTGCTGTGATGGGGAATAATCCAAGTTTAAATCCCAGTGATCAAGGAAATTATCCAGTGGAGAATGTTTCCTGGAAGAATGTTCAAGTGTTTATTACGAAGTTAAATGATATTACTGGTCAGCAATTTCGACTTCCTTTTGAGGAAGAATGGGAGTATGCTGCCAGAGGTGGCAAAAACACAACAGACAAAAAATATGCGGGTAGTGATGATATTGGGGAAGTAGCGTGGTACAATGAAAATTCAAATGATAAAACACACGCTGTAGCTTCAAAGAAGGCTAATGAATTAGGTATTTATGATATGAGTGGAAACGTGTGGGAATTTTGTGAATTGTCAAGTGATGTAAGTATTTGCAATATTAGAGGAGGTTCGGTTGGTAACAAGGCACAATTTCTACGCACCTCTTCTCGATATCATCTGCAAACAAAAGTTAAGAATTATTCAGTTGGTTTTCGACTTATTTTAGATATATTGAATAATTAGTTTCTCTAATGAATCAAATATTGATTACGGCCACTGTCCCTTCAATGATAGGACAGTTCAATATGGATAATATCGACATTCTTCAGAGTATGGGATGTCAAGTTCATATTGCATGTAATTTTAAAGATACCAGCATTTGGCCAACGGAACGTATTGATATGTTTATTAAAAAGTTGGAAGCTAAAAATATAGTCTGCCATCAAATAGATTTTCCTAGAAATCCTCGTTTTTTATTTAAGGTAATAAAATCAAGCCGTCAATTGAATAATCTGTTGATTACTAATTCTTTTAAATTAATTCATTGCCATACCCCATTGGCTGGATGTATATCAAGAATTGTGGCTCACAGACATAAAGTTAAGGTAATATATACGGCTCATGGCTTTCATTTTTATGATGGTGCTCCATTGTTAAATTGGTTATTATATTATCCTGTTGAGAAGTTTTTGAGTAGGTGGACTGATATATTGATAACCATTACAAAAGAAGATTTTTCTAGGGCTGTCAATAAATTTCATGCTCAAAGAGTGGAGTATATATCAGGTGTTGGAATTGATGTAAATCAATTTGTTGTCAACGATATTGGTCGTAATCAAATCCGTGATGGCTTTGGGTTGCACGACGACGATATTTTATTACTGTCAGTTGGAGGTTTGGACGATAATAAAAACCATAAAGTGGTGTTAAATGCGCTAAAATTATTGAATAATAATAAATTATATTATTATATTGCTGGAATAGGTCCGTTAAAAGATTATTTGCTAGGTTTGATAAACGAATATGGTATAGCGAATCAAGCCAAGTTGCTTGGGTATAGAAGTGATATTCCACAATTGTTAAATGCCGCAGATATATTTATTTTACCTTCAAAACGAGAAGGATTGAATGTGTCCTTAATGGAAGCTATGGCAAGTGGTCTGCCATGTATCTGTGGAAGAATACGAGGAAATGTGGATCTCATTGAGCAACCTAATGGTGGATTGCTTGTAAATCCTTCAAATGTGGGAGAATATGTTGAAAGTATTAATCATTTGATTGATAATAAATCGTTCTCCAAAATGGGAGAATTTAATCGCAATTTTATACAAAATTTTGATATTAAGGTGGTTAGAGAAAAAATGATTGCTATCTATAAATCAATTATTCCTCAAAATTGATTTATAATTACAATTTAATGTTTTTATAAATGAATATAGCTGTTATTTTTGCAGGAGGTTCTGGACAACGTATGAACCTAGCTACAAAGCCAAAACAATTTTTGGAAGTGCATGGCAAGCCTATTATTATTTACACTTTAGAGCAATTTCAATATTGTGATCAAATAGATTCCATTGTTCTCGTTAGCCTAAAAGATTGGATTGGTTATTGTAAAGAATTGGCTGATTGTTATAATATTTCAAAACTTAGTGCAATTGTTGAAGGTGGCGTTACGGGGCAAGAGTCTATTTATCATGGGTTAAGTAAAGCTAAAGAATTGTTTGGCGATGATAATATTGTTTTAATTCATGATGGAGTTCGCCCTTTAATTGACACTGAAACAATTATAAGAAATATTGCTATGGTTAAGCAAAAACGTTGCGCAATAACAATAGCTCCTGCCATTGAAACGATTTTTCTAAAGGAGAACGATGGCTCTGTCGGTACTATTATTGATCGTTCTAAATGTCAATTGGCGCGAGCGCCACAAAGTTTTGTTTTGAAAGATATTTTTGAAGCTCATAACCGAGCTATTAATGATCAGATAGAGTTTATTGATTCTGCAAGTATGATGCAGCATTATGGATATAAATTGTTTTGCGTAGAGGGCAAACCAGATAATATCAAAATTACTACATTGCGTGATTACTACTTATTTAAGGCTTTTTTAGAGGCAAATAATCAATTGTAAAACTGCTTTGTTATGTGGATAGATATTCCAATTTATAAAGAAGATATGGATTATATCCTAAATGTGCCCTTTATTCAATGGAGCGATTTCAAAAATACAAACATATTGATTACAGGAGGTACAGGACATATTGGCTCTAATATAATCAATGCTTTATTGTATGTTGATTTGAAGTTGAATTTAAATATAAACATCTATGCGGTTGTTAGAAATCTTGACAAAGCACAACGAATGTTTCAAAAGCAATTAGATGTTTCTTCTTCTTTGCATTTTTATGAAGGTTCTGTACAACATCCTATTTCTATTTCAAAACCAATTGATTATGTAATTCATTGTGCCTCACCCACAGCAAGTCTTGAAATTAACAGCCAGCCTTTGCAAGTGATTTATTCAGGCGTTATAGGCATGGTCAATTTGATTGAAATGGTTAAGAATACTGGGTGCAAAGGTTTTGTGTATTTGTCTAGTATGGAAGCTTATGGCGAGATTACATCAGAACACTCTCTAAAAGAACATATGTTGGGTTATCTCGATTTACAAAATGTTAGAAATTCGTATCCTGAAACAAAGCGTATGTGCGAAATGTTGGTAAAATCAGCCTTTGCTGAATATAATTTACCCGCTAAGTCTATTCGATTGGCACAAACATTCGGTCCCGGGATTGCTAAAAACGATAGTAGAGTGTTTGCTATGATGGCACGATGTGTTATAAATGGAGATAATATTATTCTGAAAACCTCTGGAACTAGTAAACATCCTTATCTGTATACTTCTCAGGCAGTTACTGCTATTATCAGTGTGCTTCGCTATGGTGAGAATGGAAAAGTGTATAATGCTGCAAATCCGAATACATACTGTTCTATTCAAGAGATGGCTCAATTTGTTTGTTCTGAAATTGCTCATTCTAATATATCAGTTGAATTTGATCTTAATTCAGATATTTCCATTTATCCAAAACCCAGTTTTTTGAATATGGATGTTTCTGCATTGTGCTCGTTGGGATGGACATATTCTGGTACTCTAAAAGATATGTACGAGAGAATGATTTCTTGTATGCAATACGATAATTAAAATGAGTTTATTTAGTTTAAAATCTGCACTTAATTCTAATACAAACCCTAATGAGTTTGTGTTGTCTGACGAACTTATTCGTAAATTGCATGTCTTTTTATTGGATATGTTAGAAGATATAGTAAAGGTGCTTGAAAAACATCATCTTCGTTATTTTGTTGGAGGTGGTAGCTGTTTGGGAGCTATAAGGCATAAAGGTTTTATACCATGGGATGATGATTTGGATATTAATATGCCACGCGAAGATTATGATAAGTTCGCTTCTGTTTTTGAAACAGAACTAGGCGATAAATATGAGTTGAATGCGCCTAATTATAGTAGTGAAGTAATAAGTAGGTTCCCTAAGGTATTGGCTAAGAATACACGATATGCTGCTGCGGCATGGAATACTAAACCGCAGTTTGAAAAGGTTTTCATTGATATTTTCACAATGGAAAATGTTCCAGATAATAAGATATCTCGCTTTTTTAAGGGCTGTTTCGTTAATTTTTTAGAATTTGTTGCCGGACAGGTTCTTTTATATGATTCTTTTAAGCACAATGATTCATCTATAGTGAAGAAAAAAATAGGGAAACTTAATTATGGAGTTAGATACCTTATCGGATTGTTGTTCTCTTTACGAGGTTATTCTAAATGGTGCAATTGTATAGATAAATCGATTCGATATGAGAATAATAAATCGTTTTATGTGTGCTTTCCAACAGGTAGAAATCATTATTTTGGTGAAATTTTACCTCGTTCAATATTTTTTCCGTTGAAATCAGTACCTTTTGAAAATAGTTCTGTGTTGGTTCCTTGTCAGTTTCATAACTATTTGAAAAATTTGTACGGAGAAAATTATATGGAATTACCGCCACCAGAAAAGCGAGAAAAACATTTTGTATCAATTATTGATTTGCCACAAGCAAATAATTAGTGTGATAAGTTTTTTAATAGTAAATGTCAATGAAATTGCGTAGAAGGTATATTTTTGGTATTATTTGCAATTTTTTTGTATTGCTATATTTGTTCTTGAATTTTGTAATTAGAGTTTTTGATAATTCTATTATTAGTCTTCGTCTATGTCTATTTTCTCTGCTTGTTTCTTGTGTGTGCTCATTTTTTTGTTATTCAAAAAAGAATTATTTATGCTTTTTGTATATTTTATTATTTATCGTTTCATGGTTTATAGAATTGATATTCAAGCCAGAATGGCAATATAGTTTCGACTATTTTGTTTATTCTGTGTCTTATATGTTGGTGGCTATGTTTTTAGTTCAGTGGAGTCAACAAGTATTTGCCTTGCGGGTGTTGTTTATTTTCGTGATGGTAAGTATTCTTGTGAAATTATTGTTGTTTGATACTCCTATACGAGAGTTTATGTTAGACGAGTCGTCTTATAATTTTATTAGTGTTTTAGCTTTGCTATATTTTGGATTGTATTGTCTTACGCTAATCAAAAATAATAAACCTCTTTCATTAAAAGATGGTTTTTTGTTTCTCGTTGTATGTTGCTTGGCTTACGGACGAGGTGGTATTATTTCGGCATTGTGTTTTTTAGGTCTCCTCTTAGTATATAAATTTTATAACGCACGGATAAGCGCCAATAAAAAAGTGTTAATTGGTTTTCTCGTGCTGTTGTCCATTATATTTTTTCATAGTCTGTTGCTTGATCGTTTAAGCGATTACGAAATATTTGGCAAGTTTAAGAAAATGGGGATGGAGAGTAACGGACGAGCTGATATTTGGCTTAAATTTATCAACAATTCATTTTCAAGTTTTAAAGATTTTATATTGGGTGCCAATCCAGCAAAAATATTTACCGAAGGTAACTTACATAATTCTTATTTGCAAATGTATGCCAATTTTGGTTTCGTTTTTTTTATTTCAAATGTATTTATTACTATTTTAATTCTTATCTATTATTCGCGAAAAAGAAGTAGAAATATTTGGCTTTTGATACTTTTTGTTACTTTTATTGTCAGGGCCTTGTTGGATAGAGTTTGTTTTAGGGGTCATTGCGAAATCCTATATTTTTATTTTATTTTTAATTTCTTTATTGATATATCAACAAAAAATAAAGTTGTTGATTGTAAATTATACAAATCATTGTAAAACTAGCATTGGTATCTTATGTCATTAAAAGCACAAATATGTTATGTATGTACAACACCATTTCAGATTATGAATGCTGTTTCTATGTGCGTTACCAATAAAGAGGTTGCCGATTTGTATATTGTTCCTCAATTTGCAGGAGCTGAATCCTATTTTAACAGAATTAAGGCGTTGAATGTGTTCCAAGTTGTGTCATTAATTAATGATGATTTTGTTCCTTATAAACGATTTTCGAATAAGATTCTCATTCATTTGTTATTATTCTGGATTTATTTGAGAATTAAGAAGTTTGTTAAACCTATTTTGGTGCCTGATTCTGAATATAAAAGTATATTTATTTCATCAAAAGCATTAATAGGAAGATTAATATGTCTTTATCATATTCGTGCTAAATGTAATTCATCGTTTTTTTATTTTGATGATGGAGAAGGTAGTTATGATAATCCTAACTTATATTTGCCTCGTTTTTGGGATTCTTTTTTGAGAAAGCTCTTTTTCGGTAAAAGAGGTGTTGTATTAAGCCAAACAATGTATTTGTATTCGCCTGAATTACATAGTATTATTAATCCATCCAGTACTTTAACTATTCATAAAATATCACCTTGGATTAACAATGATTATGTATTAAATATCATAAATTTTATTGCTGACTTTGATTCTCAAAAGCGAATTTCTGAAAATGTTATTTTGATAGATTCCATTGCAGATGAAACATTTGACTCAGAAAATTGTAAGTTATATAAACGAATGTGCCTAAAAGTTAATGAATTTTTTGGGAATGATATTATTTATAAAAAACATCCGCGAGATAAAACAACTTATGATGGTGCTAACATTAAAATTTATGAGTATTCGTCAATCCCATTTGAAGTTCTTTGTGCTAATATAGATATTTCCAACAAAGTGCTAATTGTGGCTGCTTCTACGGCTGTTTGCACTCCAAAGGTTTTGTTTAACGCTGAACCTTATGTTGTTTTGATGTATAAGTTTGTGAAATGTAATCAGCTTGCTGTTAAACAGGACGATTATTATCAGTCAATTAAGAATACATATAAGGATAAAAGTAGATTTTTAATTCCTGAATCAGAGCAAGATTTTGTAGATTGCTTGACTCGAATTAGAGCTGATATTTATGGTAAAGGATAACTTATCATATAATTGCTATGGGGTCCTTGTTGAGCTAAGGTACCATTGTTACTGATTTTAATAAAAACTCTTTTTTCTTCATTTTTATCAATGTATAAACATTTTGCCAAACGTATATTGGATTTTTTGTTTTCTTTAATGTCTATATTGTTGATAGGTTGGATTATAGGCATTGTAGCATTATGGCTTCATTTCGCCAACAAAGGGGCGGGTGCTTTTTTCCTTCAATCTCGTCCTGGGAAAAATGGTAAAATATTTAAGGTCATCAAATTTAAAACTATGACCGACGAAAAAGATGAAAATGGCAATCTTTTGCCCGATGAAAAACGTCTTACAAAAATAGGGAAATTTATCCGATCAACATCAATTGATGAGCTACCTCAGATAATAAACGTTTTGAAAGGAGATATGTCGTTGATAGGCCCGCGACCATTATTAGTACAATATCTACCTTTATATACTAAGGAACAAGCACGAAGGCATGAAGTTCGACCTGGAATTACAGGCTGGGCTCAGTGTCATGGTCGTAATGCTATTTCATGGACACAAAAATTTGAATTGGATGTTTGGTATGTCGACAATATTTCCTTTATTGTGGATATTAAAATATTTTTTCTGACGATAAAAAAAGTTTTCATGCGTGAAGGTATTTCTCAGGAGGGAAATGCCACAATGGAATTTTTTAACGGACATAATTAGGATATGTATTTATATGGTGCAAGTGGTCATGCAAAAGTGATTATAGATATTCTGTTGGCATGTGGTATTTCTATTGATGGGTTGATTGATGATAATCCAAACATCAATTCTTTATTAACCTATCCAGTATATCATAATAAGTTAGATTTGTCTCCTATTATTGTTAGTGTTGGGAATAATTATGTTCGCAAATCTATTGTGGAAAAACTATTCGGAGAATTTGGTAAGGCTATTCATCCCTCTGCAATTGTCTCTCCTAATGCCTTTATCGATATAGGAACAGTTGTAATGCCAGGGGCTATTGTTAATTCTGGAACCTCGATTGGAAAGCATTGTATTTTAAATACTGGTGTTTCTATCGACCATGAATGTGTTGTTGAAGATTATGTACACATTTCACCTCATGCTACTTTATGTGGCAATGTCAAGGTCGGAGAGGGTTCTTGGATAGGTGCAGGGGCTGTTGTTATTCAGGGTGTTGAAATAGGCAAGTGGAGTCAAATTGGTGCTGGTTCGGTGGTAACAAAAAATATCCCCGACAATGTACTCGCTTATGGTAATAATTGCAAGATAATCAAAAAGATATAATAGCTATCCTTCCTACGTATAAAGCAATGGATAAATCGCAAAACAACACTAAGCGTTTAGCGAAAAACACATTATTGCTCTACTTCCGCCAAATCCTAATAATGCTGGTGTCGTTGTACACCGTTAGGGTGGTGTTGAAAGTACTTGGAGAGGAAGACTACGGTATTTATAACGTTGTGGCGGGTATTGTTACGATGTTCAGTTTTCTGACATCTACTATGGCTTCGGCAAGCCAACGATACTTAGCTGTGGACTTAACCACAGGCGATCTCACCAAACAAAAACAAACGTTCGGACTAATTTTATGGACATACATTTTGCTGATAATTGCCACAGTAGTACTCGCTGAAAGCATTGCAGTGTGGTTTTTGAATGCAAAAATGACCATCCCTGACAATAGGCTGTATGCTGCAAATTGGGTGTTGCAGGCGGCTATACTGATGTTTGTTGTCAATATTATTGCCACGCCATATCTCTCTGCCGTAATTGCTCATGAAAAAATGGGTGTTTACGCATACGTGAGCATTTTTGATGCAGTATTAAAATTAGCAATAGTGTTCGTTTTGGAAGTTATGTCTTACGACAAACTAATACTTTACGCTGTTTTATTGTTAACTAGTTCAATTTTGGCAACTTCTTGTTATATATTATATTGTAGAAAGACATTTCCCGAATGTAAGGCAAATTTGTTTTACGACAAACAGCAAATGAAAGAAATGACCGCATTTGCCTGGTGGAATATGATTGGAACAGTTGCTAATCTTCTTAGAAGTCAAGGAATTAATGTATTACTGAATCTGTTTTTCAATCCTACAATCAATGCGGCAAGAGCAATTGCCTATCAAATAAACAATGCAATTATATCATTTTCAAATAATTTTTATACCGCAGTAAAACCTCAAATTATCAAGAGTTACGCTGCTGGTGAAAATGAGAGGATGATTCATTTGATTACGTCAAGTTCAAGGCTTGCGTTTTTCTTAGTTTTTATGTTGTCGCTACCAGTATATCTTAATATCGACTTTATGCTGAAACTCTGGCTCGAAAATCCGCCTGAGTATGCATGCCTGTTTTCCAAATTGGTGCTAATCAATATTTTACTCGAAGTTTTCAGTATGCCACTTGTAACAGGATTGCAAGCAACGGGGAATATAAAAAGATATCAATCGGTAATATCAGTTATATATTTGCTCAATATTCCAATTTCGTATGTGTTGTTGAGATGCGGTTATCCGCCAGAAATAACGATGTACGTCAACATTGCTTTGGTGATGATTAGTTTCACGCCACGACTTCTGATATGCAAGAAATATTATTCGTTGTCTATACAAGAGTATATGAAAAGCGTTTTACTCAAAACATTATTAGTCACAGCAATTTGTTATACAGCAAACTATTATTTGCTTAGATTGTTTGACGCTAATACTGTTGTAAATTTGTGCATTTCTTGTGTTGCGATTATTTTTGTTACAGGGTTTGTGATATTATTTATAGGGTTACAAAATGCTGAAAGGCAGTTAATTGCTAATAAAATCAAATCTATAATTCATCGTTAGAATGGCCAATATTATTCGTTGTGCTTTGGGCAAAATCAAACGTAGAGCCAAAATGTATGTCCAAAGATATTATGACAGATTCCCTTTTTTGATTAAAAGCCAGCCCAAAGGCGAAAAACGCGCAGTCCATATTTCTGCATTTTCATACGGTAATGCTGGAGATACATTGCTGCCTGTGGTTTTGCGTGACTTATTTAACGATACAATTGGTATTAAACAATGGCGCAGCGTGGATTTGCATGTGGAAGTCAGGAAATCTGATGTGAGATTTTATAATAAAAAAGACTTCGTTGTAATTGGAGGTGGCGGATTATTTTTGAAAGATACAGGTGCAAATGACAATAGTGGCTGGCAATGGAATTGTAGTATTGACAATTTAGCTAAAATCAATAAACCCATTATTGCTTTCGCAATTGGCTACAATAGATTCAGAGGTCAAGATGATTTTGAACCAATTTTCACTCAACATTTTAATCGTTTTGTTGAGCAAGTTAAGTTCATTGGCATTAGGAATCATGGCAGTATCGAAAAATTAAAAAAATACCTTAATTCTGATGCATTGAAAAACAAACTGGTATATCAACCTTGCATGACTACTCTGATTTCCAAAATATATCCTCATTTGTACAATTACAGAGCTAAGGATAATTGTGTTGCTTTCAATTGTGCTTTTGACAGAGCTCAGTTGCGTTCTTCATCAGACCAATATTTACACGCCATAGCAAAAGTAGCAAAATCATTGTCCGAAAAAACTAAAATAAGGTTTTATTCACATATTCATTCCGACACATTGGCTTTAAAATATTTTGATGAATACAAGGTGGATTATGAACTTGTTGAATTCAAAAACGTAGGTCAAATTGTTGAATGTTATTCACAACCTAGGCTTGTAATTGGAATGAGAGGACATGCCCAAATGATTCCATTTGGATGCGGGACACCCATTCTGTCGATTATTTCTCACGACAAAATGCAGTGGTTTCTTGATGATATTCACCATCCAGAATGGGGATGTGACGTTTTGGATAGTGATTTTGAAAACCAACTTATGCAAAAATCACATTCGCTTTTCGATAATTATGAACAATGTATAGATGATATTGAAGAAGCAAAAAAAATGCTTTGGTCTGTAACATTGGAAAATATGGCAAAAATTAAAGATATACTTAAATAATGCAACCACCGAAAATAATAGCCGAAATAGGCTGTAACCACAAGGGCGACATGTCTGTCGCCAAGGAGATGATAATGACCGCGGCTACATATTGCAAAGCCGACATAGTAAAATTTCAAAAACGTTGCAACCGTGAATTGCTCACCCCAGAGGAGTACAACGCGCCGCATCCCCATCCCGAAAACTCTTACGGGAAGACATATGGCGAACATCGCGAGTTTTTGGAGTTCGATTTGGAACAGCACCGACAACTCCAACAATGGTGCAATGAGTTTGGTATCGAATATTCCACTTCTGTATGGGACTTGACATCTGCAAAGGAAATCTGCACGCTCAACCCAAGGATGATAAAAATTCCTTCCGCATGCAATCTCAATAAACCGCTTTTAGAGTATCTGTGCCACAATTTCGGAGGAGAAATACACGTTTCGTTCGGTATGACATCCAAAGAAGAGGAAGAAGAAATTGTTTCTTTCTTCGAGGCTCAAAAACGCAATCAAGATCTTGTGATTTACAATTGCACTTCGGGCTATCCCGTGCCGTTTGAGGACATCTGTCTTTTGGACATCAAACGTCTTTACGAAAAGTTTGAACACAGGGTCAAGGCAATTGGCTTTTCGGGACACCATCTTGGCATTGCTGTGGATTCGGCGGCAGTAGCATTGGGCGCAACGTTCATCGAACGTCATTACACTCTCGACCGCACTTGGAAAGGTACCGACCACGCCGCATCTCTTGAGCCCGACGGTGTCCGCAAACTTGCTCGCGACTGTCGTGCAGTTGCCAAGGCTCTGACCTACAAACAAGAGGACATCCTTGATATTGAAAAGGTTCAGCGTAACAAATTGAAAAAAAATCAAGTGAAATGGTAATAATTTGGTCAATTAACTAAAAAATATTTTGCCGATAAAACAAAAAGCATTAGATTTGCAGTGAACAATCAAAATGAAACTACTATGTCGTACACTAGACTTTTTAAACAGGACGTAACAATTCAGGCTATTCTGTATATCTTACAGAAAATGGGTGGCGTGTGCGATATTCATAAATGTCACAAAATCCTATATTTTTCCGACAACGAACATTTGTCGCGTTTTGGTAGGTCTATCACAGGTGATTCATACATTAAAATGGAATGGGGGCCAGTTCCAACGTGTGTTTATGACTTGTTGAAGGCTGTTAGGGGCGATAGTTACTTTGCAGCGCAGGTTGAAAACATAAGAAATAATATGTTTCATTTTGTTAATCAAAAAGACATTCAATCAACATCTGCTCCCGATATGGACTATTTGTCACAATCAGAGGTAGATATTCTTGATAAATACATATCACAGTTTAAAGACCTTACCTTTCAACAAGTTTCGGAATTATCGCATGGTTTTGCGTGGAGCAATACCAAACGATACGGAGAAATTAGTGTTCGCGACCGTTTGACAGAACTTGGTGATAATGACGGTTACATTGATTTCATCGAAGAGCAATTAAAAGCGGAGGAGGCCTTTGCATAATGGAAGTTCCTTTGTCTGTGATATCATCTTCAGTGGTTAGAGGAGCAATTCTTCTTTCAGACTTTGAAGGGATTGACCATAGAAAGTTTTTCGTTGTGATGGGAATAAGCAAGGATAAAGTATGTGGATTCTTTTTTATAAACTCTAATGTTCATCCATTGATATTTAATAAACAAGAACTCCTTGATTTACAATATCCTTTAAAACATTCCGATTACACGTTTCTTAAATATGATTCGTTTCTCTGTGCTTCTACAGTGATAGAGCGAAATCTTAGCGATATTGCAGACGATATCAGTCGCGGTGGCACATCCATTATTGGCAAATTAAAAGATGAGCATATATCAGACGTATTGCAAATGGTAAATTCTTCTGTTGCAATTAGCAATCGACATAAGAAATTGTATTTTCAGTAGTATTATACTCTTATATAATAATATACATGGTAACTGCATTTATCCCTGTTCGTGGTGGCAGTAAGTCAATTCCTCTCAAAAACATAAAGCCATTTTGCGGCAAGCCGTTGGTTTGTTGGAACATTGAGGCTTTGGAAAATTGTGCGGAAGTGGACAAAATTATTGTTGCCACAGATTCCGACGAAATCGAAACAACCGTCGGTAAATTCAATTATAAGAAAACTAAAATCTACCGCCGATCCAAAGAAAACGCATCTGATACGGCAAGTACAGAAAGTGTAATGCTTGAATATATTAAAGCCGTACAAATGTCTGATGATGAAATATTTATGTTGGTTCAAGCAACCTCACCGCTTACACAGACCGCAGATTTTTCGGGCGGATTAACGATGTATTCTTCGGGACAATACGATAGTATTTTAACTTGTGTACGCAATTACCGTTTCTTTTGGAATACAGACGGGACAAGCCAAAATTATGATTACAAAAACCGTCCACGTCGTCAGAATTTTGACGGAATGTTGATGGAAAACGGAGCATTCTACATCAACACCGTTAAAAACATTAAGACATCAGGCAACCGTTTGAACGGCAAGATTGGCATTTACGAAATGCCCGAATACACCTCCGCCGAAATCGACGAACCTGACGACTGGATTATCCTCGAAAATTTGATGCGCCGTCATATCTTATCTAAAAACCGACCGTCTAAACCTGAAATAAAACTCTTTTTGAGCGACGTTGACGGCACCCTCACCGATGGAGGAATGTATTATTCCGAATCCGGTGACGAACTCAAAAAATACAACACCCGCGATGGAATGGGCTTTCAAATGCTTCGTGAACGAGGCATCAAAACTGGAATCATCACTTCCGAGAATATGGCGCTCAACAAACGCCGTTTTGAGAAACTTAAAGTTGATTTCCTCATTCAAGGCAAACGCAACGGCGGCAAACTCGAAGCGGCATTGGAAATATGTTCGCAACTAAACATCAGCTTGGAGAATGTTGCCTTTATTGGTGATGATGTCAATGATGTTGAGTTGCTGTCTAAGGTAGGATTTGCAGCGTGTCCGGCCGATGCTTGTGAAGAGGTAAAGTCTGTTCCTGCAATTGAGGTGATGACACGGAAAGGCGGCGAAGGTTGTGTGAGAGAAATGGTTACATTGGTAAATAAAATGTAATCCCCCAAAGACTTAAATATTTTAACTAATGGAAAAGAAATTTGAAGATTTTATTGTTTCGGATCAAACAAAAACAATAGAAGCTCTTATCAAAATTAACAATAATAAACAAGGATTTGTTATTGTAATAGATAATTATGATAAGGTTGTAGGAGTACTTACTGATGGAGATGTTCGCAGATCTATTATAAAAGAACACTCCCTCAATGATAATATTTCGTCGATTTTTACTCGTGATGCGGTTATAATTTCGATTAGTGATGGATTTGAAGCCGTAATAGAATCATTTAAAAAACAATCAATAAAGTTTATTCCCATTGTTGATGATCAATGCAGATTAGTAAATATTATTACCAAGGGTCAGATGCATGCATTATTATTGCAAGATATCCAAGCCGATTTGTCGTACGATTTCTTTTCTCTTGATACTAATGTTGTGGATCATGAAATATATCTAAGACCTTGGGGGTATTATAAAACAACTGTTTTAAACGATTATTTTCAAACCAAAATAATCAGTGTTAAACCACAAGGTCAGTTGAGTCTTCAATCACATAATCATAGAGAAGAACATTGGATAGTGGCTCATGGAGAGGGTCTAGTTCAATTAGACAAATCAATAATTAAGGTAAGATGTGGCAGTAATATTTTTATTCCATTAGGATGTAAGCATCGACTTACCAACATATCAGATAATGAGTCGTTGATAATTACCGAGGTTCAAATTGGTGATTATTTTGGCGAAGATGACATTATCAGATATGAAGATATTTATGGCAGATGCTAATTTAACCACTTTTTTAGAATTCTCTATTCTTCATATTTATAATTGAATTAAATTAATTACCAATATTCCTTTTTAAGGAAATATACTTAATATATATGCAAAATCGCATCTATCTCTGCCTTGCCCACATGGGAGGCAGTGAAATGAAGTACATTCAGGAGGCTTTCGACACTAACTGGGTTGTGCCGCTTGGCCCTAATGTCAATGCCTTTGAAACCGACTTGGAAGTTTTTGTCGGTCAGAACAAAAAAGTTGTTGCGCTTACTACCGGCACTGCGGCGGTGCATTTAGCTTTGTTAGCTTGTGGAGTGCAACCCGGCGACGAGGTTATTGTGCAGTCGTTCACATTCTGCGCTTCTTCGCACCCTATAACATATTTGGGCGCTACACCTGTGTTTGTGGATTCCGAACCCGACACTTGGAATATGGATCCTGTGCTTTTGAAGCAGGCTATTGTGGATCGAATTGCCAAAACCGGACGCAAACCAAAGGCTATTGTGCCTGTGTATCTCTATGGTATGCCTGCCAAAATTAATGAAATAATGGCAGTGGCTCGCGAGTTCGACATTCCTGTGGTGGAAGATGCTGCCGAAGGATTTGGAAGTTTGTACAACGGACAAGTTTGCGGCACATTTGGCAAATATGGTGTGCTGAGTTTTAATGGCAACAAGATGATTACCACATCTGGTGGTGGCGCTTTGGTGTGTCCCGACGAAAATTCCAAAAACGAGATTATGTTTTATGCAACGCAGGCTCGCGAGGCGTATCCGTATTATCAGCACGAAAAAATCGGATACAATTATCGTATGAGCAACATTTGCGCTGGTATCGGTCGCGGTCAGATGGAGATTGTCAACGAGCATATCAACCATCACAAGCATCTCACTGCCTTGTACAAAAAACTCTTGTCGGTAGTTGACGGTATCACCCTTCATGAAAATCCGTCTCCTGAAATCGACAGCAATTACTGGCTCAATACCATAATCCTTGATAATAATCTTCGTGTAAAAGGTGAAGATAAAGCCTATACACAGGCAGTTCAAGGTGCTGTTGGTGGTGCGGCAGGTGTTACTCATACCGCAAGGTCGTTGCATACCGATTTTGAACCCAACAACAATGTTGAGGCTATGCGCATGGCTTTAGACAAAGCCAACATCGAGTCGCGTCCGCTTTGGAAGCCTATGCACTTGCAGCCAGTATATAAGAATAATCCCGCTTATACCAATGGCGTGAGCGCTTCCTTGTTTAAATGCGGTCTTTGCCTACCATCGGGACCAATGGTGAGCGATGCCGATGTTGAGTATATTGTGGATACTATGAAGAACGCGATTATTTAGTTTGCTATGACCAATCAAGAAATCGGCATCCTCGGTGAAAATGCTGCCGCAGATCTTCTACAACAGAAAGGTTACACTATCTTAGAACGCAACTACCATGTTGGTCATCTTGAAGTGGATATTATAGCGTTTAAAGATGGTATTATTGTTTTCGTTGAGGTAAAAACTCGCTCTGCCGACTACCTTGTTGCTCCGCAGGAGGCTGTGAACTATCGCAAACAGAGCCTTATTATTAATGCTGCAAACGGATATATCCGCAAACACAAACGTACTGAGGAGGCACGCCTTGATGTTATAACTGTGCTACACAAAGGTGGTAAGATTACCAGTGTGTCCCATATTGAGAACGCTTATTATCCAACCGTTAGAACCCATTGATTGATTTTAATTCTATGCTTACGCTAATGTATATAACCAATTCGCCTTCTGTTGCCGAAATTGCGCAACGATATGGTGTGGATTGGATTTTTGTAGACCTTGAGACTCTCGGAAAAGAAGAGCGACAGAGGGATATGAATACTGTAAAGTCGCATCATACGGTCAACGACATTTCTGCCATTAAACCGATTTTAACCACCTCAAAATTGCTTGTGAGGGTCAACCCAATTCACGACGGGTCAAGAGCTGAAATCGAAGATGTTATTAGCCGAGGTGCTGATATCATTATGCTGCCAATGTGGAAAACCGTGCAGAATGTAGTTGATTTCCTGAGCTTTGTTGGTGGACGATGCAAAACACTTCTGCTGTTGGAAACCAAGGAGGCTTGCGAGGTGTTAGACGATGTTTTAAAAATTGACGGTATTGACTTTATACATATAGGACTCAACGACTTACATTTGAGTTACAACCTTTCGTTTATGTTTGAGCCGCTCTCAAACGGTTTGGTTGATGTTCTTTGCAACAAAATTGCACAGAAAGGTATTCCTTACGGTTTTGGTGGTATCGCCCGAATCGGAGAGGGTCTTATCCCTGCCGAAATGCTTTTGATCGAACATTGTAGGTTGAATTCTTCAATGGCCATTTTGTCGCGAAGCTTCTGTAACACTTCTATTTACAGCTCCATTAACGATATTGAGGATATTTTTGCTAACAATATGAAAAAACTCCGTGATTTTGAGGGGGTGGCAATGTCGCTCTCCGCTCACGACATGGCTTTTAATCATAATAGGATTGTTGAATGTGTTAAAAGAGTAATTAGCGAAAAACTATGAACCAAAGTCAGTTGTCAGTTTTATCCGCTAAATATGGGTCGGCATTTTACTTGCTTGATACCCAGCAGTTTAAAAAAAATTTTATTGAACTGAAAAGCGCTTTTGCCACTATTTATCCAAATACCAATATAGCATATTCATACAAAACCAACTATATACCAGCACTTTGCAGGATTGTTGATGAGTTGGGAGGATTGGCTGAGGTGGTTTCTGATATGGAACTCAACATAGCTCGCAAAGTAGGAGTGAAGCCCTATAATATTATTTGGAACGGTCCGTACAAGAATCCTCAAGAATTTGAAAACCTTCTCTTAGAGGGCGGACAAGTAAATTTGGATTCGTTTTATGAGACTGAACTGTTAAAAACTATCGCTAAAAATCATCCCGAAAAGATTCTGAACGTTGGCGTAAGAGTAAACTTCGCTATCAACGACAATACAGTTTCGCGATTTGGGTTTGATGTGGAATCAAAAGAGTTTTTTGATACATTAAGCGCTATCAATCAATTAGATAATGTAAAACTTTTGGGCATTCAGTGTCATTATGCCACTCGACGTCTTGAAACATGGCGTCCACGTGCCGAAAAAATGCTCGAACTTTTAGACAGAATCGGTATCGTTCCTCCTCGTATTGATTTGGGTGGAGGTCTCTACGGTAAGATTCACGAGAGTTTGAAAAAACAGTTCGACGCTTATATTCCTACATATCAAGAATATGCCGAATCTGTGGCTCCCCTTTTTGCCGAAAAGTTCGGTTCTATGCCAAATCCGCCTTTGTTGCTTATCGAACCTGGTAGCGCCTTGGTGGGCGATTGTATGAGTTTTGTAGCCAAGGTGGTGTCTATTAAGAATATACGGGGACAATATTTTGCAACACTCCTCGGAAGTTCGCATAATATTAATATTTCGGGCAAGAATCCGCCGCTTACTGTGTATCCGCTTGCAAATGAGCGTTTTGAATATGATAATCTCAATTTCGTAGGCTACACTTGTATCGAAAGCGACGTGCTCTACCGTGGTTTCAACGGACTTTTGGGCGTGGGCGACTTTGTTGAGTTTGCCAACGCTGGTTCGTATTCGGTGGTTTTAAAACCGCCGTTTATCCTTCCTAACTTCCCTGTTTTGGACATCAGCGGCGACAATCCGGCTTTGATTAAACGTCAGGAGTGTTTCGACGATATTTTCCGCACATATAGTTTCTAAGGCTGATGTTCAGCAATTTCCTCAAACGTTTTTTTGACATTGTATCCTGTTCGGTGGCAACGGTTTTGTTGTTGCCGGTGTGGATTTTTGTCGCTATTGCAATTAAAATAGACTCTAAGGGTCCTATTTTGTTTGCGCAAGGTCGCCGTACCAAGGGTGGAAAGGTGTTTAAAATGCTAAAATTTCGCTCTATGGTGGTTAATGCCGAAAATATTGGCACGGGTCTTTTCTCTTACGACAACGACCCACGTGTTACTCGTGTGGGTAAGTTCCTTAGAAAGACAAGTATCGACGAACTCCCTCAACTACTGAACGTTATCAAAGGCGACATCTCTATTGTGGGTCCCCGTCCGTGCGTAACATACGAACTCGGCGATTTTGACACCCTCAACAAAAAATACAAAAAGCGTTTTGAAGTGAAGGGTGGCATCACTGGTCTTGCCCAAGTTAAGGGTCGCAACGAAAACTCTTGGGATGAGAAAGTTACGCTCGACAACCAATATGTTGACCGTTATAAATCCGAAGGTTTTTGGCTCGATATAAAAATAATGTGGTGGACTCTTTTTAAGGTTTTTACTAAGAAAAATATCAATGAGTCAAAGATTTCCGAAGATATGTCCGACATTGAATCGGCTGAACTTTCCGACGAAGAGGTAAAAAGAATTGCACATTTCCCCGATTAATTCTATTTTTGCGGTATGGAAAACAAAGAATCTAACCGCCTAATATGGCTTAATGGAGACATTATCAATGTCAACGACGCAAAAATCAATGTTTTGTCGCCGTCGGCTCAGTTTGGACTTAATGTTTTTGAAGGTATACGCTGCTATTGGAGTCAGGAACAAAACCAACTCTATGCGTTTAGACTTAAAGAACATTACCACAGACTTTTACAGTCGGTGCACCTTTTGCAAATAGAAGAAAAATATACCCTTGATGATTTGCAAGCGGCTTTTATTCAGGTAATTAAGGCCAACAACTATCGTGAGGATATAGCAGTTCGTCAAACCATTTTTGTTGACGGTTTCGGCACTTGGCATTCGAGCGAGAGAGCAGGTATGTTTGTATCTCCAATTGCAAAGGCAAAAACCAATCCCGAATACAACAAAAAGGGCTTAAACTGTTGCGTAAGTTCTTGGCGCAGAATAAGCGACAATGTGCTTTCGCCACGTATCAAGTGCGGCGCCAACTATATCAACAGCCGTATGGCTCAACGTGAGGCACTTCGCAATGGCTACGACACTACCATTTTTCTCAACGAATTTGGCAAGGTGTCCGAAGGTCCCGGTTCGTGCTTGTTTATAGTTAAAAACGGACGCCTTATCACTCCGATGTTTACCGACAGCGTATTGGAGAGCATCACCCGCGATACAATTCTCATTCTTGCCCGCGAAAACGGCATTGAAACTGTTGAGCGCACTATCGACCGTACCGAACTCTACACTGCCGACGAGGCGTTTCTCTGCGGTTCGGCTATGGAGATAACTCCGGTGGTTTCGGTTGATAAGTATTTGATTAACAATGGCATGGAGGGCGAAATGACCCACAGTCTGCATTTGAAATATCTTGAATGTGTTTGTGGTGGAAATCCCTTGCACACCGATTGGCTAACACCTATTTATTAGTATGTCTGAGGAGTTCAGCAACAACATGGTTTCGGTAATCATGCCTGTTTACAATGCGGCTAAATATCTTGAAACTTCGTTGTTGTCGATTGTAAACCAAACATATAAGGATTGGGAACTGGTTTTGGTAGATGACTGTTCCTCAGATAGTTCGCCAGATATTATAGCAAAATTTAAATCACAGCATCCAAACATTATCTACCATCGTTTGGATCAGAACCAAGGCGCAGCCGTTGCAAGAAATACCGCTCTCAATATAGCCAAGGGCAGGTTTGTGGCTTTTTTGGATAGCGACGATATTTGGGAATCGCAAAAACTCGAATGTCAGATGGCGTTCATGCTTGAAAACAATGCTTTTGCCTCCTGCACCGCTTCCGACACTATCGACGACGATGGTAATTCTCTTGGCAAGGTTCGTAATGTGATTGATGTTATCGACTATAAGTTCCTGCTGCACAATACTATGGTGTCTACTTCAACGGTAATGGTAGATAGAAACAAGTCAGGCAGATTTCAGATGCCGCTCATGCGTTCGGGTCAGGATTACGCCACTTGGCTTATGCTTATGCGCAACGGGAATGTTTTTAGAGGTATCAACCAAGTGCTTACACATTATCGCGTTAGCAAAAAATCATTGTCGTCAAATAAGTTAGACAGCCTTCGGCAAATATATCAGATTCAAACCCAGTTTGAAAACATTGGCAGAATATCAGCCTTGGTAAATACTGGTTGTTTTGCTTTTAACGCTCTGAAAAAGAGGATTTAACTCCATCTTTATGAAAATTCTTCTCATCCCAATGTCGGCAATTGCCGAAACAGCCGGCCCGGTGTCGCGGTGCAGAAGAATTACCGAAGCACTTGCAGAGGCGGGCGCTGGGGTTGCCACTTGTATGGCTGAGGATGTCAACTTTAAGGCGGTTAACAGGGTACGGAATTATTTTTTGGACATTCCAATGCCGTTTGGACTGCCGGCTTTTATTGCAAAACGCACTTTCCCCATTGCTCAGAAACTCGGTATCACATCTCGCAAAACTGTTTCAAGTTTCGACGATGTGCTGCGCATTACAGGCAATCTCGATTATAACTATCTGAAAAATAGCGTGCAAAGTATTCGTCACGCTATTCGCGATTTTAATCCTGATATTGTTTACTCCGAGTTTAATATTTCGGCTTTTATAGCCGCCATAGTTGAAGATAAAAAGATTTGTGCCACAGTAAGTTATCCTACCCAGTACGGATATGCGCACAATTCACGATATGCAACAGGGCTGAACCGCCTGCTCAAGGATTTTGGACTTGACAGTGTGGATTCAGCCCTTCAACTTTTTGACTGGGCTGATATCAAAATCTGTCCGAGTATCAGAGAGTTGGAACCTATCAATGGCAATGTGATATTCTGCGGCGCATTGAAAAATGTATTGCCGAAGGAGTGCACCCGCAACAAGATCCTTGTATATATGGGCAACGGAACTGTACCTGCCTCCAAAATGTTGAAGGTGGTTTCCAAGGCTTTTGCCGATAGCGGTTACGAGGTTTTTATCGCCTCTAAGTATTTGGACCAAAAGGATATAGATAATATTCACATTGCACCTCGTTGGGATTTTGATTCGCTGCTCAACGAATCGGTCTGCTTTATCAACCATGGCGGACAGAACAGCATTTGCGACGGTCTGCAACACGGTGTTCCTCAGATAGTTGTGCCGGGAAAGGTGTTTGAGCGCAAGTACAATGCCCAATCGCTTGTGGATAACAACGCAGGTGTGTGTCTCAACTATGAGGATTTCAATGCTGATACTCTCCGCAAAACTGCCGAACGGATTATTAACAGTGCAGAAATGCGTACCAACGCCCTTGCTCTTGGTCAAAAACTGTCCCTCGCCGGCGGTGTAGACCTTGTAGTAAAAACTCTTCTTGATTATACTAACTAAAAATCAATATTTTGGTATACGATTTTGTATTTGTAGTATTGGTTTACCGCAACACCAAAGATTTGGAAGATTTTTTCAAGTGTTTGAAAACTCCTAATTCCAAGGTGTTGGTGGTGAATAGTTTTTATGATGAGGATTCGCGGGCTAAGTTCGAGGCTATTGCGCTTGCCAACCACGCCGATTTTCTCAATGTGGAAAACAAGGGCTATGGCTATGGCAACAACCGTGGCTGCGAGTATGCTTTAAATAATTATCAGTTCCGCTATCTGATTATCTCCAATGCCGACATCGAAATTCAAAATCTTGATGTCAACCAATTGTCGTCTAAGCATATCACTGCACCGAAGATTTTAACTCTGAAAGGAAAAAACCAGAATCCATATCTGCCATTTTTTTCTAAACTATATGAAAAAATAAAATATTTCTTTATCAAACGCCGCAGTCGCTTGATAATATTTTGTTGGATTTTTAGTAGATTGTGTCGTGAGATATTTCTTCTTTTCCACAAAAAAGGCTATGTATTTGCGGCTCACGGAGCCTTTTTTATTATGCCATTTAACGTTTTAAAAGAGTTGTTTCCTCTCTACAACGAAAAAATGTTCCTCTTTGTAGAGGAGGCGCATTTGGCAATGCTGGCTCGTGAGAAGGGTATAAAAATTTATTATGATTCGTCGATTGTTATCAATCACAAGGAAGACGGCAGTGTTTCGTTTTTGAACAACGAAAATGAGATTCAGAACGAATCTTACATTGAGTTTTATAATACGTGGTTTAAAAAATAAGTTTTGTTTCTTTATAAAAAAATCCCCGGGGAGTGTTTCCTCGGGGATTTTTGTTTGTTAATAGTTTTAGTTGTTATTGTACCGTTGTTTCTAAAAAAGCTGATTATAAAAAGACTTCTAATTTTAAAAAAAGTTTGATTTGGTTGCAATATATGTATAATTTAGGTCGTGTTAATGGTTCTTATTTTTAATTACAATACAAAGATAGGCTTCTTCTGGGCACGTTGTGATTGTTCATTTTGTTCATTTTAATGAACAGGTTCTGCATAAAGGTCAAACTCCTCAGCGTCAATGATTTTTACATCGTAATATTTCCCGATTTTTAATTTTGGCGCGGCGGATTGCTTTATGAGCACCTCGTTGTCCACTTCGGGCGAATCCTGCATAGTTCGTCCCACAAAGTATTCGCCTTCGGTGCGGTCTATTACCATGTTGTATATGCGGCCTATCTTCGCAACGTTCTGTTGCAGAGATATTTTCTGCTGAATTGCCATTATCTTGGCGGCTCTTTCGTCTTTCTTTTTCTGCGAAATACGGTCGCGGTAGTGTTCTGCGCTGTATGTGCCTTCTTCGGCGGAGTAGGTGAACACGCCGAGACGGTCGAAACGTACTTCTTTCACAAATTCCACCAGTTCGTCGAAGGCAAGGTCGGTTTCGCCGGGAAATCCTACCAGGAGACTTGTGCGCAGTGCTATGTCGGGTATCTCTTCGCGGAAACGTTTCAATAGGTCCATAGTCTCCTGCTTGGTGTGTCCGCGTTTCATCTTGCTGAGCACACGGTCGTTGATGTGCTGGAGAGGTATGTCGAGATAGTGGCAGATTTTCTTGCTGCGTTTCATCAGGGCGAGGGTCTCCAAGGGGAAGTTGTTGGGGTAGGTGTAGTGCAGACGTATCCAACGCACTTTGTCGATTTTGTCCAACTGCTCCACAAGCCGAGGTAGCGCATATTCTCCGTAAAGGTCTTTTCCATAATAACTTAAATCTTGCGCAATTAGGTTGAATTCCGTTGTGCCGCTTTCTGCCAAAAGAGTTACTTCGTTAACAATATCTTCTATCGGTCGGGAAATGTAACGCCCTCTGATATAGGGTATTGCACAAAATGCACACATGCGGTTGCAACCTTCCGACACCTTTATATATGCGTAGTGTTTGGGCGTGGACAGGCTTCGTGCGGTGCCGCCTTCGGTGAAGGTTTTGCAGTCGAGTTTGTTGAGAATATCTTGCAGACTGTCCACCCCGAAAAACTCGTCAACTTCGGGAATCTCTTTTTCCAACTCTTTTTTGTAACGTTGCGAAAGACAGCCGAATACAAAAAGGTGTTCAATTTCGCCTTCTTGCTTCATTCTGGCGTATTGAAGAATGGTGTCGATAGATTCCTGTTTGGCATCGAGAATAAATCCGCAGGTGTTGATTACCACAATGTCGGCATTGCCATGTTCGCCGTATACCACGTTGTAGCGGCTGTGCAGACGGGTGGCGAGGTCTTCGCTGTCGACGGTGTTTTTGCTGCACCCGAGCGTTATGATAGATATGGTTTGTTTGTTCATATTTTATAGTGTGGATTTGCTGCAAATTTACACTTTTTTTGCCTCTAAATGATATCTTTTAAAAAATAATGCGTAGATTTGCATTAGGCAATTGTGCCTGATTTTTAATTGAAACACATAATTATATTTCGATATGGCATTTACTATCAGCGGAATACAGCAATTAGGCGTGGGCGTAGAAAACGTCTACAAAGCGTGGGATTGGTACAGAGAGAACTTCGGGTTCGACATCCTGCTCAGCGACGCACCCGGCGAGGCAGCTCTTATGCAGCCTTACACCGACCATCGTCCTCAGACTCGTCACACAATATTGGCTTACAATATGCAAGGCGGCGGCGGATTAGAGATTTGGCAATACACATCGCGCAAACCGCAAAAGGCGCAGTTTAATGTGATGCTTGGCGACCTCGGTACTTTTATCGGAAAAATCAAAAGTAGCACTGTGGCAGCCGCTTACCTCAAATTTAAGACTTCGAGCGGTAAACTCCGTTCTAAATTCTCTAAGACCATCGACGGCCGTGACCATTTCTTTGTGGAAGATCCTTATGGTAATCTTTTTGAAGTGGTGCAGAATGATACCACATTCCAGGCGACCGAAGCCAAAACCGGCGGCATCTACGGCGCTATCGTGGGCGTGTCGGATATGGAAAAATCGATGAAATTTTACGACGAGATTCTCGGCTACGACACTGTGGTCTACGACGAAACCGGTGTGTTTGAGGATTTTGCACATTTGCCTGGTGGTGAAGAACGTTACCGCCGTGTGCTGCTGTCTCATTCGCAGGAGCGCAAGGGGCCGTTCTCAAACTTCCTCAACGCTTCGCAGATAGAACTTGTGCAACTTGTTGACAGCGAGCGTAAACCGCGTAAGATTTACGACTTCAAGACTCACCTTTGGGGCGACCCTGGTTTTATCCAGATTTGCTTCGATATCAAGAATATGAAAGATCTCAAAGAGTTTTGCGAAAGCAAGGGCGTGAACTTCCAAACCGACAGCAACCCAGAGGCTTACGAATCTGAGGCAGAAATTTTTGATATGGGCGGTGCTTCGGGACATTTTACATATATCGAAGACCCCGACGGCAACCTTATAGAGTTTGTGGAGACTTATTACATCCCTGTGCTCCAGAAGTTTAACATTGGTATCAACCTCAAAAAGCGCGACCCCGAAAAGGCTCTGCCAAACATTGTTATGGGCGGTCTGCGTTTCTTGCGCAAAGGTGCCGACTACACCTCGTCGCGCACTGCCAAGGAGAAATCAAAGATTGCCGACGAGTGCGCCGAAAACCTTAAGAACAAACTTGAACAAGAATCTGAAAATCATAAATAATTAATTGATTATGAGTCAAAAATATTATTTCGTCTGCCGTAACTGCGGACACAAGATCGACTCTTTTGACGAGTGGTTCAAACTCGGTCAGAAGTGTCCCGAATGTGGCAAAAACTTTGTCGACACCAAATATACTACCGACCTTGGTAAATTAAAGGAGTTGTGCTTTACCCGCGACGAGGTTAAGAGCCTCTGGCACTATTTCGACTTTTTGCCGTTAGACAAGAAGGAAAATATCGTTTCGGCTGGCGAGGGTGTTCCTCAAATCAATCGTTGGGATTTTCTCGAAGAATTTGCACGCAAGGAGTACAACACCGACTGCAAGGTTTATGTAATGCGTCACAATACTGGCAACGCCACACGCACTTTCAAGGATATCGCTGGCACGCTCGCTGCCTCGGTTCTCAAGGAGTGTGGCATCAACGAGTACGCTGTGGCAAGCACCGGCAACACTGCCAACGCTTTTTCGCACTATCTGGCTATGGCTGGCATCTCGCTCTACGTGTTTATGCCCGAAGACGCTGTAAAAGAGAATATTGCATCGGTTAGCAGTTACGGACAGAAGGCTGTTATCTGCAAGGGCGACTATGCTTTTGCTAAGAAGATTGCTGGCGAGTTCACCGCCAAGAACAATATCCTTATGACCATCGGCAACACCGACCCTCTGCGTGTGGAGGCTAAGAAAACTTGGGTTTACGAATGGCTTCGTCAGGTTGGCGAAACTCCCACAGTATATTTCCAGGCACTCAGCGGCGGCACAGGTCCTATTGCTGTAGAAAAGGCTTTCGACGAGATTGAACCCTTAGGTTTGGTTTCAAAACGTCCCCGCTATATTTCGGTTCAGCCGAGCCTTTGCGATCCTATGACTCAGGCGTGGGAGAAGGCTAAGGCTAACAATTTCCCCGAAGGTTGGCAAAATGATTTCCCGAAAATTCTTAATCCCAAAACCAAGGTTCAAACACTTGCCACAGGTGTCCCCGGTACATATCCTATCATAGCCGACATCACCAAAAAGTCTGGCGGCGAGATTATCTCGTTCAACGAAGACCGTCTTGTTGACGTTGCCCGTTTAATTACTTTCAAAACAGGTGAGAAAATCGGTCCTGCATCGGCTGTGGGAATGGGCGGATTTTTTGATGCTCTCAAAAAAGGCCTTGTTCGCAATGGCGACGTGGTGATGATAAATATGGGCGAAGGCGTTGACCGTGCGTCGTTCTTCTTGCAGGAATATGTCTACAATGAAGACCGCGTGTCGGCAGCCGACGAAATCAAACCCTTCAGCCGCAAGGAGTTAGAATTCCGTTTGTGGAGGAATATTCTTAAATAGTTTTTACTAAAGATTTTTTTCATAGCAACCGTCGGACAATTGTCCGGCGGTTTTTTATTTGCCGCTGCCTATCAGTGTGATAAGTTCAAGCCAAGTTTTGTGGGTGAGAACGGCAAACACTGCGATAGCCATCCAGCATATCACGCCGGGATAGCGCTCTTTTTGATTGAAACCAAGGTCGAGGGCTGTGCCAAATGATTTTTTTAAACCTTTATTGCTGAATATGTCTTTGAATTTCAGTTTTGTACCTTTGCCCAATCCTTCCGACACTGCTTTTATCGACCAGATTTCGTCTAACAAAAGATGGCAGAAATAACCGCAACTAACTGCGAACGAGATTACAAACTGCTCTCTGATGTTCAGTTTTGTGGTAGAGGCTATGAACAAGGCTATTAGGAAACTGAGGATATACGCCGGTAAAGAATGGAATATCCCTCGGTGGTTAGTGTGCTTTTTGAAAAATTCCTGTAATATTATCTTTACAAAGAAGAAGCAAGCCACTGGTACAAAAATCTTTAACGCCAAAGTTGCGCCTGCCATATGCATCCAGTAGAGGCTCATCGCCGCCATAAAGTATGCATAAAACGAGAAGATTATCTTTATGGGGACCCCCGGCCCCGAGTCCATATCGGGCAGAAACGACCCGATTACAGTTGCAAAAAACACTATTACAGCCATATACGCATTTGGTATAAGGTTCCAGTTGTAAGAAATCACCGCCACGGCAAATCCTGTTACCGCACCGGCTTCCACGTGTGTTTTAAAATCAGCCATTGTTTTCCAGAGGGTGTTTGCGTGAGTATTTTTGTAAAAATTTCAGGTAAAAATGGTAGACTGCGAAGGCTATCAGAGTGCCTTCGATTGCGCCTACGATTATGTCGCCCATATAATGTCGTCCCAAATATATGCGAGAGTACGACACAAGCACGGCTACGAAAAATACGCCGATGGTGTAGTACTTGTTTTTAAAGTATTTGGCGGTCATCACGGCTATGCAGAAAAATGTGGCTGCGTGTGCCGAGAAAAATCCGAATCTGCCACCTCGGTCGCCGTAAACTATGTGCACCATATCTTTGATGCTTTCGTCGTGACAGGGGCGGTAGCGTTGAACGGTGTGTTTTACAAGGTTGCAAATCTGGTCGGCAAGCAATATCGCCAATGCCAGGAAAAGCAAGAAAATCACTGCCTTGCGGTAGTCGGGCTTCGCTTTTCTGAAAAGGAAGAACAACAACAGCGCACCAATTCCAAACCACACATATTTCGACGACACGTAATAGAAAAACGGGTCGAAGCCTTCGGAGTTTAGTCCGTTGATGGCAAGTGTGATGTCTTGGTCAAGTTGCAGTATTGGGTTCATTGTCAGACTATTGCTGTTTTTCTTTCTCGGGCATATCTGCTATGATGTCTAATCCGCCTTTCACTTTGTCGCCGATTTTTACGCGTATTTTGGTTCCAAGGGGCAGGAAGATGTCGGCACGTGAGCCGAACTTTATGAATCCGAACTGCTGACCTTGTTTGGCAGTGTCGCCTTCGTGAAGCGGAGCTACAATGCGGCGTGCCATAAATCCTGCTATCTGACGGAACATTATGTCGATGCTGTCTTTGGTGCGGACTGCTATGGTTGTGCGCTCGTTGTCGGTAGATGATTTGGGATGCGCAGCCAAAAGGTACTTGCCTTCGTGATGGCGGAAATATACCACCTTGCCCGATACTGGCCAGCGGTTAGAGTGAACGTTCCAAACCGACATAAACACCGAAACCTGGATGCGTTTGTCTTTGAAATACTCTGGTTCTTCCACCTCTTCTATGGCCACCACTTCACCGTCGGCAGGAGAGAGCACCACGTAAGGATTCTCTACCACGTGACGTTTTGGGTCGCGGAAAAACTGCAACACCAGTATCAGCAAGAACAATGATCCGAGCTGCAAGATGTATCCAGGTATCTTGTATTCTCCCAAAAAGTGGAAGTATAGCCAGTTGACTAAGATTATAAATAATACTACGATTATAATAGTTATGTATCCTTCTTTGTGTATCATAATGTGTTTTAGTTTATTCCATTAATATTGTGCAGGCGTAGACAGGAATGGCAGCCAGAAGTGCGCTGTCGAAACGGTCTAACACTCCGCCGTGTCCGGGTAGGAGAGTGCCTGAGTCTTTGATGCCTGCGTTGCGTTTAATCATAGATTCAGCCAAGTCGCCAAGTACTGCGAATGTTACGCAAACGGCAGCAATGAGCAACCATTGAGGCAGAGAGTATATTCCAGCAAGATAGTATACGGGAACGGCTGCTGCAAGAGTGAGTATAATGCCGCCCACAAGACCTTCTACAGATTTCTTGGGCGAGATTCGCGGTATAAGCTTGTGCTTGCCAAAGAGCGTGCCCGCACAGTATGCACCGGTATCTGCCACCCAGATGAATATGAAGAAACATAGCAGTACCTTGCCGTCGGGTTCGTGTGTGCCGGGAAGGTAGAGCATATTGCTTAGCAGTCCCAAGGGTAGTGCAGTGTAAAGAACACCGAGTATCGTGTTTGACCAGTTGTCGATAGGGGTGTCTTTTTTCCTATAGATTTCGATAACTGGCACAAGACAAAACGCAGTGGCTACAAGCACAATGAATTTTGCCGGAATGGTTCCGTCTGCTATAAAAAATAATGCGGCAAAGAGCAACACGGCAAGAGCCACACCTGTAACTGTTTGCGGAGTGTATCCTTTTGCTTTGCATATACGGTAGTATTCTAATACTCCTGTTACGGTAAAAAATCCAAACACTACCAAAAACAACCATTTGCTGATTGTTGCCGACGCTATTACCAACGCTAAAAACAGCGCACCTGTTATTATTCTCGAAAGAAGGTTACTCTTTTTCACTTTCGTTAATGTTGGTTAGTATTTCTACGGCAGAATCGAAGTTGATTTCGTCTACATAGAGGTCAACGTCGAACATAAAGTCGCGGTCTAATCTTGTGATTGTAACAGCTTCTATTCCAGCTTTTTCGAGTATAGCAACGGCGTAATCGGCTTTGATTTGCGAATTGTATGTAGCAGCATTTTTCCACTCTTTTCTTTCGTTGATGATGGTGATGGCTTTTTCTTCGTTGCTACATTCTACATAAAGCTCGTATTTGCCATTGTTGTTGACTATTATAGAACGGATGTTGTATTTTCCTAATAAGTTTTCGCGAATTTCGGCGCGGTGGAGCATCGTATAGTCGTCGATTTTGATCCATCCAATAAGGTCGGAGAGTGTCTGACGTGCGTTTTCCATGTCGGCAGATTTTACATAGATGTCTATCTCTGCCTTCATATACTGCTCGTCGCGTTTTTTGATAACTATGGAAGGAATGTGTTTTTCATCGAGCAATTCTACTCTGAATCTTGTTTGACGAGTGCGCAGACATGTTTCCAAGAGGCTCCAGCCTTCGAGTTTCTCGCCGTTGATGTATGGCATTGTTTGGTCGATTTGTTCAGTAGGCACAAACAGCTCGTAGTTGTTGAGCACATAGCGGGGGTTGCTGCATTTTTTGATTTCAGCCTGAATGCCGTTTTGAACAAGTATGTCGCGCAGGTTTTCAAGCGGTTTTGACAATATGAACGAATCCACTTTGGTGAGTCCGTGAAATTCCTCTATGATGGCGTGCGCCATTTTCTCGTCTTCTTTCCTTACATAGAGTTCGTATTCGCCAATAAGGAAAAGGCTGTCTTTGGCGTTGATAACCACTGCGTTGATATTGTTCTGCTCTAATATAGTTTTGCGAATCTCCGCCTGATGGGGACGGTCGAATGATTCAAGTTTTACCCAATCTTCCATAATATTACAATTTTTGGTTACACATTTTATACATCGTTTTACGTATAATTGTCTATAAGGTTTGAGCAGATGGGGGAGGAGTGTCGTCTTCGTCGGGATCTTGTTTCGACGATGTTTCTTCCTCTATTTCTTGACGCTCTTTCTGTATGCCGTAGAGAGCCTCTTCCTGACGTTTGTTGGCAAATTTGCGTTTGCCGAATATGCGTTCAACGTCTTCGGTGAAGATTACCTCGCGTTCAAGCAGCTGCTGTGCAAGTTGTGCGAGCTGGTCTTTGTGCTCGGCTATAATCTCTTTGGCTCGGGTGTAAACCTTGTCTACCAGTTCTTTAGCCTCTTCGTCGATAACTTCGGCGGTTTTTTCGCTGTAAGGTTTCTGGAACGAGTAGTCGCCGTTGTTGGCATTGTAGAAACTTATGTTGCCCACCTTGTTGCTCATGCCGTAAACCGAAACCATTGCGTAGGCGTATTTGGTAACGCGTTCAAGGTCGTTGAGAGCGCCGGTAGAAATTTTTCCAAAGTTGATTTCTTCAGATGCGCGGCCAGCCACAAGTGCGCACATTTCGTCGAGCATCTGCTCTTTGGTGGTGATTTGTCGCTCTTCGGGCAGATACCATGCTGCACCGAGCGCCTTGCCACGGGGAACGATTGTAACCTTGATGAGCGGCTGTGCGTTTTCGAGCAGCCACGATACTGTGGCGTGTCCTGCCTCGTGGAATGCTATGGTACGTTTTTCCTGCTCGGTGATTATCTTGTTTTTCTTTTCGAGACCGCCGATGATACGGTCAACAGCGTCTAAAAAGTCCTGACGGCCAACAGTTTCGCGGTTGTTGCGTGCTGCTATGAGCGCTGCCTCGTTGCATACGTTGGCTATGTCGGCTCCTGAGAATCCAGGTGTCTGTTTTGCCAAAAGGTTTACATCGAGTTCGGGGTCGGTTTTCAGGGGTTTGAGGTGAACGCCGAATATTTCGCCACGCTCGTTGAGGTCGGGCAGGTCGATGATTATCTGGCGGTCGAATCGTCCAGCACGCATCAATGCGGGGTCTAACACGTCGGCACGGTTGGTGGCGGCTATCATAATGATTCCGTTGTTGGTTTCAAAACCGTCCATCTCTGTAAGCAACTGGTTGAGTGTGCTTTCGCGTTCGTCGTTGCTGTGGAAGCTCAGACTGTTGCCACGTGCACGGCCTATGGCGTCGATCTCGTCGATAAAGATGATGCAGGGTGCTTTCTGTTTGGCTTGAGCGAAAAGGTCTCTTACACGTGACGCACCTACGCCCACAAACATCTCCACAAAGTCGCTACCCGACATTGAGAAGAACGGAACGTCGGCTTCGCCTGCTACTGCTTTGGCCAATAAGGTCTTACCAGTGCCGGGAGGACCTACGAGTAATGCGCCCTTGGGTATCTTGCCGCCTAAGCGTGTGTATTTCTGCGGATTCTTGAGGAAGTCAACTATTTCGGTAACTTCGGTTTTGGCTTCTTTCAAACCAGCCACGTCGGCAAATGTTATCTTCGACATGGTTTCGCCTTTGTCGAACATCTTGGCTCGTGACTTGCCCATGCTGAATATGCCACCTCCAGCGCCTCCACCAATTCTGCGGAACATGAAAATCCATATTCCCACAATAATCAAAAGTGGTAATACCCAGCCAATTATGTCGCTAACATAGTCGGGACGGCTGTCGCTGTCGAACAAAATGCGCTCCTCTTCGGGAAGGTCTTTCTGGGCTTTCTCTAAGCGGCTCATAAATTCTTCGGGCGACGAAATCTGATAGAAGAAGTGCGGACCTTGGATCGGAATCTGTTTTTCGCGCAAGAATTTGTATTTGTCGGTGTTGTAACGGTCTTCTTTTAATATAAGGTGTGCCTTTTCTTTGTTTACCACCACAATTCGTTTGAGGTCTTGGTTTTTAAGCATTGTTTCCACCTCGTTCCAATTGATATTCTGCGGCGAGCCAGCAGGATTGTAGAACTGGAACATAATGATGCATAGGGTTGCTATGGCAAATATCCAAAAAATTGCGTTGCTTTTGCCGTTGTTAGGTCTGTTTTGACGGAACGGCGGGGGAGTGGGTGATTGATTTTCCTCCATTTTATATATAATATAATAGTGTGCTAATTATTATTTATTTAGAAATTATCTGTTCGTCGGGATAGTCGGTGCGAGGCGCATCAGCCCAAAGGCTTTCGAGACGGTAGAACTCTCTTGCCTCCGAAAGGAAAATGTGCACTACAACGTTGATGTAGTCTAACAGAATCCATTGTGCGTTTTCGCGGCCGTGTATATGAACTGGTTTTTCTCCAGCGTTTTCGCGGAGGTAGTCGTCTACCTCGTCGGCAATGGCTAGCACTTGACGTGGGTTGTCGGCTTCACCTATCACAAAAAAGTCGCAGATGCTGCCAGCAGTCTGCCTCATATCTAATTTAACAATCTTTTGTCCTTTTTTCTCTTTTATCGCCGCCACTGCTATCTCTGCAAGTACGTCGCTTGTTATCTCTGTATTTTTTTTCGCCATTTTGTAATTTTAAATATGTGGGCTCAAAATTGAGCCTTTGTTTTCAATCTGCAAATATACGTTTATTAATTAAATTATAAAAGCAAAGGTTGAAAATATTTACGATATTGAGTTTGTGAGTTCAATAAAGTCGTCAACCGACAATTGTTCGGGACGCAATGTGAGGAAACGCTCCTGTGCCGCACTGCCGTTGAGATATTTGCTGAGTGAGTTGCGCAACATCTTGCGGCGCATGCCGAACGATTCTTTTACAATGCGGCGGAATAGTGCCTCGTCGCAGGGAAGGGCTTTCATGCCGTTGCGTTTTAGGCGGATTACAGCGCTTTGCACCTTGGGAGGAGGGTTAAATTTGCTGCTGTCGACTCCGAAGAGGTATTCAATGTCGTAGTAGGCTTGCAAAAATACGCTGAGTATGCCGTATTCCTTGGTGCCGGGCTTGTTGGCTATGCGCACTGCCACTTCGCGCTGTAGCATGCACACTACCTGACGCACTTCGTCTTTGTGGTCGAGTATCTTGAAAAATATCTGGCTCGATATGTTGTAGGGGAAGTTGCCGCAGATGATGGGGAATCCTTTGGGCAGTAGCTCGTTGAGGTTAACTTGCAAAAAGTCGCCGCCGATAATCCTGTTCTCGTTGTAGAGCGTGGGGAAATTGGCGCAGAGGTATTCTACCGACTCGCGGTCTATCTCTATCACATTGAGGTCGAGCTCTTTGCGTTGCAACAGAAACTGCGTGAGCACGCCTGTGCCGGGACCAATTTCCAGACAGACGGGTTTTTCGCCTTCGCTGGCTTTATAGTCGATGCTGTCGGCAATGCGTTTGGCTATATTCAAATCGGTGAGAAAATGCTGTCCGAGGTTTTTCTTGGGTTTTACGTCCATATTATTATGAGTTTTTTATTCGTTACAAATTTAAAAAATAATTATGCATTAAGCATTATGAATTATGCATTGAGATAATGCATTGTTAGAACGGATATCCGATTCCTAAACAGAATGCCCAGTTGGTTTTGCGGAGCATAAATTTACGGTCGTCTTTTACAAGCCATCTGCTGCCTTCGGCTACTGACGGGTCGTGGAGTTTGAGACCAAAATCGGAGCGGAAGATAAAGAAGTCGAAATCGAGCCTTAGACCCAATCCTGTGCCAACCGCTATCTCTTTGTAAAAGCGTTTGAAATCAAAGTCGCCACCAGTACGGCGGTCGTCGGCATTGATGCTCCAGATGTTGCCCGCGTCTACAAACCATGCTCCTTCTATCACCCAGAACACTTTGAAACGGTATTCAAGGTTTGCTTCGAGTTTCATGTCGGAGGTCATATTTGGGAATTGTTTCTGCATTTCGGTTTCGGCATCCTGTTTTACAGAGTAACAGCCAGGTCCTACGCTCCTTATCTGCCAGGCTCTCAAACTGTTGGCGCCACCTGAAAAATATTGCTCGGTAAACGGCATCGACGTGCTGTTGCCGTACGGGAGACCTACACCCAAATAGCCTCGTATCGCCATTGTGGTGGTTTCGGAGGTTTTGAGGTAATGCCTGTAGTCGATGTCGGTTTTAATAAACTGCGCGTACATTGTGTTCACCAGCGGTACTGTGTATGCGCCTTCGTCGTTTTTCTCTGTTTTAAATTTCTTGTTGGCAAGTTGCAAAAGGTTGCCTGCCCAGCTGATATTGAGTTTCAGGTAGTCGTAGTTTCGTTTGCCGCTGCTTTGATTGTTGAATGTGATGCTGTATGTGCTGCCAAGGATAAAATGGTCTTGGTAAGAGTCTTTGATATAGAGTTTTTCGAGCCAGCGCATAAAAGTGCTGTCGGTTTTGGAAATATGTATCGAGCTCAGACGCAACGGTGTGAATGTGTGCGTGTAATAATTGCCCACCTGCCACTGGTAATATAGGTTGGCGTTTACCATTGATCGGGTATAGTCGGGACGGGAACGGTAGTTGATACCAGCCGAAAAGTATGTTCGCGGAGTGTTGTCGCGGAAATAATCGCGCAAAAACTTGAATAACAACAGACGGGGGAAATATAGCCTTGCCTCCAGACCGTATTCTTGGGTGTTGAGGTTGAGTTTGAGCTGCTCTTTGCTGAGGTTGTTCTGGCTTTCGAGCGCCACCGACACTTTCATGTCGAAGGTTTCCGCACCGTGAAAAATGTTTTTGTGCTGGTATGTGAGCGACGATGCCGCACCGAGGTTTCCCGACGAGTTGGTGCCGCCGATTTCAAAAATATACGCCTGCAACATATTGTTAGTGAGGTATATATTGCAGTTGAGCGAATCTCGGGCAGGAGCGGGGGTAAACTCTATGTTTACCATCTTGTACATGTTGAACGCCGAAAGGTGACGGTATGTGTTGGTGACGTCGTTTTGCCGATAGAGGTTGCCAGGACGCACAAACACCTCGTTTGCTACCACGTCGGGTTTAACATCCCTTCCTCCGTGACTTACAAAATATATCGGGCTACCTTTGAAATTGTGCAAAGTGGTGTCGGTGTCGTTGTAATAATCATCGCCATCGGTGAGGGCTTGCTTACCGTTGTGGTTTGGAAATACTGCCACCTGAGAAATGTATGAGCGACGGTGGTCGATGGCGCGGCCGTTATCGAGTATTATAGGCTCGATGGTGACAATAAGGTCTGCTTTGTGGTCTTTGCCAATGGTGTCGATTTGGTAAGTGATGTAGTTTTTGGCAAACGAATAGTAGCCATTGTTTTTGAGATTGGCTGTAATGCGTTCGGATTCAGCGCGAAGCACATCGGCGTCGAGGTTGTTGCCTAATGAAAACAGCCGCGACGACGTGTCGGCAAGGACATATTTGCGCAGGGTGTCTTCTTGAATGTTGTACGATACGTTGTCGATGGTGATTGGAGTGCCGGCGGTGATTTTGTATGTGACTTCGGTGTTGCGGCGCTTGGTTTTTTCGGAGTATTCAACTTTGGCATCGTAAAAGCCCTTGTTGCACATATAAAGCCGTATCTGCTCAGCCGATTTTGCCGACATTACAGGATTGTACTTAACTGGCTCTTCGCCAATATTTTGTATAAAGATAGGAAAGCAAAACTTCTTTGTTTTTTCAGAATATCCCTTGTCGCGTAGACGCTTAGATTTTTCGGTGTATTTGTTGTACTTGCGGCTGTCTTTTGGATATAAACGGGCGCGAGTTCTCAGTTTTGATATTTTGTTTTCGTGCTCTATTCTTAACAAATCATTTTTTTCGTCGATTTTTTTTTGTATTTTTGCCCTGCGTTCGTTGTTTTTCACGGGGTCTACACTGTTGTAAACACGGGCGTGAATAGCTATGCCGAATACCGACCGCACAGGTTTCTGGCGGATATACTCTTCGGTTTCTGAAACATCAATCTGCTTGGTGTCGCATTCTACCGACATTTTTATGAGCAGAGTTTCGTCTTCGGCGAAATATTTTTTTGGGCTGCAACCGTTTAGCACAATTGTTGCAGCGGTAATGATAGTTAAATATTTGATTGAGATACTCATAGCGGCAAAAATACTGCTTTTTTAAATACAGTGCAAAAATATTAAATATGCTTAGCAAAAACAGAATAAAGCAGATTAATTCTCTGCAAATTAAAAAATATCGTCAAGAATCTGGCACATTTGTGGCTGAGGGCACTAAAGTGGTGCTTGAATTATTGCGCTCCGATATGCGTATTAAAGAAATTTTTGCAGTGCCCGAATGGATTCTTTCGTATGCCGACCGTTTTAAAAACACTATTATCACTGCTGTAAACGCAGTGGAGATACGCAAATTGTCGGCAATGACCACTGCCTGCAGCGTGGTGGCGGAGGTTTATATTCCCAAACCTACTTCTAAGCCCGACATTCGCAAGGGCGAACTCTATCTTGCATTGGATGGCGTGCGCGACCCGGGCAATTTGGGCACTATACTCCGAATAGCCAACTGGTATGGCATACGTACTGTTTTAGCGTCGAATGATTGCACCGATATGTTTAATCCCAAAGTGGTGCAAGCCGCTATGGGTTCGGCTTTTAGGGTGAGGGTCGATTATTGCGACTTGCCTCAGACGCTATCTGATGCCCGTAGCAAGGGAGTTGATGTGTTTGGTACTTTTATGGACGGCGAGAGCATTTACAGCACCGACCTTTCGAATGGAGGCGTTATTGTGATGGGCAACGAAGGTCACGGTATTTCAAACGAGGTAACAGCGGCAATTTCGCGGCGAATTGCCATACCTTGCGGCTGCGATTCTGACTCGGCTCCCGAAAGTCTCAACGTTTCGTCGGCTACGGCGATCGTTTGCAACGAATTTTACCGTATTTTAAACCGAAAAAAAATAGCCTTGTAAGTAGTTGATTATGAATGAAAAATAATTTTTTTTGAAAAAACTTTCAAAAAAATTGCAACATATTCAAATTTAAACCGTACATTTGCACAGAGATTGTTTAGAGGTAGTAGATTAGTTAATAGTTAGTTTTTTTTTTGAAGCGGGACACCAAGCTCCCGCTTTTTTTATATCACACTTTTTCCACTAAAGTTTTTGAGATTGAGCGAATCGATGTCGATATGGCATCCGAGCAGGTTGCACTCGTTGAGAGTTTCGGCAATGGTGCTCAGTATCGGCACGTCTAATGGCATGAGCAAAGTGAAAATGCATCCCTTGCGACAAAACTTCACCGTGGTGACAGTGTGGTGGCGGTCGTCTTGAAATGCGAACTCTTTCTTTATGATCTCTTTTTGCAATGGCGAAAACTCTTCTTTTGATTCCGACCTTACTGTGGCTTTGAATTTGATTTTGCCGTCAACGCTGCCAAAAGGAGATAGTATATAAATCTTAACTTCGCCTGTGAGGTCGTATTCCACGTTGCCTTTGCACTCGTTGCGGGCTATTGCGGGCCAGAAATCGTAAAGTCCCTGGTGTTTTTTTGCGTATTCGGTTAGAAAGCGCAACGCCTCAATGCTTCCAATGTCGGCCATATCAGAGAGCGCGGTTTTCACCTTGTCGTCGTTGTCGTTGTGGTTTAGTATTAATGCGTTGGCCTCAAACGATTTGCAGTTGTTGCCAGTCTGCCTGCGTCTTTGCGAAAATTCGGTGTAGTCTATCTGCTCCTCCAACGGGATTCGCTCGGTAACAAACTCCACCGGGCGTGCGTAGTCTATGCCGTATTCTTTTTTGAGGTAATCGCGAAACGAGTCTGTCTTGTTGAGAAGCATAATAATTACAAATTATAAATGGTTAATAGCCAGTTAGTTTATGCGTTAGGGCATTAAACATATGCAGCGTTAATTATCCTTAGGCTGGGTGTTGTAACCAATAGCAAAGTGAAACAACGAGCCTTTCTGAGGTTCAGATTCGATAATTATGGTGCTACCAAGCATTTTTATATAGCTGTTGCATATAGATAATCCAACGCCTACGCCACCATGTTGACGTTCAAGAGTTTTCTCGTCTTGTAGAAACGAAGTGAATATTTTCGACTGCATCTCTTTCCTTATACCGATTCCTGTGTCGCGGACAAAAAATTCAAGGGCGTTGTCTTTGCCAATGTATTTGTATCCAAACGAAACTTCGCCTTTTTCGGTGAATTTCAATCCGTTGTCTACGAGGGTCGACATAATACGGTGTATTTTTGTTCTGTCGGTGTAGATGTAAGAGGCAAACTTGTCGAGGCCCTTTTGAGGAATGAGAGCAAGTCCTTTGGTGTCAGCCTTGTTTTTGTATATGTCGAGCAGGTCGTCGATGAGGTCGTTGAGGCAGAACGATGTGTTTGATACCTTAACCTGGCGTGTTTCAATCTTAGAAAGCTCAACAATAGAGTTTACAATGTTTACAAGGTTTTTAGCAGCCTTGCAGATAGTGTCGGCATATTTAAACTGCTTTGGTGTGAGTTCTCCCGAACGGCAGAGCAGGTCGCTGAATCCCGCTATGCTGTTGAGAGGAGTGCGTATTTCGTGACTTATGTTGCCAAGGAAAGCTGTTTTGAGCTTTTCGTTCTGTTCTGCTATCTCTTTGGCTTTGATAAGTTCTCTTTTGTAGTGGTAGTCTTTGATTTCGCGGTGCATAAGTGGTGCGGCGTAGTCGGCAAGGCTTCTGACAAAATCTTTGCTTTTTTGGTCGTAGCCTTGCGGCGAGTCGGCAAGTCCTATGAGTCCTACTAATTCGTCTTCGTTGAGGATAGGGGTTATGAGCACATATTTGTGACCGTTGATATTCTCCATCGACACCTGGTCTTTGGATTTGAGCGACTCTAATCCCGCCGGGAAATAATTCATGTTGGCTACGAACTCGCCTTCGTCGTTGGTGAGGGCATAATTGGCGTTTTGGTCGTTAACTGCCAACACCTTTATATTAGCATCGTCCATAGGATATCCAATAAAGCCGCATGGACTTTGGGTATTGTGCTGCACAAGGTCGATTATCGCTTTGTATACGTCAGTGTCGCCGCCGAGAGCAAAGGCCTTTGATACTTCGTTTTTTACAAACAGGTCGTTGCGCTGTTCTATCTCGGCTTTGATGTCGTTGAATACAGCTGCGGCGTAGCCTATGCGAGGTGAAAACATTTTTACTTCCAAGTGCCTGTGTGTCTGCGGATTTTCAAAAACCTCTTTCATCGCGCGACCGTGAAGGGCTATCCTGTCGAGCTTAGATGCAATACTTTGGTTGATGGCAGGAAGAATCCGCGATAACGGACGTCCTATTATGTTGTCGCGCTCCACGTCGAAATACATCTCAAATGTGGAGTTGATGTCGATAATTTCAAAATCTGAAGTCCCGTCGTAGTTTTCGGTTTTCTTAAGGAACAGGAACCCCGAGGTCATGTTCTCAAACAGCATCTTGAAGTTGTTGTTGTCGAGGTCGCTGTCGGGCGAGAGGGGATTTGTGATTTCGGTGAACTGTAGTATAAGCCCCGTGAACATTCTGGCACACTTTATTCTATATGTGGTGCCTCTGATTCCGCACAGAAATTCTGCCACTTTGTTGCCTTCGAGGGCGCTTTGTATCCTGTTTTTAAAGGTGTTTTCTGCAAGTTCGGGAAACACATCGAACAGCAAAGGGTTTGCCTTGCCGTTCTTATAGTGCGAGGTTATTATAGAAGCGCTGTGGTTGCGGTTGATAATTTGAAAATCGTCGCCACACAGAAACACAGCATCGGCATGACTACCGAGCAGCCCCGACAATATCTCCATGCCGGCGTCTGTGGATAGTTTTTTCAGGCACCCGCAATCTCCGTCGTTATGTATCTCTGTTTTTTCCATACATGCCGATTAAAGAATTTTTCACAACCAAATATATAAAAAAAATTTATTACGTGTATCAAGTATTCTAAAAAAAAATAAAAATTTACAATTTGTTTACATCTATCTACAAGTGTTTTTTTTCGCAGTATTGGGCAGATTGGGCTCAGAGTACAATCTTTGGAACGTTCTTTGTTAGTCAGATACAAAACACATTATTATTATATTAAAAACAGGAAAAAATAAGACAATTACTCGAAGATCATGAAAAGGCTGATATTCTGTATAGTGGCTTTAACGATGTTGATGGTATCGTGCGGCGACGGACCTGAAGAATCCGTCGGCGGTGCCAATATTTATCGCGACGCCACACTTCAGCGCATATATAATTGCCGTTTTACTGGTGGCTCGTCTGACTTGGTCAAATATATAAGTTCCGAACTTCCCGAATACCGCAAGGCTGCGGCGTATACCATTGGCGCTATGCGCGACAGCCTCAATATGATGAGCGTGATGTCGCTCCTTAGCGACGAGGATTCTGGCGTGAGGCTTGCTGCCGTTAACGCATTAGGACAAATCGGACACAGCGCCGCCAACGATAGACTAAGGACTCTTGTAACCTCCGACAACAACGAAGAGGTGCGCCAGGCCGCCCTTGTTGCGCTCGGATTGTGTGGCGGCGAAAACGAATTAAACTATGTATGCTCGTTTTCGTTCCTCCCGGCTCAGCCTCAAATGGCTTTGGCTCAGGTGAAATCGCTGTGTATGTTTCAGCAGTCGGGCGTGCAGCGTCCGCAGGCGCTTGCCAAGGCTGCCGAGATTCTTGCCGACCGCAAAGCCGACGGTCATATCAAGAGCGTGGCTGCTCAGTTTTTCGCTCTGTACAACGACGACCTTACTCCTTATACCGATATGTTGGCAACAGCATACAAAAATGCCGACTTGGTTTCGGTGCAGACCAATATTGCTCGCGCTCTGCGCAACTGCACCAACGAACGCGCTCAGTATCTTTTGCAACGCATTATCACCCAGGATACTTGCGACTATCGTGTAAGAATAGCTGCAATAGAGTCTTGCAATAGTTTTAAGTATTCTAATTTTAAGGATGAGATGGTGAATCTTGCCTACAGCACCGACGGACGTATAGCTGCAAAGGCTGCCGAGTTTATTCTTGCGAAAGGTATTAAGGCCGACACGCTGCTTTATTGTGAGATGGCCGACAAAGTGCCCAGCTGGAAATCGCGTGCAGTGATGAGGGGCGCGGTGCTTAAGTATTCTCGTGATATTAAGGCTCTTACCGATGCTATTGTGGAGGGTATCGGGGTTACCAATAATATTTGTGAGCGTGAAGCCCTCACTTTGGCTTTGGGTTCAAGTATTCAGGGTTTTAGGTTTGTGGAGTACCAGATACTGTATTCAGAAAACAGGATAACCCGTATGTCGGCGCTCAAGGCGTTGATTTATATGTTTGAACAGCCTGGATTTGATGCCGCAAGCCGCAAGACTGTAAAAGAGGGCAACGCGTCGCTTTATAAGGAGTTTTACGAGATATTCCGCAAAACCGTGGTAAGGGGTACTCCCGACCAGGCCGCTCTTGCCGCTAAGACTATAGCCGACAACTATGATAAGCTTCAGCTCTTTGTGGGCAACACATATTATCTCAATCAAGCCCTCAACAAGTGCAACCTGCCAGAAGACGAAAAGTATTACCGTATGATTTCGGCGGCAATAAAGGTTATCAACGGTCAGGAAATTGAATACAAGGGTCAGTCGACTGCTGTGATGCCCGACTGGGAGTATATTTCGCGTATCCCGTCAGACCAGAAGGTGCGTATCACTACCACAAGGGGCGACATTGTGCTGCAACTTAAGGTAAACGAGGCTCCTGTTGCCGTTCAATATTTTCTTAAGCTTGTAGAAGCGGGATATTTTAACCAGACTACTCTTTACTTCCGTTCGCCCGACACTGTTGCCGATGACGGAAGTATTTCGGAATACGAGCAGACACGTGAGGTGGTGATTCCTTGCGAGCCTTATTTCGGCAGTGTTACCGAGGGAAGTGTAGCCCTTGTTCCAAACACCGATATGAATGTGTTTTCAAACAAGTGGTTTGTTTCGCTTACTCCCGACGCCGCCGGTAATAGTAGGTTGAGCGTGTTTGCATCGGTGGTTGAGGGTATCGACAACCTTCACGGCATTCAAGATGGCGATGTGGTTATCTCAGCAGAGAAACTGCATTAGTTGAAGAAACGCTGCCAAGAGTAGAGGTTGTCGTCTTTGTGCCACATGTTGCATTCCCAACGTGATATTCGTTCTGCAACCTTGCTTTTAACTTTTTGGTTTGTGCCAGGTTTTGTGTAGTAGCACCAACGCATAAACTCGCGGTCGGTGTCGCCGTTAAGAAGGATTTCTTTTCTAAGAGTGCTTTTTGTGAAAGCTCCGCAGCCTTTGCTGAAAATGAAGTGTGCAACAGCTAATTTGCGGCTTCCTTTGAGGTTGGTGAGTTTTTCGGCAGTGCGTATTGCGCGGTTAAAGTCGCGGCGAAGTAGGCTGTCGGCTGTCTCACGTGAAATCTGGTGGGGGAAATGCTCGCCTTTTTGAATTATGTGTCCGTAACCGATTGTGAGTTTTCCTGCTGAGCAGCGGTAGGGGCGTCCGTTGGCAAATCCCTCGTGTTGTTTGATAAAGTCAATAACTTCTTCATAGTTTGACCTCCAACTTTGTTCGAGTGCGAGGTCGAGGTTAAAAGTATCGCTTGATGCCGGACGAATATCAAGGTTTTCTGATTGTTCTGAAAGCAATGTATTGCCCGGGTTTGCAAATGTCAGGACTGCGATCACCGCGCCTGTCTTAAAAAGGTTATTCATTGTATGGTTTGTTTTGTTAAGCGGGTGCAAAGTAACGGGGTTTTTGCCACCTGACCAAACAAAAGGCGTTAAACATTCGCAAAGTTTTGATTAAGACCATTATACAATGCGTAATGCAAAATTTATAATTCATAGTACTTTTGGTAATGCAGAATTTTAATGCATAATTCATAATGCATAATTCATAATAAATAATTCATAATATACCCGTAAGGGCGTACCTTGTGTGCGTTACTTTTTTACACCCACACACAAAAAATGTAGGGACGCGGCGCTCCACGTCCCTACATTTGGTAAAATATCATTCTTGTTGATTATGCATTATGCATTAAGCATTATGCATTAATTTACTGCTGCTGTTGCATGTCGGAATTGTCTTTGATGATTGCTGACTTTTCGAAACATACGTCAACGCCGTCGGAAATCGAAACGATGATTGTAGATTCGTTCATCGACTTAACAATGCCGTGTATTCCGCCTATGGTAACAATGCGGTCGCCTTTCTTTAGTTCGTCGCGAAACTGCTGGAGTTCTTTCTGGCGTTTCTGCTGTGGACGGATCATAAAGAAATAGAATACGGCCATCATTGCCACGATCATTATTATGAATGAGTAGTTCATGCCTTGCGGAGCTTCTCCTGCTCCGGCTGCAGCTGTAAGTATTGTCAATGTGTTCATTATGATGTATATTTTTAGGGTTTATAATTCGCTTTTAACTTCGCCTGTAATTACAAGCTCAAAGATGTCGTCTTCGCTGTTGGAAAATATTCTGATGGTTTTGTACTGTGTGCCAGATTTTCCGTTGCTGTCGAATCGTACTCTTATCGAACCCCTGTTGCCAGGTTTTACAGGTTCTTTGTCGTATTCAGGCACAGTGCATCCGCACGAGGTTTCTATTTTAGAAATTATGATGTCGGCATTGCCGGTGTTGGTGAATTTAAATTCAGAACTAACCTGCTCACCTTCGAGGATGGTGCCGAAGTTGTACACTGTAGTGTCGAACAAGAAGCTTCCTTTTTTTGTAGAGTCAGCCGCAGCGGTGTCGGAGCTTTGTTGGCTGTTGGTTGGTGCGCTTTGGCAGGCAGCCACCATCAGTGCTATTACTGCTATATATATAAGGTGTTTCATGGTATTATTTTTTTTAATTTTGTTCTTGTTGTCCTTTTGTTTCTCCAGCCGACTTGAGAATGCGTTTTTGCTGACGGAGCACTTGTGTGATTTTGTCGAGCACGCCGTTGATAAAGGTGCAACTGCGAGATGTGGAGTAGTTTTTAGCAAGTTCGATATACTCGTTGAATGTAACTTTAAGCGGAATTTCGGGGAATTGCTCAATTTCAGCCACTGCAGTTTGGAGAATTAATATATCAAAGAATGCGATACGTTCGATATCCCAGTTAGTGGTGCACTCGTTGATCAATTTTCGGTATTCGTCGCACGAAGCCACAGCCGAGTCGAGCAGCTTGCGTGCAAATTTGCTGTCTTCTTCGTTTTTGTACATAGGCATAAGGGCGTAGTCGCTGTCGTATCCTATGCGGTAACGTTCAATAGTGCGGATTACCATGCCGATGATAAATTCTGCGCTGTCGGTCCAGTATACGCTCATCTCTTCGAGTGTTTGGTAAAGGAGGTCGCACTCGCACACAATCTGCGAGAAAAAGAAATTGATTATCTTCTTGTCGCTTTCATAGGTCGAGGTGTCGGCTTCCATATATGCGGCATATTCCTGGCTTTCGGTAAAATCTTTGTAAAGGCGTTTGATTAGTTCGGGGTGCTTGTTCCACGAAAGTTTTGAAGAGGCAATCTGTGTTTGCAGGTTTTTGTTTTCTCTCAACTGGGCGATGAGCTTGTTGTTTACAAACTTGAGGTTGGGGTTGAGGTCACTTTTGGTGGCGAGGTGTTTTTGCCTATTGCTCTCAATGCGGTTTTGTGCGTAATCGCATACGTCTAACGCTAACTGCATCAAAAAGAAGTATAGACTATATGACCGGCTGATGCTGAAGTCCAACTCTTTTTCATATTTGGCGAGGTCGCCGTCGTCGTTTTGATAGTAGGAATAGATGGTTTGAAGCACCTTTATCCTAAGTATTCGCCTGCTTATCATTTTTTAAAAGAACTATATAATTTTTATCGTCTGTTTTCAGACTGCAAAGATATGAAAAGAAATGTTAATGCAATATTAATAATGCATAATTCTTAATGCATAATGCATGATGCAAAATAAAAAAGCGGAAGATTTTCTTCCGCTTTTTTGTACTTGTTGTTGTCTGTTGTTAGTTTACCGACAATTTGAAGGTTTTTCCGTTTATCGTTACTACATATATGCCGGGTTTGGCAATCTGTATTTCTTCGTGTGTAGATTTTGTTGTTGCTGATTGTATCATACGGCCTTGAAGGTCGATGATGGTGTATTTGGCGTCGGCTTCGGTTTCGATGTAAATGGTGTTGCTATAAGCCCATACTTTTGTTGCGTCAATGGTTTCGGCAAGTTCGTTTACAGGAGTGCCAGGGTTAGTTTGTTCTTGAATAAACTCTGCAGAAACTGTAACGTTGCCTTCGGGCATGGTGAACTTGCCGTCGGTTACGGTTACGTCGTTGCCGTTATTGTCTTTTACAATGAATTCTTTGAGTTTGTAACCTGCGGCGGGGTAAGTGGTGAGTGTAATAGTTTCGCCGTTGAATGCTTTCAAGGGTGATGCTTTTACAATGCCGTTCTGCGCGTCGGATACTGTGATGGTGTAGTATGCCGAGGGAGAGGGAACGAGTTTTTTGCCGTTTAATGTTTCCCAGTTGATAGTGCTGGCGCTGGTGTAGGTTTGTGTAGAGTTGCCTTCTACAATGAATGTCTTGCCTTCGTCAATAGCTATTTTGTCGGCGATATAACCGTTGGCAATAATATAGTCGGATGCTTTGGTATAGCCGAGTATTACTTTAGAACAAGTTGCATCTTGACCTTTGCCTATTCCGGCAGCTTTGCTTCCGCTTACATCTACCATAGTTTTGCCCATAGCGGTAATTTGACCACCTTTGATGGTGATGTCGCCGCACGAACTATAACGTCCTCCGCCAATACCTGCTGCACCATTTCCGCCGGTAGCTTTGATAGTGCCACTTTCAATGACGATATTGCCGCAAGGTATTTTACTCCATCCTGCACCTATGCCGGCAGCTACTCCGTTGCTGCTTGCATCGAGCGCACCTGTGCCTTTGATGGTTAAAGTTTTGTCTACAGGTACATAGATGCCCGGATATTCAGAATCGAAACCTTTGACAATGTTTTTAGCTACTAAATTGATAGTGGCATCGCCTAAGCAAGTAATGCCTGCCCATGCGTAGTTTTCATCGTTTTCTCCTTCAATTGTAACACCGTGGAGTGTGACTGTGGCACCGTCTTTAATGGTGATTTTGTAGTTGCCATTGAGTGTGCCTGTGAGAATATCGTTGTTTTTAGCTTCGTAATTGCCGGTTAAAGTAGATAAGTCTACCATATTGCCTTGATACCATTGAGCATACAGTGTTAAGGTGCTACCCGGTGTGCTGATGTCGGTAACAAATTCGGCATTGGCGTATGAAGTGCCTGAGCCGTCTTTTTCGGTGTTCCAACCGATAAATTTATAACCCGAACGGGTAAATGCATTTTGCGGCATATGTGTTGGGAATCCGGGCAATAGAGTAAGGCTTGCCATTTCGCCTGAGCCGCCATTGGCTTCAAATACTACATTGTATGATTTTAATGACGGAGTGAATGTTACAGATTCACCTTCGATACTTTCGGATGTAACAAAATCGCCAAGTGTGATAGTGCCGCAAGTGCTAGATTTGCTGCCAGCTACACCAATGCAATATGGAGCATATTCGCCTTTGGTGGCAGTTACAGAAGTAACGGTGTTAGTAATGATGATGTTGCCGCCTTTGTTGCCTTCTCCGCTGCCTATGCCCGGAGCATTATTGCCACCTGTGGCGGTTACAGTGCCTCCCTTGATGGTGATGTTGCCGCTTGTTTGGTTTTTGCCACCGCCTATACCTGGTGCATAATTTCCACCTGTGGCATTGATAATGCCGCCTTCGATAAGAATGTTGCCGCTGGCTTTGTTGAATAAACCGCCTATGCCGCAAGCATTTGACTTGCCGTAAGCATTAAGTTTGCCAGATCCTGTAATGGTTAATGTAGAGCCATCGGGCACAAAAATACCCGCACTTTCGTAAAATCCCTTTACAGTGTTTTCACCTTCTAAGATGATGGTGGCGTTACCTAAGCATGTGAGTCCAGAATAATTGAAGCTCTGGTTTAATTCTTCAGTTCCATTGATAATAGCGTTATTGAGGGTGATGGAGGCACCGTCGGCGATTGTGATTCTGCAGTTGATGCCGAGTGTGCCGGTGAGTATTTGTCCGTTGGTAACGGGTAATGTGTTTGCTGAAACCTTCGAAAGGTCTACTGTGTTGTTTTGTGCCTGCCCCGCTGTGGCGGCAAACACAAATGCTGATAGCATTAATAGGTGTAGCTTTTTCATTTTTTTTAATAGTTCATAAAATTTAAGATGCAAAGGTAGAATTTTTTTTTGTACACACAAGTGGATTGATAAATAGATTTTATCAATAATCAATTAGTTTTGTCGTAGAATTACGGGTATACACATTTTGTTATATGGCTATATAGGCACTATATCATATGGCTATATAGGTACGGATGCCTGCTTGCAGATGCCTGTCTCACAGATAACCCCGCACATCAGCGCCGCCGGGGCGGCTCGATGTACACATATATCATATGGCTATATAGGTACTATATCATATGGCTATATAGGCACTATACCATATGGCTATATAGGCACTATACCATATGGCTATATAGGTACGGATGCCTACTCACAGATGCCTGTCTCACAGATAACCCCGCACATCAGCGCCGCCGGGGCGGCTCGATGTACACATATATCATATGGCTATATAGGCACTATACCATATGGCTATATAGGCACGGATGCCTATCTCACAGATGCCTGTCTCACAGATAACCCCGCACATCAGCGCCGCCGGGGCGGCTCGATGTACGGGGTTACAGAGATACCGTCTTCCAGACGGTTATAAGGATACTCATAAAAAAGAGCGGGTGCCGCAGCAGCCCGCCCATTTCAAGGAAAGAATGGAATATTTTTTACTGTTCTTTTTTCTTGGCCCTTACCGTAGCCATAAACTTGATGGTGGCGGCTGTTTCGGCAAAGATGGTGTTGTATGATTTTACCAGCTCGGTTTCGCTGCCGCCAAGGCAGTCTTGAGCATATTTTATTGATGTGAGCAGTTTTTGAATATTTTTTACCACCGTGTCGCGGGCTGTTACCACTGCCTTGCTTTTGTCTACTTTAACATCCACGCGCGAATTGATTGTGGAGCGGTATTCCTCCACGATCGACTCCATGTCGGCAAGAATGGCGGCGGCGCCAATGGTTTCAAAATCTTCGGCGGGAAGTTGCTTCAAACTTGAAAGCACGTTTTCCAGCTTTGAAATAGCCTCGCTTTTGAGCGCAAACACTGTAGTGATTTTTACAAATTTGGGTTCAATTTTGGCAGCAGCCTTGCCCTGAGCCTCTATGCCGCTGTTTTTTGATGTGGTGATGCATCCGTATAGCGCGGTGTAGCGCTTTTTGAGGGTGTCTAAGTACTGCTGCGACAGCACTGTGGTCTGTGTGGTTTTTTCCTTGGTTTTGGCATCGGTAAATTCGGCGGCCGATTTTTTAAGCTCGGCAATCATCTCTTTGGTCACCTTTTCTTTGGCCACTCCGCCAGCCTTTACAAGTTTTGCTACTAACTCTGAGAGCATATCTGTTCTCATTCTGTGTATCGATACACCTGACATTGATATTTGTACGTTTGACATTTTATATAATATTAGGTTTATGAATAAATTTCCTATGCTGCAAAAGTAAAGTAAAAAATATCAATATGCAAACAAAATGTACAAAATTTTAAAAATAAATTAATTTTTTTTGAGTCAGGTGATACAATGTATAGTCCCGATTGTAATTTTGCTCATTTTATCTTATACAATATACTGATTTATATAAATTTTGATTAATTGTATTATATGATTGGTATAGTCTAATATATTAATATTTAGTTGCATACATTTGTGTTTGTAGATTGTGTTTAAAATATTATAAATACATTAGATACAATGTATAGATAATTATATTGTATGATAAATGCACCCTTTTGCGTGCGTAACCGACAGATACTTATTGATTTTGTATATAATGCAATCCTTTATAATGCTCCGCCTACTATATATGCATATAATTGCGCCACAAAAATGATATAATTGTTTATATCTTGCTGTAAATGCAAAAGTTCCGCGATTTTTGCCCTCGGCATATTGTATGTTTTGCTCAACCATTAGTACACTGCGTTTTACGCATTGTATTGATGGCGTCAATTAACCTAAAATTCAAACAGCAGGTGCAACAATTTGCACATAAATTGTGTTTAATTAAATAGAATAGATTGTGCAAATTCATAACCTTGTGTTTAACAAAATGAAAGCAACCATGAAAACAACCAAATATACAACCATGAAGACTGTCTTCAAAACATTAGCCCTTGTGCTAATGACCGCCGCCTGCCTGTCTGCGCAGGCTCAGGACGAGGCCAAGGTGTTCTACTCTTGGAACTCGGGTCCGTGGAACCAGCTCGAAACCTGGAGCTACAACGCCAACGACTACCAGCCCGTAGCCTCGCTGCCCACCAGCAACGACGACGTGTTCATCATCGAACCCGTTACCATAACCGAGAGCACCGACCCTTCGGAAGATGCCAAAGCCAAGAAGCTCCACCTCAACGCCACCCTCACCATCGAGAGCGGCGCCACTGTGCCCGTGTTTGGCGAATTAGTGGGTCACGGCAACCTCACCCTCAACGGCGACAACTATCCCGAAGTGCCTACCGGCAAAGACTACTACTCCGGTATGGTGTCGCTCAGCGGCAATGTGAATATGGAGCGCAATGTCGACAACTACTCCAAGCTGTCGTTCAACGTGCTCAGCGGCACGGTAACGTTCAACAATCCCCTCCTCCGTTTCGGCACGGTGCGCGTGTCGTCAGGAGCGGTAACTGCAGCCGCCGACATCACCGTGCTCGAAGACCTTATAGTCAACAGCGGAAGCTCGTTCACCGGCAACCAAGACGTTACCATCAGCACCCACGGCAACATCGTGGCGTCTGGCTCGTTTGATATCGGCGGCACTCTCGCATTCGTATCCACCGACCGAAACCAGACTTTCACCCTCAAGCACGCCATCACACTAAAAAACATACTGGTAGACAAAGGCACTACCAACTACTACGCCGACATCCTCGCCGCGGCCTCAGGATATTACCCAACCGAAGAAGGCAAAATCCCTGTCATCAACCTTCAGACAGGCTCGTTGATCATAGGCTCAAACATCAAAGTGGCTAAGCTCTCCACCTCGAGCGATTTTGTGATTCCGCAGAACGCCGAGCTCAAGATTGCCGGCGGCACAGTAGAGTCGCTCAAATCAATAACAGTAAACGGCGACCTCACAGTAGCCAGCGGACACCTCTACCTCGGTTACGACGGCGACAAGGGCGGCGTAAACCTCAACGGCGGCACATTCACAGTGTCGGGCGGCAGCAGCACCACCACATTCGTACAAGACGGCGGTGTGGCATCGGCTTTCCGTATGACTGCCGGCGAGCTCACCATCACCGACCGAGACCACGACAACAATTTGTTTTTTAATCTCACAAGCCCCAACACTGTTTACTCGCTTTCGGGTGGCACATTCATATTCAAAGGTTCTACGTTCGCTGTGCATAGCTCCAACCCGATAGCCACCGGCGGTGAGTTTATTTTCGACAGCGGCTCCCAAACCCCAGAACTAAAATACATCGCACCATTCTACTCCTTATATATTAAGAGCGGACAAGTGAAGTATATCCCCGAGGTAGGCAACAACAACCCCTTTGTGGTAAACGGCAATTTTAAGCTTGCTCCCACTGCCTCTTTTTTAAACTCCGACAAAGACCTTCATATCGGTGGCGACCTCTTGCTCGAAGCTCAGGAAGGTGATGGAAACCAGAACATAGGTGCGTTTTCCGAAATCAACGACTTCTACTTTTTCTCATCCAACAACACCACCATCACCACCAACAATCGTCATGTAACATACAATAACGTTGTGATTGAGAAAGCCACCGGCAAGAGCGTCACCCTCACATCCGACATATCGCTTTCGGGTGCGCTCACAGTGCTCAACGGTACTCTCAACACAAACTCCAAGAGTGTGAGTGTGCAAGACTCTGTGCTCAACAACGGCGCAATCATTGGCAACCTTCATCTTAATGGAGGTGACGGACAGACTATGTCAGGCTCAGGCTCTTACGACAAGGTGTACCTCGACAATCAGAACGGAGTAAAGCTCAAGTCTGACGTCACTGTCAACGAGTTCATTTTCCCAACTTCGGTCAATGCGCTGTGCAACCTCAACAACTATGTGATGACGGTCAACAACAAAGTTACTAACGCAGGCTCTACAAGGTTTTTTGCCAACAACACCAACAGGGCAAGTTCAGGTCTTCGTCTGCATGTGACTGCTGCAGCTGGCACAGCCACTAATACAAACTTAGCTACCTATCATATCGGCTATGGCAGCAACTACGCCCCAGCCTTCATACGCACTACTGCCGCCCTATCTGCCGCAGTAGACGAGTGGGTTACATTCAACGTGCTTGACCCCGACGGTGCTCATCATCCGTGTCTCAAAACAGATAAAAACGCAAGCATATACTGGGTGGCTCGTTCGTCGGCAAACAATACCAACAATCCTAACAATGGCAAGATCAAATACGTGCTCGAATGTGAGAGCGTGAACTTTACAAACAATAATAATCCGCCCCTTTATTACAACTTGGGTCTTATTGGCACAGGTTGGATTGTTTCGGGTACATCACAAACCCACAAAGTAGAATTCCAAGATGCTAATTACGCCCTTCCTTCTGGCGACTTTACAGCTGGTGAGACAGGTAATAATAATCTTTCTATCAGAGTTCTGTATACAACGGGAGGTGCTACAAGGTCTGAGTTTTACGTAACAGGCAATAATTGGCGTATCAACAATACCAACCAACTTACTACACCGGCAGCCGGTGATATCCTTGTAGTGAGAAACTGTGACTGGTGCGAATATTTTCCTAATAACACATGTGTTGCTGCTTCTTGGTTTGGATGTACGGAATACGCTGGCAAAACTGATTATATCGGCAAAATTATTTTTGAACGTGATGAAGATTTTGAAGGAGACTACGGTCGTCTCTATTTGGACAACGTTTCCGGTATACATATTGGTGAAATCAGCGGAAAGGGTATAGTACAGATTTTGTCAGATTTTACCAGTCAATATGTGGTTAATGCCGACTATTCACAGTTTGATGCTGAAGACGAGAGTTCTTATATTTTCTACAATACAGGAAAAAATAATTCTTCTACATATACCATCAACTACAAGCACGAGGGTACATATCCCAATGTCAGCCTTGGTACTTCGTATGTTGGAACAGACTCACCTACTTTGTATTATCAAGGCAAGCTGCCTATCAGAGGATACCTGAATATCCGCCGCTGTGTGTTCGAAATGCGCAGCGATGTGGAGTGCGGCCAGCTTCAGCTTGGCGGTGTGTACAATGGTGATGTTAAATTTAACCCCTCTTACAGCTCCACTCTCACAGTCAACGGCAACATCAATTTTGATTTCACAATTGACGTTGACGACGAAGAAAAAAAAGGAAGCCGCCGTATCTTTATGGCCGATGTCAATGGAAACGGAACTAACAAAATTATTGTAAAAGGTGACATCATAGCTGAAACTGGATACTCCGGTTACCAAAATCAGGATATGGGATTTGAGCTCTGCAATAGCTACGGCAAGTTTGTAACACTCGAATTTGCCGGCTCTAAAAATTCTGAAATCAGAATTACCCCCCGCGACAAGTTCAAGTTTGAAGTTGGTAGGGTAGTGGTAAACAAAGACGAAGGCAGCAGCGTGACTTTCGCCTCTATGCCTATGAATTTCAAAAACTCCAGCCTCTATGCCGCAAGCTCCGCTAACAAGGCGTTTGTATTGCAGAGCGGCAACGCTATTTTCAATGTGGCGCAAGAGTTGACACTTTCGTCAGATGGCGACGACTTTATAATACCCGCAGCATCTAAGCTGATAGCCAACGCCTCGGGCGTGGTTTTCAATGTGGGATGCAACACTGGCATCACTCTCGGCGGCACTCTCGAGCTCAACGAGGGCACTAAGCTTGTAAACCAAGGACACCTTTATTATAAGGAAACCGGCAAGGCAATTCTTGATGTAAAAGCTGGAGCTGAGTTTTCTGCATCGCAATTCTGCCCCGATCCTCAGTCTTCGGGTCGAATTGCTCTCACAGTTGCCACAACATCGTCGAATGGTTCGTTTAAAATCGGCGGCGACGGATGTATGTCCGCTGCGGCTTACGGAATCTTCGATATTGCAGAAGGTAGCACAATCACTTTGGCAGACAATGCCGAGGTGCAATTTATCGACGGCAGACACAATCCTAACATAGCCGACGTGGCTATCAACAACGACGAAGCCGACTGCCATTTCGGTACTGGGGCTAAATTTATTTTTGAAAAGGCGGTGACCAATGTATTGTCTGAGCCTATCGTTGAAAAAGAAGGTCGTGTTGAAAGAAGAGGTGTTCGTTCGTTAACTAAGAATGGTAATTATACACCTTGTACTCCAAGTGGTGTTTGGACTGCTGATTGGTATTCAAAATATAACGCTAATGATCCAAATTGGAGTTTCGATTATACTCTGGATGATAATCGCGAAAAAATAGGTTCTTATTATTATAAGGATAGACATTATTTCTACACTTACAATGGATCTCCTGACCATAGGGTAGTGATGGGTTCATCATCATCGCCCTCGTCGTTCACACTTGCCAGCAACACACCGCTGCCCAATGTGGAGATTCGCGACGATGCCACCGTTACTCTTATGACCGTGCCGCTCACTGTCAACAACACCCTCACCATAACATCCGAAGGCACTCTCAATGCCAACGGCAAGGATATGTTTCTCCTTGGCGACTTTATTGTGGACGGTGCTTTCACCCCGGGTGTCAACACTGTGGATTTCTGCGGCACTGAAAAACAGACTGTCGGCGGCGACAAGCCTATCAAATTCTACAACTCCACTATATCAAACAACAGCGCTATTGTAGAGTTTGTAAACGCCAACACCATTGCCAACGAACTTTATATTAAAGAAAACGCCAACCTCTTTGACGCCGGCGCTTGGCGACCCATCACTGTGGAAACCAAGTACACCAACAAACTCGGCACTTACTCTGGCGAGGGCGGCATCGCCCTCAACAGCGGCGACCAGGATCATACTGTTAATGTATACAGCACCGGCACCACTTCAAAACTTATTGTCAACAACCCCGCTGGCGTGGTGGTTGACAACAAAACTGGCGAAGACCTCGTTATCAGCGAAGCCCTCGTTATTGACAACGGATTGCTCAATATGATGACCGTTAACCTCGTGCTCGGCGAGAATGTGTCAACAGTAGAAGGCGAGGGCTTCGGCACTAACAAGATGATTGTGTTTGAATCGGCTGTTACCCGATGCGGCGTTAAGAAAATATTCAGCGGCAGCGAGACGGAGTTTCTGATGCCTTTCGGCGTTACCAACAAATACACACCCGCCACTATACATTTGACCGAAATTACCCCAGGCGCTTCTATTACGATATTCCCAATTGATGCCTACCATCCATCTATTGTGGAAGATGAGGAGTATGAAGATGATGAATTCAACTTGCCCGACTTTGCCAACACTTTGAAATATTATTGGGACGTGGTGTCTGATGGCGTGCAAAATTTCAAAGGCTGGCTGATGTTCAACAACCAAAAGGAAGACTATCAGGCTCCCAACAAGGGTGATGGTCACGGATACGACCATTATGTGGCAGCCCGTCTGCTCAAAGACCATGTGGAGTGGGACAAGGACGACATCCTCAGCGACTCGTACGACAAGGGCGAGATCGTTTTCAAAAATTTCGACTTCGACAACGACGCCAACATCTCTGGCCAGTACACCGCAGGCCTGGTTGACCGTAATGGTATCGGCTCTATTCCCGGCAAACTCAAGGTATACGTTACCAAACAAAACGGTAAGTGGAATGAAGCCTCTACTTGGGCGGTTGCAACGGTTGAGGGCAACCATATCTACTTCGACAATAATGGCGATGCCGTTATTGACGAAGCCGCTACAGCTAAGCTTCCTGACACCTTTGAATGTCCCGAACGAGGCTCTATAGTTTTTGTATACCACAATGTGGACGTTGAAGACAACGGTATCAACGTGTTCCACACCACTATAGGACGCAACTCATCCGCCGAAATAGGCACAGTAAACCTCTACAATACCAAGAGCCACCGTTTTGGCGTGGTTGCTGGTAGGGGACGTATTATCACCCAATCGGGTTCGCTGCCCCGTGGTTTCTACAATAAGTTTGTGGAAGCCAAAGGCGGTACTATTGAGTATGACGGCGAAACCGACTACGAAATCAATATGAGCGTGTTTAACAATGTGGAGTTCTCCGGATCGCACAAACGCATCCTTGGTCCAAACGACCTTGTGGTCAACGGCTATTTCAAAACCAACGGCGATAACTCTCCACAAGATAAATTGAGCATTATCAACTCCAACGGTGCCACATGGAATATCAAGGGCGACTTCATCTACAACCAAGGCACGTTTGTAGCTCCCACCGAAGGCACTATCAGCATCATAAGAATGTGCGGTGGAGATGGTCAGGAAATGTACTCCGAAGGCGAGTTTGATCCCGATGTGCTGCATATCAATATTTTGGAAGTGGCAAACTCGTCGCTCGACGGCGTACACGCCAAGCTCAATATCAATATCGTGGAGCATGTTAAGTTCGACGACGGAGTGCTCTACACCTACGACGATAAGCGTTTCGCCATCATCAATTTCTCTGAAGACGAGTCGCTCACAGTGCAGAACTACAACAAAGACCGCTTTATCAACGGCCCGCTTACCAAGCTCATCCTCAACGAGGGCAAATGGACTTTCCCCGTGGGCAGCCACCTCAACGACGAGGAGAAACAGAACAACCGTCTCGGCCACTTCACCGTGTACGACTATTCGCCTGGCGACAACAACGGCAGCGGCTTTGTAACTGTTAAGTATTTCTACGAGCCTCACTCTAAAAGCGGTGAACCCGGCCGCTACGGCGAAGGCATCATCTCTGTTGACCGTTCGGAATACTGGACTGTGAAACCCGACGTAGCAGGTTCTACTTTCGGACTCCGTCTCCGTTGGGACGAAACAAGCCTTATTTCTTCCGACGCCGCATCTATAAGCAATGTCTGCATTACCAATTTCGACGGCGAAAACTGGATCAAGGTCAACTCAAAGGCTGCGTCTACAAGCACTCAGACTGGTACTGTATATTCCGACAACCCCGCAGTGCTTACACACGACAGCCAGTCTTACGTATACACTCTCGCCCATACCGGCTCAATCACTTTCAACTGGACAGGCGATTATGACGACAACTGGTTCGACACCCGCAACTGGAGCGGCATGCAAGTGCCCACTTTCACCGACTTTGTAATTATCGGCACTGTGGAAACTGGCAAAAAATACCCAGTTATCAATACTTCTGAGATTGCCGAGGCTAAATTTCTGGAGCTTTCCGACCATTCAAGCCTCACCATAAGGTCTGGTGCTAAGCTCACCGTCTTCACCGACGTGGTAGTGGAAGATGGTAGCACGCTTCTTCTTGAAACATCTTCCAATCTCAAAGATCCTGATCCAAATAACAACAAAGTATTCCATTCGCTGCCGGTTGCCGGTTCGCTTATCTATTATGGCAACTATATAGGCCAGGTAACATTCCAGCGCTTTGTACGCAGTTACGAGTTTGAACGTTTGAGCATTCCTGTTTCAGGATTCAATGTTTCTCAGTTCTTTTATGGCGCTTATGTCTACCGTTACAACGAAGATGCTGATCTTGACGATGATGTACCGAACAAAACAGATGAGTATTATCATTATCAAGGGGCAGATGAAAACCAAAACCCCGAAATCCTCTCTGACGGATGGGAAATGATTGACAAATCCGATGTTGATAATACAGACCTCACACAGGCATACCGCTATATTAGCTGGCCATATTTTGCACCTTATGCTATGTCGTTTACTGGTACCCCCGTGCTCCATGGTGGCGAAGATTTCGTAGTGCCAGTGTCGTTCACCAGCAACGACCCCGTAGAGCCTGGCATGGGTTACACCGATGATATGCTCGACGGTTGGAACTATATACCCAATCCATTCCTTTCGGCAATCGACGCCGACAAGATTGTGTTCAACCATGTTGACAAGGTTATCTACACTCACGACAATATATCCGACTACCCAATTGCGTATGTAGTGGATGGCGGATTTAATGTAGGTGTGTTAAATACTGTTGGTGTAACTAATCAAGAAGGTAGCCGCTACATTCCGGCAGGTCAGAGTTTCTTTGTTCACGCCACCAAAGGCGCCTCTACACAGGGCTCTGGCTCCGTGGTGCTTACTAAGGCTTCTCGAAGCCATGGCGACGCCAATATGGTAATTAAGTCGGGTAGAAACTCAGGCAAATCTGAGTATGAAAAAATAGTGTTCAACACATCGGCTGGCGGAGCAAAATACCAGAGTGCTGTTTACTTTGCCGAAAATGCTACCGAGGCGTTCGACTCGCAATACGATGCCTTTATGCAGGAGGTGGAAGCCGACAACGTGCTCTTCTTCTATTCGTTTGGCAGCGATTACAAAGTGCCTCTTGCAGCCAACGGCTTGCCGCATTCTGTTAAGGATGGCGGAGAAATCCGTCTCGGATACTCTACAACCACAGCCGGCACATACACCTTGTATGTTCCCGCACTCTCGGTTGCTAATGCTCAGGTTTACTTGTACGATGCCGAAAAAGAAACCACAACACAATTGTCGGAAGGTTTTGCTTGCAAGATAGATGTGGCTGCTGGCACCAACAATTCAAGGTTTAAACTTATTTTTGAACCTATTGTTGAGCCTGAGCCCGAACCCGAGCCCGAACCTTTACCACAGCCTCAACCACAGCCAGATCCTATAAATGATCCTGTGGTAATTATCAATCCCGAAATTATTGTCCCTGATATAATTGACGATTCTAACGTGCCTTTTGATGTAGACACTGATGAAACTGACAATAATACCGACAATATCGTTCCTTTGCCTTCTGAATTGACTACTGTTGATAAAGAAATAGATGTGAAGGTTTATCCCGTGCCTTCAAACGGACCTGTTACAGTTGAACTCGGCTCGCTGATTGAAGAAACTGGTTCGGTTAGGATGACACTCGTCTCCGTTTCAGGACGTGTGATTATCACCAAAAACGTGGTGGACGATAAAGTAGAACTCAATATCGATAAGGCCGGAGTGTATATCCTAAGGCTGCAAACCCCGTCGAAAACAGTGGTTAAGAGAATAGTGATACAATAGACGAAACCTGAATATCAAATAGTAAAACAAAAGGAAGGTGAAAAGTGGATAACCCATTTTTCACCTTCCTTTTTAATTATGCATTATGCATTATGCATTATGCATTATGCATTATGCATTATGCATTGTGCATTGTGCATTATGCATTAATTCTAAATCCAAACACCGTAATATCATCAGTTTGTTTGCGGATACCACGCCAAATTATTAGTTCTTCTTCGAGCCTTTGTTTTTGTTGAGGACAAGGAAGGTGAGCTATTTGTGATAGCAGTTGGTTGAAATCGCGGCGAGAGTATTTGCGGTTTTCGCTTATGCCAAATTGGTCGGCATATCCATCAGAGGCGATGTAAATCATATCGCCTGTAGCTACCTCGATAGTTTCGTTTTGGAAATCGAGCTGCATAGGATATATTCCAATGGGGCATTTTGTGGGAACATATAGTTGCAATTGGTTGTCGTGCACAATTACGAGCGGAATGTTAGCTCCTGCATATTGGATAGTTTTGCCATTGAGGAAAGCCACGGCAATATCCAAACCGTCGCGGAGTATGACAGAGTTTTGCAGGGCGGCGATAATTTTTTTTCTGAGCAGTTCGAGCACAGTGGCAGGAGAGAAGTTTTCTTCGCCAAAATGAGTGTTGAGTATGTCTTGCAAAATACTTGCCGAGAGAACGCTCATAAGTGCGCCTGGAACGCCGTGTCCTGTACAGTCAGCCACTACGCATATTTTGGTTTCGTCTATTGAGGTAACAAAGTAGAAGTCGCCTCCCACTATGTCGCAGGGTTGGTACATTACAAAGCTGTCGGGGAATACCTTTGCTGTTTTTTCTGACGACGGATAGAAAAGCGCATCCTGAATACGTTTTGCATAGGTTAGGCTCTCCTCCATACGGCGATGGACGTTTTCAAGCTGGTTTTTCTTCTCCTCGGTCTGTTCGAGCGAGTTCATTAGGTTTTCGGTGAGGGTTTTTAACTGCTGCTCGTATTGTTTGCGTTCGGTAACGTTTCGCACTATGCCTTCATATCCGGCAGGAGCGCCATTGCTGTCGAAGAATGTGTTGATATTGGCCTCGCAGTGAAGAGTGTTTCCTTTGCGGTTTTTTACCTTGAAAGAGAATCCTTTCACATAGCCTGTGCGTGCAATACCCTCCCAGTCTATAGAGGTGTTTACAATGTCGGTGATATTTTGACCAATAATGTCGTTGATGCTTTCGTAGCCAAAGGCATCGCAACACGAACGGCTGGCTTGTAGTATCGTTCCTTCTAAGTCTACTCTGAGATAGAGGTCGGTTAGATTGTCGATAGTGCTTTGCATCAGGCGGTTCTGCTCTATCATGTTTTTCTCTTTTTCGCGGCCTTTGGATATGTCCATCAATGAGCAGAATACTCCGAAAGGATTGTCGTTGCCGTAGGCAAAGGTAATTTTGGATACCGAGTAGCATTTCTGACCTTTGTCGAAGCATGATAAGAAATGAATTTTAAGCAGCTTTTCTGATTTTGAGTTGATAATGGCGCGGTCTTCGTCAAACACAGGGAAAAGTTCTTCTGGCAATCCCAGTTCGCGTTCGTCTTTGCCTACAAAATCATCGGGATTGAGTCCGAACGACTTGGCAAATTGACTGTTGACGAGTTCAAATTTCAAATTCTTGTTTTTAATATACACTCTTGCGGGTGTAGCCTGCAAAAACGCCTTCATTTTGTTTATCTGCTCGGCTTCGTTTTTTATTATTTTCTCGTCGTTGCCGCAGCCCAAAAATAAGAATCCTATTAGCAGGAGGCTCGATATCACTACGTACCAAATCCAAAAATTGCTGCCTATAGCGGTTTCACTTCCGCTATATGAGAATTGAAGCACACCGTAGTCGAGATTGTTGATGTCGTGGATAAACTCGTTGATAATTACAGGATTGAGCGATTGTTTTAGCTGTTCCTTGTCGCGCACATATTCTACCTCCCAGAGGTCGGAGGGAAGAATCTGCGACGCCATTTGCTGTATGTGTCCTATGGCGAGTAGGTAACCTCCCGAGTCGAGTCGTTTCTTTTCTGCGTTCTTTACTGGCACACCGTATATCACAAACAGTGTGTCGTTGAAGTATTTGTAGTATTTGAAGTGGTTGTAATACTCTATTTTGCTCGAAATTGTGCCTTTGTCGGCTTTTAACATATAGGAGTTGAGGTCGCCCGCACTGGCTATGATGTCTTCTTTGGAACTAAGCAGAGCTATAGAGTGGATATGGTTGTCGTGCACTACATCTTCCATTTCCAATTCGCTCCAAAGTTCTTCTGCATGGTCGCTGCCTACCACTTCGGCAAGTTCGTCGTAGTTTCCGTAATCTTCCAAAAGATCAAAGTATTTTTGGTCGGCAATTTTGAAAAACGACTGTTCCCAAGCTCCTGCGCTATAAAATGTGGCGTTGGATATGCTTCCTCTGAACTTTATAAACACCATAGTGGCTACCGTAAATAATAATAAAAACACTATGGTAGCCCGTATTTTTAAGCTGATTTTCTTGCACATATCATAATTCTAAGTTAATTCCTTCTTTATAATAAATCAAAAACTGAACCTTTGTGTGTAAATTAATCTCAAAGGTATAAGATTTTTTTGTTAAATATACGGATATTACCAAGAAAAGGAATAACTTTGCGCCATAATATTTTATAAAAAAATACATTTTGATATGATGACCTCAAAGGAAATACGCAAAGCCTTTTTGGATTTTTTTGCGTCGAAGCAGCATAAGATTGTGCCCTCGGCACCTATGGTTGTGAAAAACGACCCTACCCTGATGTTTACCAACGCAGGTATGAACCAGTTTAAAGACATTTTCCTCGGCAACGAACCCGCGGCAAGCAAGCGTGTGGCCGACAGTCAGAAGTGCCTCCGCGTGTCGGGCAAGCACAACGACCTCGAAGAAGTGGGTCACGACACCTACCACCACACTATGTTCGAGATGCTTGGCAACTGGAGCTTCGGCGACTATTTCAAAAAAGAGATTATCGACTGGGCTTGGGAGTTTCTCGTAGATGTGCTTCATCTCGACACCAGCCGCCTCTACGCCACTGTTTTTGAGGGCGCAAAGGATGAGAACCTCGAAGCCGACGACGAGGCCCGCGGATACTGGCTCAAACACCTTCCCGCCGACCGCGTGATTATGGGCAACAAGCACGACAACTTCTGGGAAATGGGCGCAACTGGTCCTTGCGGTCCTTGCAGCGAGATACATATCGACCTCCGCAGCGACGAGGAGCGTGCTAAGCTTCCCGGCGTGAAACTCGTTAACCAGAGCCATCCCCAGGTGATTGAGATTTGGAACCTTGTGTTCATGCAGTTCAACCGTTGCGCCGACGGTCACCTTGAGCCGCTGCCCGCCAAGCATGTGGACACCGGTATGGGATTCGAGCGTCTCTGCATGGCTCTTCAGGGCAAACAGAGCAACTACGACACCGATATTTTCCAACCCGTAATACAAGAAATCAGCCGTCTCACTGGCATCAAGTACGGTGCTAAGCAGGAGACCGACGTGGCAATGCGCGTTATTGCAGACCATATCCGTGCTATCTCGTTCGCCATCGCCGACGGACAGCTGCCCGCAAACGCTAAGGCTGGCTACGTTATCCGCCGAATCCTCCGCCGTGCTGTAAGATACGCTTACACATTCCTCGGACAGTCCGAACCTTTTATGTACAAGCTCCTTCCGGTGCTCCGTTCGGTTATGGGCGAAGCTTATCCCGAACTCAACGCTCAAAAAGACATCATCGAGAAGGTGATGGTAGAGGAGGAGACATCGTTTCTCCGCACCTTGGAGACTGGTATCCGCCTCTTAGACAAGGTTGTGGAACAGGCTCAGAAAGCCGGAAAGAAGGAAATCGACGGCAAGACAGTGTTCGTGCTTTACGACACTTACGGATTCCCCCTCGACCTTACAGAGCTTATTCTTAAGGAAAAAGGTCTTACACACAATCAAGCCGAATTTGAACAAGAACTCAACGCACAGAAAGAGCGCAGCCGCAACGATGCTAAAATCGAAAGCAGCGACTGGCAGGAGGTCAACAGCTTCTCTACCGAGGAGTTCACCGGCTACGACGAGACCACTACCGACGTTAAAATCTGGCGTTACCGCAAGGTGGAGACCAAAGGCAAGAACTTCTATCAGATAGTATTCAACAAGACTCCCTTCTACGGCGAAATGGGCGGTCAGGTAGGCGACTGCGGCTATATCGAGGCCGACGGCAAGAAGACCTACATCACCGACACTCAGAAGGAGAACGGACTTTCGGTACATATTGTTAAAGAACTACCCGAAAACCTCAACGCCACTTTCCACGCTGTTGTAGACCGTGAGAAACGCGAGGCGACCGAGCGCAACCACAGCGCAACGCACCTTTTGGATGAGGCTCTCCGTTCTATCCTCGGCACTCACGTGGAGCAGAAGGGTTCGCTCGTTTGCTGCGGCTACCTACGTTTCGACTTCAGCCACTTCAGCAAGATGACCGACGAGGAAATATCCCGCACCGAGCAGTTCGTAAACGAGAAAATCCGCGAAGGCATCGCCCTCGAAGAACACCGCGACATGCCTATCAAAGACGCACAGGCTCTCGGAGCTATCGCTCTTTTCGGCGAGAAATACGGCGACAAGGTGCGTGTGGTTAAGTTTGGAGACAGCATCGAGCTCTGCGGCGGTACTCACATCAGCAACACCGGACGCATCGGCTATTTCAAGATAATCACCGAGACCGCAGTGGCAGCAGGTATACGCCGTATCGAGGCTCTTACCGGCAAGGCTGCTGAAGAATACGCTGCTAAGCAGTGCACCATTTCGTCGGCTCTCAAACTTATGTTCAAAGCCAAATCTGAGGACGACATCATCAAGTCAGTGGAGGCTCTCATCGCCGACAACGCTGCCCTCAAGAAACAGATCGACGTGCTCGAGCACGAGAAACTTGCAGGCGTAAAGGATGCCCTCATTGCCAAGGCTCAGAACATCAACGGCGTAAACGTTATCGCAGAGCGTGTAAGCGTTGGCAGCAAAGACCTGTTGAAAGACCTCTCGTTCCAGATTCGTCAGCAATTAGACAACTCTTTCATAGTTCTCGGCGCATTGTTCGACGGCAAGCCTCTGATTTCTGTAATCATGAGCGAGAACCTTGTGAAAGAGCGCGGTCTCAACGCCGGCGCCATCGTTAAGGAGGCAGGCAAAGAGATTCTCGGCGGAGGCGGCGGACAGCCCTTCTACGCCACAGCAGGCGGCAAGAACCCCGACGGATTAGACAAAGCCATCGCCGCAGCCAAGTCTTTTATCAAGTAGTTGTAGATTGAATGATTATTATAAAAAAAAGGGAGCGAAAATGCTCCCTTTTTTATTTAGTTGTTGTCTGGCGTATCTGGTAATGGTATTTTAGAGTCGTCTAATGCCATAATCACAAATTCTACACGACGGTTGATGTCGCGCATAGCTTCGGTTGAGTTGTCGTTGAGGGGACGGCTTTCGCCATAGCCTACAGGTTCAAGTCGTTCAGACTCTACGCCTTGGCTTATTAGGTAATTAACCACAGTGAGGGCGCGCCGTTTTGATAGGTCGAGGTTGTATGCGTCGGAACCAATGTTGTCGGTGTGTGCCGAAACCTCCATCTTTATTACGTCGGGATTCTTTTTAAGGAATGTCACCACAGTATCCATAAGGGTGTGAGATGTGTCGGCGAGTTGGTCGCTATTTAGCGCAAAGTGGATAGGTACACCGATTGGGTCACCCACTTTTTTGCGTTCGAGCTGTTTGGTCATGTCAAGGCCAGAGTTAACAAAGGTGTATCCCATAGGCAGAATGTTCACACCAAAATCATCCGCATCTCGGTTGTACCAGTTGTCGGTGGTGTCAACATCTACAACAAGGGTGTCGATAGGCGGCAGAATGCGCTCAATAATTTGCGGCTGCGGTTTCTTGGCAAGACGGTAGCGCAGACCAATTGTAGCGCCAACGTTTACAAGGTTGACGTTCTTTGCTAACTGGGTCTGAGTGATACCTACGTATGCAGTGGAAGTGTATCCAGTGTCAAGAGAGTTCCATAGTTTTTCGTCGTCGCGTTTTTTTATGTTGCCCAAGCGGTATGTGCCGCTGAGATTGAGCGTTATGTCTAACTTGCTTGTGAGGGCATAGTGCAGCGACAATTCGCCTCCTAAACCAATTATGGTGGTTTTTAGGGCAGGAGTGCCTTTGAGAGTTGTGTAGGTGGTTAAACCGTATGCTGCCAATGAGTCTATTTTAAGATTGTAGTCTGAGTATGTAGCTGTGTTAGCCAATGCTCCAGACACTGATTTGAACTTTTTGGTGAGTATCTGAGTCATACTGACATTTACTCCTGCTCCAAGGCGGAATCTTGACCCTAAGGCATGTTGGTAGTATAATCCAACTGGAATTTCGATAGCCGATACAGTTATTCGCTCTTTAAGATCTTTAAAAGCAGATGAATAGTCGCGTGGTAGTCCGTTTTGATTGATGAATGTAGCAGACGTATCTAACTCATTTGCAGTCTTGTTGACAAAGTTTATGGTAGTAATGCCTTGGTATGTGCTGTAGTTCAACCCCACGCCAATGCCCCAGTTTGGCGAGAAAAAGTAGCGGTAGCCAAACCGTGCCGAGATACCAAAACCGGGTGATTTTTTAGCGCAAGTGTCTTCTACTTTGAAACTTACGTTGTTTAATCCTCCACCGAAGTCGAAGAATACAAAATGACCTTTACGGGCTGCGTTGATGGCGAGAGTGTCGGGCGGCGCCGGTATTGTGTCGTATGTGATGCGTGGCGCCGGTTCAGTTTGTGCCCACGCGTTTACAGCTAATAGTAACAGTATAGAAAAAGCTGTGAAATATTTTTTCATTATAGTTCGATGTTATTATATTATGTAATTCAATAATAATTGTTGTTATTCTCTATAGTTGTAACGTGTAACTTCCACAGTCTGACCCTTGTTGATTGAACCACGGAAGTCTTTACGTCCGTATTTGTCTACAATAGAAACGTTGAAGCTCAGGCTCTGGGTGGTTTTTTCGCGGTATTTGAAACATACTACCTTTACAGTGTAAGTTCCCGCCTTGGGTTTCAACCAGTAGATGTTCTCTTGGGGACGGTTTGTAGTGCCGATGATTGCGTTGGCGTCGAGGTCGAGGTTTCCAGAACCGCTACCGCACGAAGCCTTGCGACGGCTGAAGAATATCTCGTTGCCGCAGGGGTCGATTACGTGGAGGTCGAGGTCGGTTTTTGAGTACCATTGGAGGTTGATACGCAGGTCGCCGCTCTGACCTTTAAGGTCGTTTTGTGGCGGGTTGTTAGGAGTGGGCGACGGGGTAGGAGCGGGGGGCGGTGTGGGTTTTACGCTCAACGGAATAGTGCGGCTCTCTTTGGTGTTTAACTGAGCGAGTGTGGCGTTGTACACCTTGTTGCCGTTTGATATGTAGCCAGTTTTTGAGGCTGTGATTGAAATCTTGTCGTTTTCGCCGATGCCGAGAACTGTGAATTCGCCCTGCGCGTTGCTGTATTCAGTGGCTTTGAGTTTTCCGTTTATGCGGATTTCGTTCTTTACACCAGCCAAAGGTTTGCTGCCATCGGTATTGTAGAATACGAGCGAAGTGGTGAGCGGACGGAGGTACATTGTGCGCTCTTCTTCGGGAAGTTCCATAAATTTCTGAACAGTGCCACCGTCTAATGTGGTGTCGGCATATCCGGCTTTCGACGCCTTGAAACTCAGTGTGTTGGAGATTCTTAGCGAGTCGAACAATCCTACGCCTACGCCGTTGGTATTGGTCTGCATTGTAGACGATGCGCCGTTGATGGTGAGGGTGACTGTGGCGTCGGGCAGCAGGCTCTTGGTTTTTAGGTTTTTAACAATCACTTTTACGCTGCCTTTGATGGGAGAGAGCTTGAGCGATTTTTCAAGGTCCGACATGTTGGCGAGGTCAAAAAGCGATGCTTCAAGAGTGTCGTTGAGGTATCCCTCTTTTGATGCTACGCATTTAACGCTGCCGCACTGGGGCATATTGATAGTGAATCCGCCAGAAGGGTCGGTGGTGGTTGACGATGATTCTTGCGATTCGTTAACAATGGATATTATCTGCACGTCGGCTCCGGGCAGAGGCTCGTTGTTGTCGATGTCGATAACTTTGAGGTCGGAGCTTGAAAACAGCGGTGGAATCTGCACCTCTTTATAATTGTCTTTTGGGAAAGTTCTGTAAAGGTCGCCAATATTGTCGGCGTTGTAGCACTCGTTGCCTGCGGTTACGTAAGCAGAATCGTTAAACATTCCGCCAAACAGCACATACCACAGCGGCTCTTTGATGCCCTCGAACTGCACTTTGCCTTCGGAGTCGGTGCTGCCTGATACGGTTGTGGGCGTGTGCGAACCAAACAATCCTATTGCAGGATACGAAAACTTGGTTTCGGCGGCGGCAATAGATAGTCCTGTCTGTTTTTCGCTAAGATGAATCCTAACGGTGCGGCCTATAGGTATGATAAATACAAATAGGAGCAGGAATAGGAAAATCCACCACGGGAATTTCTTTTTCTTTAATACGAGTGTTATTTCGGAATCTCCTTCGCCCGAAACAACGGTTGCTTTGTTTGTACCCATTATTTATGTGTGTTTTAGTTGGTTATTCTACTATGTGTGTTGTAACTGTAACTGTTTGACGGTGTTTTACCTTGCCTGTAAAGTCCTTGCGGTGTCCTTTGCGGTCGAGGATGGTGAGGTTAAACTCCTCTTCTGCACTGGTGTTTCCGCGTTTTTCAAAGCACATCACTTTTACCTTGTACTCGCCTTTCGACGGTGCAACGAAGAATATGTTCTCTTGCGGTTCTGTGGTGAATGTGGAGGGACGGTTGTTGTACTTGGCATTGGCGTCCACGTCGAGAGTGCCTTCTCCGTCGCCGCAGGTAAACTGACGTCGCTCGTAGAATATCTCGTGTCCGCAGGGGTCGATTACGTGAAGGTCGAGGTCGGTTTTAGAGTACCATTGCAGGTTGAAACGGAGGTCGCCGCCTTCGCCCTGGAATATCGGTTTGAGACGCAGCACGCGCGATGTGTCGTTGAGCTGGGCTATTGACTCGGCTCCGCCAGAGAGAGTGTCGTTTTCGTAGCCCTCTTTTGAGCCTATGAGGGTAATTTGGGCGCACATCGACGAGTTGAGCATTATTACGCCGGTGGTGTCGGTGAACACTGAGTCGATGGTGGTGTTGCCGTCTATAATCTTGATAATCTCCACTTTGGCTTCGCCTATCGGTTCTTTTGTGTCGGCGTCGATTACAGTTACCGGCACGCTGATTTCTTGTTGCGGTATCTCCACTACCTTGAAATCAAATCTGGGGAACTCGTGGTAGGGATATTCCATGCCGTCGCCAGAAAGACAGCCTCCGTGAACCGTTACTTTTGCTGTGTAGCCCATGAATTTGTCGAACAGCACGTACCACAACGGCTCTGTTATGCCTTCGTATAATACTCGGCCTTCGTTGTCGGTGTCATGTTTTTGAGTAACGTATACCTTGGCGCCAAAAGTGCCTATTTCAGGATAGTAAAACTCAGTGGTGGTGCCAGTTACTGGTTCTTGATTGTTTTGCTGAACTACCTGTATGCGTACGGTTCTGCTGATTGGGATAAGCAGAATTAGAGGAAGCAGAAACAGCAGAATCCACCAAGGAAACTTTTTCTTTTTGAGAACGAGTACGGTTTCTTCGCCTTCCTGTCCCGATACTACGGTTACTTTGTCTGTCTTCATGTGGTTAGGTTTTATAGGGTTGCCAAAATGATAAATGTCAGAGTTTTAGTGAACGAGCGCGGCAGCTCCCAGCACGGCAATATTTGTTCCGAGCAGAGCCGACGGCAGCACTTTGATTTTGCCACGGTATACAGGCAGAAGGTTCTGTTCCATATACTGTTTGGTGGGTTCCACAATGAGGTCTTTGGCGAGGGCGAGTCCTCCAAAGAGGAAAACAGCCTCAGGACTGAGTATTGTGGCAAGGTCGGCGAGTTTTTTGCCAAGAATTTCAGCGGTAAAGTCAAACGCCTTTAACGCTATCTTGTCGCCTTGTTTTGCAAAATCGTAAATATCTTTGCTTGTGAGTTTTTCGAATGGAATATCGCGCATTTTTGATTCGCAACGGCTCGACGCCAGAAGTTCGAACACAGTGCGTTTGATGCCTGTTGCCGAGCAGTAGGTTTCGAGACATCCGCGACGTCCGCATCCGCATTCGCGTCCGTTTTCGATTGCAATGCTGTGGCCGTATTCTCCTGCGAAACCGTCGGCGCCGTAAATCAGCTGTCCGTTGGCAACAATTCCGCTGCCTAGACCCGTGCCGAGGGTTATCATCACAAAGTTTTTCATTCCTTTAGCACCGCCGTACACCATTTCGCCGATAGTGGCAGCCTTGGCGTCGTTGGTTACAACCACTTTGCACGAAAAATATTTTTGAATCTCGCGGGCTAGATATACTTTGTCTTTCCACGGAAGGTTTGGCGCAAACTCAATAGTGCCTTCGTAAAAGTTGCCGTTTGGGGCGCCTACACCAATTCCGCGAAGCTCTAGATCACCTCCCGCTTGTTGCAATAGGGCGTTGATGGTCTGGCTTATTACCATTACATATTCTTGTAAATCGGGGTGCTTGCTTGTGGGGAAAGATGTCTCCGCCAATATTTTAGCATTGTCGTCAACTATTCCGATAGCAGTGTTGGTGCCGCCTATATCGATTCCTGCTGATACTTTTTTCATTTATATTTGTAGCTAAATTATTAATATGTGCCGTAAAGGTATTAAAAAAAATTATTTGGCACTGCAAAAATAGTGTTTTTTTTGCCCTTGGGACATTTGGATGAAAAAAAATTGTGGCAGGGATTTTGATATTAAAAAAAAGTAGTATATTTGCCGCGAATTTCAAGGCTAATGTTAATATTTATAAAAATTGAAACATCGCCGGCTCACTTACGTAAAACAAGGTAGTAATGAAAATAAAATTATTGTTTAACTAAAATATGGAGGACTTGCCTATCGGAACAACACTACTCAAACTATAAACTATACAACAATGAACTACAGAGAATTGTCAGAACAAGAACTCATCGACCTGTTCATTTCAGGTGATGAATCATGCATCAAAGAACTTTTCCGCCGCCACAAGAGCCGCGTCTACACATACATAATGTTGATTGTAAAAGATCGCGAGCTGGCAGAGGACATCTTTCAGGAAACCTTTATAAAGGTTATCAAATCACTCCGCAAAGGTCGTTATATGGACAAAGGAATGTTCCTTTCGTGGGTAATGCGTATAGCTCACAACCTTATTATCGACCATTACAGAAAACTTAAACACCTTAAGGTAACTTCAGCCGACCAAAGCGACACCGACTTGTTTAACAGCCGTAAATTCGCCGAGGGCAACGTAGAAGACAAGATGGTGCAGAACCGCATCGAACAGGAAGTTAGGCAGTTGATCAACCTTCTTCCCGACGACCAGAAAGAGGTGATTCTTCTAAGACACTATGGCGATATGAGTTTCAAAGAGATCGCCGATCTTACCAATGTAAGCATCAACACCGCGCTCGGTCGTATGCGCTACGCTCTCATCAACCTTAGGAAGATTATTGAAGAGAAAAATCTATCTCTCACCGCATTTTGATGATTGTATTATTGAGGATTTATTTTTGTTAATTTTTGAGGGTTTGAGCTTCGCAGCGATGCGAGGCTTTTTTTTTGCCGCTATCTCAATATGTTGTTGGCCTTGTCGTTATTGTTCTCTATTTCTGCCAATGTTGTAAACAGCACTGTGTTTGTCATTACAGAAACCGGCATTGATATTATTATGCCTATAATCGATGCGCCTGCAATGGTATTTATCGCAGCTAGTATTAATGCTATTATAATTGTGGTTTTAAGGTATTTGGTAGTGAGTCGTCGTGATATGGTAAAACTTTCTCCGACAGTTTTGCGTGGGAAGATAATCAAAACGTATGGCACAAAGGTAAATAAGAACCCTAAGATTATACCAGGAATAATGCATAAAATGTATCCAAGAAGAATTAGTAAGCCCAAAAAACCGCCGGCTTTAAATAATTCTTCTAATTGATTGTTAGCCAGGAATGCATCTTTGAATGTTACAGGTTCGTTTTTCAAAGCCTTGTTGCTTATATTTATGAGTCCCAAGCTGGTAGCGTAAAGAAACACACAGAGGATGATAAAGAATAATAAATGTACAAATGGCGCTGTAGAGCTTGCTGCTGCTGCGTGTGATTTGTCGAATATTTCTGTAATCTCGCGATAGAATGTAAAGATTGTATACCCAATGGTAGGTATAGCCGCGCCGAAAGTGGCTACAAGTGTTAGAACTTTTGCATTGTGTTTGTAGTTATCCCATGCTTTGCGAAGAATATCCATTATATCAGGCTCTTGCATAATCTATTTTTTTTGCTTAATAATTTACTAATTTAATTTTTCGGGGAAAAAGATTACCATTGTTATTACAGAAATACCGAAAAGCATCACGCATATTCCAGTAATCTTATTGATCCACATGATATGGCGGGGACCGATTTTGTCGCGGAAAATGTTAACCACCAAAGCCAGAAAAGCCCACCAGATAACCGCGCCTATGATAACGCCGAGCAGCAGAAACGAAGTTTCGAGGGGTGGCGTTTCGTTGCTGATAGCGCCAGACGCAGTGAACAGAATACCAAACGACAGAATTGTGAGCGGGTTAGAAATCGTGAGTCCGAAACTTGCCGCAAAATCGCCCAGCACTTTTGCCTTAGATGTTGTGTTATTTAGTTTTTTGTTTTCTTTCCATTGTTGCACTGGGTTTTTTCTAAAAATGTTGTATCCCAGGGCCAGCATCAGAATGCCGCCGATAATGCCGATAACGGTTCTGTGCTTTACAAAGAAATCAGATATGAACGACAAGCTGAATCCGGTAACTACGGCGTAGAAAAAGTCGCCGAAGGCTGAACCTACTCCCATAAGGAAGCCTTGCCAAAAACCTTTTTGTATGGTTTTCTGCACGCACAATATTGCAACTGCTCCAATGGGGCATGCAGCTAAGAAACCAATACCAATTCCACGTGTAAATACTGTAGGGTCCAATTTTTATCTTTTTGTTTCAGGCGGCAAATATAAGCAACTATTATGCTTCTTGAAAATTTATTATGTAATTTTTTTCTGAATAATACAAGAAAAACGGGCAGGATTCCCCGCCCGTTTCTATCATTTTATTTATGGTTTGCTGTATGCGGATTATTTCTTTCCAACACCACCAGGACTACCAACGCGGATCATTGCGCAACGGAATCCTAAGTCGTCGGAAGATTTGTCTTGCTGGAGGAAACGTCTTGTTCCAGGTACCATCCAGTATACGCGGTCTCTCCATCCACCACCTTTGTAAACTCTTACACGGTCGTTGACAAGAGATGTAATCTGAGGATTAGCGCCTGTGGTGTCTACTTGGTTGTGGTACATTCTTTCAGAACCTACGTCGCTTGTACCAACTTGTCCTGCCCAGTCGTTTCTGTTGCTACTAGAACGAAGGTCACCGTCTTTGAAGTTGATGTTGTCGGCGGTTTGGTAGTTGATACGGTCCATACTTTCTTCAGTGGTCATGTTGCGGTAAAGAATGCGGCCTGTAACTTCGTCGAGCTCGTATTCGTTGTCTTCGTTTTTAACAGGAACTTGGAATACGTTACCACGGAAGGGGTTGAACTCTTCGAGGTCGAGGTTTGTGCAAGCACGGTAAACGTCGAGCACCCATTCGTTAACGTTACCGGCCATACAGTACAAGCCGTAATCGTTAGGCCAGTAGCTGTCGACAGGAGCTGTAGGAGCGGCGTTGTCGTTGAGGTATCCTGCAACACCCATAAGGTCGCCACGTCCACGCTGCATGTTGGCGCGGAAAAGACCACGGTTTGCTTTCTCGTCGTTACGAACGTAGTGTCCGTTCCAAGGATAAAGACGTTGGTTAACAATACGTTCGGGCGAAGTAGCTGAGTTTCCGATAAGTGCAAGTGCTGCGTATTCCCATTCAGCCTCGGTGGGCAGACGGTAGGAGGGAAGAAGAATACCATCCTCCATTGTTGCGTGACGTTCGCCGTCGGGAGAGTTGGGACTCTTGATGTTGTTCTTAACAGTACCGATGTATTTGCCGGCAACGTAAGCTTCAGAGTTGAAGTTGTTAGCGCCTTTCTGCTCGGGATCGTATTCGAGGATGCCGTAGTCGATAAGGGCTTTTTCGTTAACGCGGTCGGTACGCCAGATGCAGTATTCGTTGGCCTGCTCCCAGGTAACACCTACTACAGGATAGTCGTTGTAAGCGGGGTGACGGAAGTAGAATTGTACATAAGGTTCGTTGAATGCGAGCCTTCTGCGCCAACAGAGAGTGTCGGGCACTGCCTTGTTGTAGAGTTCGGGTGTCTCGTCGTAGAACACGCGGTATACCCAATAGAGGTATTCGCGGTAGTCAAGGTTGCTAACCTCGGTTTCGTCCATGTAGTACGACGACACTGTTACACGGCGACGCATACTGTTCCAGTCGCTCATAATGTCTTGCTCGGCGCTACCCATTGTAAATGTACCACCTTCAATGAGAACGAGTCCGGGACCCGCTTCCTGCTCCACATATTCAGCAACTTCGAAACCGCCCAACTTGGGATCGTTGTAGCCCCATCCAGTCTTGCCGGAAGAGCCGCTGCGCAGCGCTACTTTGGGTCCGCACGATGAAAGTACGGTTGCTCCTGCGAGTATGCCTGCCAGCATTATTATCTTCAATTGCATTTTCATATTACAAGAGTTTTTTTTTTACAAATAATCTAACATAATAACTAAAAAGCCGGGCACATTATTGTTTGGTCACGCTTATTTTTTTTAATACCGTCTAATTTATATTTAGCGGCTATTTCGTGAGCCCCGTAAGTGCTTTTGGTTATGGTTGATAGGTCGAAGTCGTGTCCGTAGCCTATCTGCACTTTGCCAAGTGTTACCCCTATGCTTGCTATCATAGTGTGCGTGGTGTGCTCTCCCGTTTGCAGCCGGTACGCTACTCCGCCCATTATTTTAAAATTGTCGATATACGCACCTGCTTGTATCGAGCTTATTCCGTCTTGATAGCGGTATATCGCGCTTGGTATCAGGTAGGTGGTTTCGCTTTTTTGATGGTTTTGGATTTTGCCTAACTCTATCTTGTGGTTTGCAAACACCACTACTGATTTTGGTATGCCGTTTTCGCCAGTTATTTTGTATTGCGCTACAGAATATGCCGCTACGCCTAGAATGGTTTTTTGCGTGTAGAGCATAATGCCTGGCGAAATGGCTATTGTGAGCGGCGAATGGTAGTTGATGGTGGACGCCTGTCCGTTGTTGTCGCCTGTGAGCGGGTCTATCATGCTGTAGTATGTGAGTTCGCCCTGACGCAGAGTCTTGTTGGCAAACGAGGCTTCCACTCCTGCGCTGCACCTGAGCTCACGGCTTATTTTTATTGTGTTGGAGTATGCTGCCGACACTTGGTTTTGCCGGTATGCTCCGGCAATGGTTCCGTAGGCACCTACGCCAAATCCGCATTGACCTATTTTTTGAAGATACGATGCGCTGTATGTCTTGAATCCGCCGTCCACGCCTATGTATTGGCTGCGGAGTATCATGGATATTTCGCTGTTGCCTGGTACTGAGGCAAATGCCGGATTGAGCGAGAGCTTGTCGGCGTAATATTGCGAAAAATATATTTCTTGCGCATTGGATATTATGGCTGTAATTGCTAACGCAACGGTGGCAAATAGTTTTTTCATTGTGTCATTTCTGTTTGAGTGGTAGTGTCTGTGGCATATTGTTGATGCCAAATTCTGTGTTTATTGTAGTTAGTATGGTGTCGAAAAAGAGATTGAAGTCGTTTTCTACTGTTTCGTAGTTTTCTGTTAGCGTGGATATGGTTTCTTCCGCTTTTGTAGGAAACGAAGTTTTACGTTCCATTATTTTTAAGGCGGCTTCCACACCTTTTATATTATAGTAACTTTTTAATCTGTTGCTGATGATGAGGTGCGGTATCAGCGGTTGGAGGTTTTTTGGGAGAATGTCGTAATATTTGATACAGCTACTGTAGAATCTTTTAGCGAAAGAGTCGAGACTGTCGTTTGAATATCGGTTCCAGTTTTTTGCAAGAAAATGGTCGTAAATAACATCGGTAGCCACACCCGCATATTTTCCGAGCACAGGGCGCAGCAAGGCAATGCTCCGGGCGGCAATGGGACTGGAATCGGTGAAACAGTCGATAAAGCGGTGCATCCTAATGCCCAATGCCATTTCTGGCGGGTATTTGGCGTTAACCGAAATCAAGCTTCCTTTAACCCAGTCGCCTACGAAGTTGCCTACCTGAGTCAGCTCGTTGCTGCCTGATAGAAATATGTGGGCGAGAAAGTTCATTTTATGGTTATTCTGGTTCTATATACGTTTATTGCAAAATCTATTCCCTTCTTAAAGCTTCGAGCGGGTCGATTCGAGCCGCCTTGAAAGCGGGATAAATGGCGGCGGCGATGGTTGCTGCCGCGGCAATTGCAACGGCTGCCACCGCTAATTGCCACGAGAATACAAACAGGTCGGACCGGGTGTTGATGATGTTGGAAAGCTGGCTTCTTACTGCTTCTGATGCAGATTTAGCCACCCAGTATCCGGCAAAGGCTCCTAACAATCCTCCTATTGCGCCAGTGATGCCCGACTCTATGTAGAATATCAGCTTTATTTGTAGCTGAGTGGCTCCGATGGCTTTCATTATGCCTATCTCTTTGCGGCGTTCGTAAATGGCCATTGTCATAGTGTTGATGATGCCGAAAACCGACACCGTGATGGCTATGATACCTATTGCCGCCAAAAGCATATCTATCAGCATAAACACTTTTTCGATGTCTTCCAACTTGTCGCCCACCGAAAATACCACGAAGCCCATATTCTCGATTTTGTTTTTAACGCTTTTTAGTTCTTTAAAATTGTATACTTTTACGTATACCGAGTTGTATTGGGTTAAATCGCTGTCTATTCCGTTGTAAATTTCATAAATAAGTTTGATATCTACCGAAGGTATTTTTTCGCAGGTGAGCGATGGAAGGAAAATGCCGCCAGACAGCATTCCTGCGGTAAGCGGGTTGTTTTCGGTGATGCCTACTATTGTAAGTGCGGTGGTGTCGTTCTTAACAGGTATGTCGGGAGTGTTCATATCCATTTTCGACGGGTCGAACACTTTGGTTACAATGTTGAGCTTGTGTCCGATAATGGAGTCGGCAGGAAGCACTTCGCCATTTGAGGTTTTGCCAAAGTCTATGTCGCCTTCTATCTTGATGCCGAGTTTGTAGAGAGCGGCTTTGCTCAGCACTATGCTGTTTTCGTTGTCTTTGGTGTAAAATGTGCCGTATGCCATATTGTCGAACGGCTTGAAATTGCCCATCAATGCCGGCACAGATTTGATGTTGCTCTTGGTTTTGTGTTCTCCAAAAACAATTTCGGCGTATTTGATGGTTTCGGGAAAAACAACCGTTACTTGCGGAATTTTCTCTATTTCGGCAACGGCAGAATCGTTTAGCGGCACAATCGTCTCGTCGTAAAATGCGTTGCCCAGCGATCCGTAGTTTGAATAGTCGGCGTCGCGGCTGCTGACAGTCATACCGGTGAATACATCGTTGCTTATCAAGGTGTTGGATATGTTTTCGCTTATGCCCTGTCCGATAGCAACCATAGAACTTAGCGAACCGATTCCAATGGCAACGCCTAAGATTGTAACGGCTGTCCTGAATTTGTTCTGGGTCATGTTGTTGACCGCTAACGATATGATGTCGGCTGGTTTCATTGTGGTTGCTGTTCTGATATTTTTATTATTTCGCCGTCGGAAAGAAGTATGGTTTTGTGCGAAACTCGGTAGGCGGTTTCCCTGTCGTGAGTCACCATCACTATTGTAATGTTGTGTTTGGCGTTAAACATCTGCAGCAGCGACATTATTTCGGCTGATGTGGCGGTGTCGAGATTGCCTGTAGGCTCGTCGGCGAGTATCACTTTTGGTTTGTTGGCAAGTGCCCGCGCAATGGCTACACGTTGAGCTTCGCCTCCCGAAAGTTCCGACGGATAGTGCAGCGCCCGTTTGTACAGCCCCATGTTGTAGAGGAGTTCGCAGGCGCGTGGCTCGCGGAGATGTTTCGGATATCCACTGAAGGCTAATGGCAGTTTTACATTGTCGATGGCGGTGCGCCAGGGTATCAGGTTGAACGATTGAAATATCATTCCTACGGTAAAGGTACGATATTTGGCTAATTGTTTTTCGCTCATTTTCAGTATGTTGTCGCCGTTGTACAATACTTTCCCTTCGGCGTTAGTATCCATTCCGCCCAAGATATTGAGCAGCGACGACTTGCCTGATCCTGACTTGCCCACAATCGATACAAACTCGCCTTCTTCAATGTCGATATTTATATCGCGCAGTGCAAAAATTTTGTTCTCTCCTTTCTTGTATATTTTAGAAAGTTTTTCTAATTTTATTAGTGCCAATTTTTCGTTTTTTTTGCTTGGTAAAATTACGAAATTTTTGTAATTTAGTGAAATAAAATTTTTAATTAATATGCAGTTTAAAGATTATTACAAAATTTTGGAGGTGGATAAGAACGCCACCGCTGATCAGATTAAGAAGGCTTACCGCCGTCTGGCTATGACATATCACCCCGACCGCAACCCTGGCGACGCTTCGGCTGAGGAAAAATTTAAGGAGATAAACGAGGCTTACGACGTGCTTTCCGATGCCGAAAAACGTAAAAAATTCGACCTTATGGCCGACGGCAAGGAAAATACTGAGGATTTTTACACCCGTTCGTCGCAAAAAACTACTTCGCATGCCGACGATGGTTGGTTTTCAAGAAGCACCAAGGGCGGCTATTCGGAATTTTTCAACAACTTTTTCCGCAACAGCTCATTTTTCAAGGGCGACAACTTTACGGGCAAAATCACAATCTCGCTCGACGAGGCTTACCGTGGGTCTACCCGTATTATCAAGGTGCTCGGCAAGGAGTTGCGCATAAAAATAAAACCCGGCATTCAAGACGATACCCTCTTAAAAATTCCCGAACAAGGCTATCCTGGCGTGGCAGGCGGCAGAAATGGCGACCTTTATGTTCGCGTGGGTGTCGACAATAAGAGTCCGCTCTTTATCCGCCGTGGCGATGAGCTTTTCTCGGAGGTTTTTGTGGATATTTACACCGTTATGCTCGGCGGTTATGTAATGATTTCAACTTTTAGCGGCAACATCAAAATTGCTATTCCTCAAGGCGTTGAATATGGTAAGCAGCTGCGTATCAAGGGTAAAGGTATGCCTGTGTACAATACTCCTGGTGTTTTCGGCGACCTTTTTGTAAAAATCAAATATGCGTTGCCAAAAAATATTACAGAAAAGGAGCGCGGATTGATTGAGCAATTGCGTGAATTGAGAACTAATTATGTTAAAAGCAATTGATTTTTGCCGCAAATGTGTATATTTGCGGCAAAATTTTAACAACTAACTATGAAAAATATCAGAATTATTATTACGCTGACGTTTGCTTTGTTCGCCAGCACCGCCTCGGCTCAGTTCGAGGATTTTGAAGACGAGGAAAAAGCCACTGTTAAGGTTACTAATAACGGCGTAAAAGAGGAACGTGGGTTTTTAGACAAGTTCGCTTTCGGTGGAAGTTTCGGCTTTGGCTTTACTTCTGATTTTGGCTATATCGAAACCGTTCCGTTTTTTGGATACCGTTTTAATGATTATGTAACAGCCGGAGCAACTGCTACTTACATGTATTCGTATTATAGCGACCCCTATGCCCGTATCGACGATTTTGACAGCCACATTTTTGGCGGAGGCGTTTTTGCAGATGTCTATCCGTTTAAATTTTTGGTGATTCACGCCGAAGCACAAGCCTTGAGCTTTGAGAACTATTCCGATGGCTATACGATCAACCTTGATGCCGAACGCATGTGGGACATGCCGGTGATTCTCGGTGTGGGATACCACCAGAGCTTTACCGACAGAATAGGTGTCAACTATTTGATTATGTGGAATTTCAATGATACAAAAGAACTGAAATACAATGTCTATAATCCTTTGATAATGAGGATTTCGTTTGTATTTTAGAAGAATTCCACATCGTTGTCGTCGTCGCTGATGTCGGGTGAGATGCCGTCGTTGAGTTCGGTGTTCTCATCGTTGAGCGCCTGACGGTGAACAATACGCTCTGTTTCCATTGTGTAGCGGTCTTCGAGGCTCTTGAGGTTCTCGGCCTTGTTGATACGCAGCACATTGAGGGTGTTGTTGTCGAGCTTAGCGTATATGTTGTTGAGCTGTGTTACAATTTCGAGCATTATTTTCTCAAAGAAATCGTAGTATTTAACCTGCTCTACCGACGACTTGATTTCGCTTGAAAGGTTGAGACTGAGTTTTGAGTTTTCGATAAGCACTGTCTCAATTTTTTCGTTGTGTACCGAAATAGAATCAAGAATGCCGGCAATCTTCGACGAGAGCTCTTTGAGGTTGTCGTTGATTTGGTTGCCGTCTTCCTCATGGTTGATTTCCAGGAGTTTCTTGCTGATGTTTTGCGCCTGACGGAAAAATAGCGTTACATCGTTGAGATTTTCAGAGATGGTGTCGGTGAGTGCCCTAATCTCTTCGATAATACGGTTGATGCCTCGTTCGTCGTTTTTGCCGTCGAGTTTTTTGAGCACATCTTCGATTTTGCCCTCTAACGATGTGTGTACTTCTTGAATTTCGTTGATCTTGTCGTTTTTCTCCTCAATGGTTTGGCTGATGGTGTTGATTTCGTCGCCAAAATCTTCGTTGGCAGCGATAAGGCGTTTAAGAACGGTTGTTGTGCCTTTGAGATGGTCTTCTACGTCTTTGAAATAGCAGTCGGTGAGGTCGTTGTTGCCCACAAACTCGTTGCTGAGCTGCGAAATCACGCTCATATCTTCGCTGATGTCCCAAAATTTGCGCATAATTACGGCAAATGCTTTTTGGTACTCTTTGTTGGTGTTGATAAGTTGTGCCACCTGAATACCTGCAATGTCGCGTATTTGGAGAAACTGCTGTGCCGATTCCGAAAGGTCCATCTTGCCGTCGCTACTTGTTTTGATGTCCATAGCGGCAAGTTCCTTGATAATATTTTTGTGAGTAGCCTGCACGTGTTCCATTTTCTGACGGATAATGTCGTGGTATTGCAGGTTGGTGATAATTTTGTTAACGCTGTCGAAATAGTTTTGGGTGCGTTTTGTAAGTTCAGGAAGTTTCTGAGCTGCAACAGCTTGCTTGTTTTTAAGCATAATGATGCTGTCGTTGATTTGTCCCGTTACGCGGTCGATGTCGAGAATGTTTTTCTTGCGTATTTCGATGAGTTTTCCCGACGAAAGGCGGGTAACGTTTTTTACCATTAGCATCGATTCTGAAATCTTGGGGAGAATGATTTTCAACTTGTTGATTTCGTCGGTGATGCTGTCGATAAGGTCGCTCACTTTCTTGATATTCTCGCTGTCGGAATATGCCACGTTGAGTTTTAAGTTAACAAGCAAGAAGTTGAGCGTGAGTATGTTGAGGTTGAAGTTTTTGAGCGGAACAAACACAAGATTGAGCGCGGTGTGCATTTTTTCTAATCCACGTATGCTCTTTAAAATCTTGTTTTTGAGCATGTTGATTTTGTTGTTGAGCGAATCTTGCAATCCAAGAAGCTCGTCGAAAAATTTTTCGTGAGCATCGCCAGCTATGATGTCGTATATCTGTTCGGTTTGACCCGAAATTACTTTTGCGTCTTTGTAAAATTTTTTGAGATAATTGTTCAACGAGAGAAAATCCTCTGCCGAGCATTCGTTCAAAGCGGTGATTTTTACATCGATGTCAGAGAATACAAGTATTATCTCTTTTATTGATTTTTGCGATTGTTCGTCGTTTATGTTTTCCATTTGAGCGAGTTTTAGTTTCATTTTTACAAATATACGGAAAAAAATCTTTCGCGGATATATTTTTTCCGTATTTTTTTACGTCAAAAAAAATACCAAAGACGCAGGTTGTATGTTATTTTTTATTCGCCCGCAGTATCTTCTATTAGATATGTGTTGCGGTCGGCGGCAGATCGGGTTACAAGTTCGGCGGTAAATCCCGTTAAAAACAGCTGTGCACCAAATATTATGGTCAACAATCCAAAATAAAATAGCGGACGGTCGGTCATTTGATATTGGTTCCATGCAAATTTTGCTATGCTCAAATAGGTGAGAATGCCAAATCCGATAAGGAAGCTGAGCGTGCCCATCAAGCCGAAAAAGTGCATAGGACTTTTGCCAAATTTGCTTACAATGCTAACTGTCAAGAGGTCGAGATATCCGTTTACAAAGCGTTCTAAACCAAATTTTGTAACTCCGTATTTGCGTTTGCGGTGCTGCACAACTTTTTCGCCAATGCGTTTAAATCCTGCCTGTTTGGCAAGTACAGGTATGTAGCGGTGCATTTCGCCATATACTTCGATGCTCTTGACCACGGTGTTGCGGTATGCTTTGAGTCCGCAGTTAAAATCGTGAAGCTTTATGCCTGTTACCAATCGCGCTGTAAAGTTGAAAAACTTGCTCGGAACTGTCTTGCTGATAGGGTCGTAGCGTTTTTTCTTCCAACCTGATACCACGTCGAATTTTTCTTCTTTTACCATGCGGTAGAGTTCGGGAATTTCGTCGGGACTGTCTTGCATGTCGGCGTCCATGGTTATTACCACGTCGCCCTGCGCTTTTTTGAATCCTGTGTTGAGCGCGGCTGATTTGCCATAGTTGCGGCGAAATTTTACACCTTTTATATGATTGTCGGTGGCAGACATTTTCTCAATGATTTCCCACGAGGTGTCGGTGCTACCGTCGTCTACCATTATTATTTCGTAGCTAAAATTGTTTTCGTTCATTACGCGGGCTATCCACTCGCTGAGTTCGGGCAAAGATTCGTCTTCGTTGTATACGGGAACTATTACTGAAATATCCATTGGTTTATTTTTTTTGCATTAGCGATAATGCCGCACTGATTATTGAAAAGAGCGCGGATATAAACAAGTTGTAAAATAAGTACGATATAATTGTCATAGGTATTTTCAAGGTTTCTATCATAGAGGTGGCGTTTTGAATGTCTTGTTCCGAAAACATCTGCATCTGCTGTATCATTTGAATGCTCTGTTCGGTAATGGCATCTAACGCCGAGGTATGCAGGAACTTAAAGTCAATTACCAAATAAAGTGCGTTGATAACCGAAGCTCCCAAGCCACAAATAAATCCGTGAAGTGCCGACTGCATAAATGGTGTTGCATCGGGCAGGCGCGACATCGACCAAGCTTTTTGTCCTATCAAAATGCCTATCGACATCACTACATATATCAAGATACCTCCTAACGCAACTTTGCCTGTTACCAATTCGGTGAGAAAAGTGGCTACTGCCATTGCTGCGCCGGTGAATGCGCCGTAGGTGAGTGCGTGACGGATAAAATCTATTTTTGCGGGTTGCTGCATATTGTTTTTTAAGTTTCGGTGTGCAAAGGTATAAATTAAACCAAAAAAATCACTAACTTTACAACCGAAATAATCAACATAGAAAA
>JAGCYI010000177.1 GCA_017960885.1 Bacteroidales bacterium
GGGCAGGATTTTAAATAATGACTTTTTCATTGTGTTGTCCTCCTTTTTTTACCATTCGCTTGGCGATGGCTTTATGGGGTTAATATTGGGGGTTGGTGTGCCGCTGCCTGCGAGCAGGGGCGATTCCATGTTGAGGTCGATTGCCTCAAATGTGGGTTTGTGGTACTTTTGCTTAGGGTGCTGTGCCGCAAGTACCGGCGGCGGGGTTGTCTTTTCTAATGTCATTTTTTATAAGTATTTATAAATAAAAATCCCCTGCGGAATATCCTTTAAGGACATTCCACAGGGGAACAATAATTATCAAGTATAAAATGGATTACGAGAAGGGCATTTTACCCCCCCCCGTATAAAAATTTATAATATTATTATAATAAATTATCATAAATTATAAGTTTTCAATTTCTTCGGGAGTGAGACCTGTGAGTTGCACAATGGTCTCAATGGGTAAGTTCAAAGCCTTAGCGTTGCGGGCGGTTTCAATGGCTTGGGCTTTTGCACCTTCTGCACGTCCTTCTACAAGTCCTTCTGCACGTCCTTCTGCACGTCCTTCTTCCCTACCCTCGGCACGTTCGCGCTTGCGGGCGTTGCGTTCAGTTTTGGCAATAGAATAAGCATCGCGGTAGGCTTTGAGGCTCGCCTCGTACTCGCGGTATTGGCGCGGATTCATACTGGCAATCTCCGCGCGACTATATAGTTTATCAAACGGTTTTGTTGCCGTCAACTTCGGTGCTGTGGTAATCTTTCCCATATTCTTTATGCTATAAATCCAACAATCAAATTTAGTTTTCAACTCGCTTTCATCAGTTGTGTCAAAATACAACAAATCGATGAAAAACATCCTGAACTTATCGGTCAGGAGAGTGTTTGTGTCCTTAAATACTGTAACGGCTTCGTTCACTAATTGTTTCGGTGCATCTTTTACCGGCAGATGGAAATTCATAATAAAGATTCCATAAACCGGATACATTTTATAGTCCCAATTGCGTTTGTTGTCGCCTTGATGCATAATAGACTGCGACATATAGTAAAACGAACGCTCCACAAATGTATCCTGACTGCGGTGTTGCATCTCTATAATAACGTCCTCATGTCCATTTATCTTGCAAAGAACGTCGTAATATATTGTCCGTCCGTGACGGTTTACCGATACCATCTCTTTGCTAAGATACTTTACTGAGGTAACTACCTTGCCTTCTTTCTCAAACAATGCGTTGAGAAACGCTATCAGTAACTCTTTATCGCCAAAAACCAACTTAAAACCGTAGTCTGTCAACAAATCTACATATTTCAGAGGCTGGTACAGATGGCTATCTTCGTTGATTCTCGCCATAATTTGTATTTTTGGCAAAGATAATGGATTATTGGAAAAAATGCAAACAAAAAATCGGTGTTTTTTTTAATCTCCCCACCCTTTCATTAATAATTTACTACCTTTGCGCCCAAAAACATAGCAAAAATGGAAGAAATCAACATCGTAAAAATAGGCGGCAAGGTGATCGACGACGAAAACGCACGCAACGAATTTCTCGCTCGTCTTGCCAAAATCAAAAAGAACATTGTGCTTGTACACGGCGGCGGAAAGGTTGCCAATCAAGTGCTTACAAGTATGGGCATTGAACCCAAAATGGTGAACGGTAGAAGAATTACCGACGCCGACACCCTCCGCGTGGTAACTATGGTTTACACTGGACTCATCAACAAGACCATCACCGCAAAACTCAATTCGCTAAACCGCTGCTCGGTGGGCATTTCGGGCGTTGACGGTGTTTTGTTAGACGCAGTAAAACGTCCCGTAAAGGATATCGACTACGGTTTTGCTGGCGACATTACTCCCGAAGGCGTTAATGCTCAATTGCTTATCGACCTTGTAAGCAATGGTTACACACCCGTAATAGCCACCATTGCAGCCGACAAGAATGCCCAATTGCTCAACATCAACGCCGACACTGTGGCGTCTACTCTCGCGGCGGGACTTGCCCAAAAGGTGAAGACCAACCTCTTTTTCTGTTTTGAGAAAAAAGGGGTGCTTATGGATGCTAACGACGACAACAGCGTAATTCCGCTATTAAATTCCGAAAATTACCCCAAACTTTCGGCGCAGGGCATATTCTCCGACGGAATGATTCCCAAACTCGAAAACGCCTTCAACACTATAAATAAAGGTGTCAACAAAGTAATTATTGGCAACTCAAACGATGTGGAAGGCTTTTTTGAGGCAGAGCACAAGGGAACGATGATTTGTAAATAAATCTCGTTTTTACCAGTATATAGTGAGGAAATGTGATAAAACGAGACACATTTCCTCAATGTATATGGGGTAATAATTTTAATTATATAACTGATTTAGAAGCATTTGAACATTATAGATATTCTATTAATCGCCTCCTCCATCGCCACCGCCATCGCATCCACTACCAAAATCTCCCCCATCACCACCACCATCAAATGATGTGTCGAAAATAAAAAATGATGCACTCGAATCGCCATCCACATTAAATAATGTATCTAAAAAATTGTTGTCGTCTCCCCTATCATTCAAATCTGTATCGACATAATCTTTCTGATTATTAATGGAATATGTATTAGGAGAACTACCCTCTGTAATATTATCGTACATTTTTTTCATCATCTTCCTTTTTTTTCGATAATCATTTCGATGTGATCTTTTTTTTGTATCTGGATTAGAGTTATTTTGCAACTCTTGGGCTTTAAACATTTGCTCTGCTAACCTTTGTGCTTCTAACCTCTGTGCTTTCAACTCTTGCCTTTTTAACATTATTTTTTTGTAATCGTGTCGCTGTGAATATGGAATTCCATATTTTTGTTCCCATCTTATTGACACATAAACTCTTTGAAATACATATAAAACGAGTAACAAAACAACTACCAAAATAAGATTCGTAGGAAAAGAAAAGAAAGTCATCAACGTAGCAAAACTCACACATACAAAAATCCTTATAAAAAAACCAATAAACGAATTAGATTTTCTTTTTTTTGGTTGGGTGCTATCCATAACTCCTCTTTGATTTTGAAACTTGGGTAATTTATGCAAAGATAAAATATTTTTGATATACCATAATATACCTTTGATAAAAAAATGAAATAATATTTCCCCTTCCCCATGCGCAAATCCCTTACTTGCCATACCAATTTCTCTTACACTTCGTAAAGGTATCTCGTAAAAAAACTTTCATCCGATTAAGAACAATCGGTATTGCATACATTGGGGCTCAGCCATAACTTTGCGGTGTA
>JAGCYI010000178.1 GCA_017960885.1 Bacteroidales bacterium
CGTAATTACCTATCCGCTTACAGGCGAGCGACTTATTCCTGCCGCTTACACCATCACCGCCACCTCTCGCATCACCCACGCTTGGGCATACGTACTCACAGTTTTAATCATCCTTGTGGCAATCGTCAGCGGTTTCTTATATAGGAAGGAGACTAAATAATGTGGTTTTGTTGATTGTAATCGGTTGAAAATAAGTTAATTGAAAAAAGTTTTTACCAAATGTGCAAATTTTTTTGAGATTTGGTAAAAACTTTTTTCGTAGTGCCGCAGGGTGTGATTTTGTAAATAGTTAATAATTAATCTTTTAATGATTTTTGGGATAAAAACTTTTTACCAAATCTATGCTTTTTAGGGTAGATTTGGTAAAAACTTTTTGTAAGTGGTTGATTGATAATGCTAAATTTTGCAATTTTTTATCCATTCATCACCCCTGCCACATCTGCGGGGTTGAGAGCCCATTGGTAGGTGTAGGTTTCGTCGGCGGTGGGGGTGTCGATGGGGGTGAGGTTCTGCGCTTTGGCTTTGGTTTCGAGGAGGGCGCCGATGGAGAGTTTCGACTGCAACTTGCGCAAAAGGGCTTCTACCGCATTGTTGTCGGCTCCGGCGATGGTTTGCGATGTGAAGGGCATTTCAAGCCAAATAATCTCGCGTTTGGCAACGTCTAACACGCCGAATACCAAGCCTTTTGACAGGTTGCTTTCGCTGATGCGCACCTGATGCTGCACGCACGACGGGTCGTATGCCACGCCGGTTTTCTCGTCAACGGTCATAGGATAGGCGGAGTTCATCCAACCTACCACAAGGTTTGGCGAGAGCGCACCGTCGGAGTAGGCGTTGCAAGTAAACGTTACATATTTTGCCCCTGCCTTGTCTAATTCGGGCAGCGAGAGTTCGATATATTCTGCCGTGCCGGTCATTTCGGGAATCTCGCGGATGTCGCCCGAATGTTTCGCCCCTACGCAGGTGAGGTTGTAGTATGCACAAGTTACACTCTCGTTGTTGGGCAGCGTTATGCGGCAACTTAGATCCATATCCAACCATTGCGCGTGCAGACCTTTGCCCCATTGCAAAAACAACCTTACAGCATCGCCCTCCACCGGGAAACGTGTGCCCATAAGTGCGCACGAGGTGTCTTGGATGGTGGCAGAGCGGTCGCCAACGCTTATGGGAATATCGTAGAGCGCGGGGTCGATGTAGATGGTCTTCGATTCGGTCTTTTGGGCGGCAAAGCGCCTCAGCATCGACTCTTGGTAGAGTTTGTTTACCGCCTGAGCCATCTCTTGACGGTCGGTGTCGGTGTAGAGCGAGAGTATGATGTTGTGGTCTATCGACTTGCTTACGCCTGTAATTGTGCGTACAACTCGCTGATTGTCAGTGTTGAAATAATCGTCGGCGGCATTGCCGAGCGAAATCAGAAGGCGCGACGGCAGTTGGTCGGAAATTTGGTTAAACGCATTGAGAGTTAAGTCTTTTCCAAACCGCGCCATTGTGGCAAAAAGCGAGCGGGCAAACAGTCCCGGACGCTCTTGCAGCATTTTGAGTATTTGGGTGGCGTCGTGAGCCTCGCGTGCCTTGTCTACCTTCGACTGCCAAGTGGTGTAGTCGCCGCGGTAAAAAACGTCGAGGATTTCGGCAAGATGCTCCATACCTTTTTTGTGCGAATATTCGGCAAGACGCAGGGCACGGACAAACCTTACCCACATTCCACGCTTGGGATTCATTATTTCGGCGGCTTGTTTTGCCGACATAGGTAATGAGTTGAGCCATTGCGCTGTACGTAGGCATACTTGACGTGAATATTTAAGACGGAGTTTGCGTTTCATCTCCACTGCCGCCTCCTCGCCAACGTTGAGCGGACCGAAAATATTGGTGTAGAGTTTCTTTGAATGTGCTATAAGTGTTTTCGGTTCAATAATTTGAACGTGTCCTGTTTTTTCGTACCAAAGGTAGCGGAGAATGTCGTTGGGAGTTTTCATAAAAGAGGCAGCCTTGGGGTCGTTGTGGCTTACCAACGATTTTACAACAAGCATAACCGTCTCTTTCATAGTGATAACGGCGTTGTCGGGCAGCGGAAATTCCTCCAAAAGAAGTTGCAAGGTGTCTTTCTGAGTGCCGTCTAATGGGGTGGGGGAGTTCAACAGCGAGAGTAAGGTGTTTTTCAGGTCGGAAAGGGTAAACAGCCTGAGTTCCTTCAACTTGCTTGCCTGACCTTTGAATACAAAATCGGCAGTATCGAACTGACGTCCGCAAAATGGGCAGCCGTTGTAACGCTCCAAGGGGAAAGTGCCTTCGGGAATAAGGTGTCCGCATTGCAGACGAGTGCCTTTGTATACCGACTGATTGCCGAACATATTGGCTATTAGTGTGATAATGTGGTCGGGAAGGGATTCGCCTGTGGGAGTGTCCCAACCTTTTACGAGCGGTGCCCAATTGAGTTTTACGCCCATCACCTCGTTGATTATCTCTGTGATTTCTTCCAAATGCTTGGTGTCTACGCCGTTGAGCACGTGCAAAAGTTCTTCGGAAAGACAGAAACCGCATTCTTTCAGCCGTTTAACAAATGCCAAAACAGGTTCGGTGATGGTATTGTTCAGGTCTATTTCGTTGCGGTCAACGTTGGCAAACACCGCCCTATAACGCAGGGCTACCTTACTTAAAATCTTGTTGTTCATATCATTACAAATAAAACAGGTAATCGGCCGACTAATTTATTATGTGATGCTAATAAGCGTGAAGTAAGCCGGCCTTGACCTTGTTAATATCTTAAAAAAAAGAGGTAATTGAACGACTAATTCGAAAGCGGAGATAGGCTAAGCCTAAGGTTCCGCGTAAAGGCGAGAAGTAAGCCGTTCTTGACCTCTTTTGTAAGTGCAAATATAATGAATTGTTGCGAAGTGTTTTTGCGTAGCGGAGGAAAAAATGCCGAAAATCAAAAATTTTTCCATAATTTTGTCACAATTAACATTAACAACTATGAGTACATTCGCCTTAGCCTTTCCTATTCTGTTTATATTCCACGATTTGGAAGAGATTGTGGGTATGAGGATTTTTCTCGACAGGAACGCCGAAATGCTGCAAAAACGTTTTCCGAAGATCTTCAAATTCCTTCCCAATACCTCCACATCGGGATTTGCCTTGGCGGTGATGGAAGAGTTTGTGGTGTTTACACTCATTGCCCTTGCCGCTATCTATTTCGACAACGATCTCTGTTGGAATATTTGGTTTGGCTCGTCGTTTGGCATTACGGCGCATTTTGTGATGCATTTGGGACAGTCGGCAGTTATCCGCAAATATATTCCCGCAGTAATTACAAGTATTATCTGCCTACCTATCGGTGTGTTGGTGCTTTGCCATTGCTATCCGTTGATACACTTTAATATATGGTTTTCGTTGTTGGGATTGGCAATTGCGGCTGCCAATTTGTTTTTGGCGTTGAAGTTACCGGCTAAATTCTCAGAGTATTTCAAGTAATGTTTTTTTATTATCTCAAAAAAAATCCCTTACTTTGTCTTTCATAAAACCAACGGCAAATTTATATGGCATCAGTACCTGAAATTATATTAGACAACCCTTTCAGAGTTTTGGGCGTTTATGCCAACTCGTCGTATCGAGAGATTGTGGCGAGCATCAGCAAGGCTACCAAGTTTATGGAGGTGGGTCGTGATGTAGATTATCCTCTTGACTTGCCAAAGGTTAAAAATCTGAATGTGAAATCTAACCTGACCCATTCGTTGGCAGATTTAGACAATGCCCTGGCTTTGATTTCCAACTCGGAGGAACGTCTCAAATATGCTCAGTTTTGGTTTTTGAGGATGACACCGCTCGACGATGAGGCTTTTGGATACCTTTTTGCGGGTGACAATGATGTCGCTTTATTGGTTTGGCATACAGAGGAAAATCTTTCGTCGCTGCAAAATAGGATTATCATTTCTTTGTGGAAAGGTGATTATAAATCTGCGTTGCACAATGCTGAACATCTTTACACATTTTTCCCAAATGAGTTTTTAAAGGCAGTTGATTCCAAAGGTACTCTGGTTAAAAGTTCTGCCGATTTGGTTCAATCTTTTGTAGATACACTTGTAGCCTATCTTTCCACGAAAGAATTGTTAGATTCTATTCCATCATCCTTTTTGGGCGATTTTATAGTTCCAACTATTTCCGAAGATGCTATCACCAAAATCAATAAAGCCCTACAAGATGCCCAGGATCGGTTAGATATGCTTAACAGCGAGGGACGTAAGGCGGAATCTTCACTTCCCAACCTTGGCATAGGCGGAAAACTGCTTTACGACATTAAAGATGAATTAGATTTGCTCAAAAAAGTTTCCACACCCGACAATCCACGGTTGCAGCTCACTTCGGATAGACTCGCAAATATGCTTTACGAATGTTCTATCGATGAATACAACATACGCAAGTTTTCGCCAAAATATTCCATTAATATGTTGATGACTGCATGTACATTGGCTAATAATTCAGTGGATAAAGAAGAGATTAACAAAAAGATTGATCTTTTCCAAAAAAAAGCAGATAAAAATAAGGAGGAAAATAAATCAAATGGTGGATTATTAGGTTGTGGTAGTTATATAATGATTATATTTTTTTTTATGATTATGTTTATCCTCTATTTAATATTTATGCCGTATATAATTAGAAGATAGAAACTTATGTTTGATATTGCTCTTTTCAAATCTCCATTTTTTTAATTATTTATTTCCAAAATTTGAAAATGTTAATTCCCCCCTTCGATTTTGTAATCTCAAAAATTCTCCCTTACTTTGCCTTTGATAAGTTAACCCTTTATGTCATCAGTACCTGAGATAATATTAAACAACCCCTTCCGTGTTTTGGGCGTGTATGCCAACTCGTCGTATCGAGAGATTGTGGCGAGCGTCAGCAAGGCTACCAAGTTTATGGAGGTGGGGCGCACGTTGGATTATCCTCTTGATTTGCCGATGGTTAAAAATCTAAATGTGAAATCCAACCTGACTCATTCGTTGGCAGATTTAGACAATGCCTTGGCACTGCTTTCCAACTCGGAGGAACGTCTCAAATATGCTCAGTTTTGGTTTTTGAGGATGACACCGCTCGACGATGAGGCTTTTGAATACCTTTTTGCGGGTGACTCTGATGTCGCTTTATTGGTTTGGTATTCGGAGGATAATCTTTCGTCGCTGCAAAATAGGATAATCATTTCTTTGTGGAAAGGTGATTTTAAAACGGCGTTGCAAGATGCAGAACAACTTTACACATTATTCCCCAAAGAGTTTTTAAAGGCTGTTGATTCCAAAGGTACTCTTGTTAAAAGTTCTGCCGATTTGGCTCAATCTTTTGTTGATACCCTTACAGCCAATCTTACGCCGGGTCAATTGTTGGATTCTATTCCATCGTCCTTTTGGCACGATTTTATAGTTCCGACTGTTTCGGAAGATGCAATCACTAAAATTGATAAAGCCCTACAAGATGCCAAGGATCAGTTAGATATGCTTAATAGTGAGGGGCGTGGAGCAGATTCTTCCCTTCCCAACCTTGGCATAGGCGGAAAACTGCTTTACGACATTAAAGATGAATTAGATTTGCTCAAAAAAGTTTCCGCACCCGACAATCCGAGATTGCTGCTTACTTCGGATAGACTTGCAAATATGCTTTACGAATGTTCTATCGATGAATTCAACATACGTAAGTTTTCGCCAGATTATTCAATTAGGATGTTGCAGAATGCATTGGATTTGTCTAATAATTCAGTGGATAAAGAAGAGATTAACAACAAGATTGCTCTTTTCCAAAAAAAGGCGGAAAAAAAGAGTGGTAATCAATCAAGCGATGACCCCGATTTAGGTTGCCTTTATTTCTTCATATTCATTTTTTTGTTTCTTGCATTAATAGCATCCTCAAAATCTTGTTAATAACTAATGTCTCCCGTGGTTAGTAATTTATACTTGCGACGGTTGACTATTTGTTATCTCAAAATTTATCCCTAACTTTGCGATTCGTAAAACCAGCGGCAAAAAAATGGCATCGGTACCTGAAATCATATTAGACAACCCCTTCAGAGTTTTGGGCGTGTATGCCAACTCGTCGTACAGAGAAATTGTGGCGAGTGTCAGCAAGGCTGCCAAGTTTATGGAGGTGGGTCGCAAGGTGGATTATCCTCTTGATTTGCGGAATGTTAAAAATCTATATGTGGCATCTAACCTGAAACATTCGTTGGAGAATTTAGACAATGCCCTGGCTCAGCTTTCTAATTCCGAAGAGCGTCTCAAATATGCTCAGTTTTGGTTTTTGAGGATGACCCCTCTCGACGATGAGGCTTTTGAACACCTTTTTGCGGGCGCACCCAATCACGCTTTAGCGGTTTGGAATAGGGAAGATAATCTTTCGTCGCTGCAAAACAGGTTGATTATTTATTTGTGGAAAGGTAATTTAAAAAAAGATCTGACATTGGCGTTGCAAAGTGCCGAAAAACTGTACACATTATTCCCAGAGCAATTTTTAAAGGCAGTTGATTCCAAAGGTACCCTTGTTAAGAGTTCTGCTGATTTGGCTCAATCTTTTGTGGATACTCTTTTGGGTTATATATCCCCAATCCAATTGTTAGATACTCTTCCGTCACCCTTTTGGCTCGATTATATAGTTCCTACTATTTCTGAAGGAGCTTTTACCAAAATTGATAGTGCCATACATAATGCTAAGGATCAATTAGATATGCTTAACTCTGAGGGGCGTAAGGTAGAATCTGTACTTCCTAACATTGGTATAGGGGGAAAACTGCTTTACGACATTAAGAATGATTTGAATGTGCTAAACAGAGTCTCCTCTTCCGACAATCCGCGGTTGCACCTTACTTCTGATCAACTTGCAGATGTGCTTTACGAATGTTCTATCGACGAGTACAACATACGGGATTTTGCGCCTGAGTATGCACTTCATTTGTTGCAGAAAGCATTTGAATTGTCGAATAATTCAGTGGATCAAGAAGAAATTAACAATAAGATTGCTCTTTTCCAGAAAAAAGTGGACAACAACAAGAAGGAGACGCAATTAAGCGCTTTTTCTAAGCTTGGATGTTTGTTTTTCGCCTTATTGATTTGTATCATAATCCAATTTATAATCATATTCAAGGCATGTCATTGATTCAATGAAAGATAGAAATTGCCGGCAAAATTCTCTCCATATTTCAAATAATCTGTTTTGTTATCTCAAAAATTTTTCCTTACTTTGCATAGTAGAAAAACCAACGGCAAATAGTTAGCAACTTTTATGGCATCAGTACCTGAAATTATATTAGACAACCCCTTCAGAGTTTTGGGCTTGTATGCCAACTCGTCGTACAGAGAAATTGTGGCGAGCATAAGCAAGGCTACCAAGTTTATGGAGGTGGATCGCAAGGTAGATTATCCTCTTGATTTGACGATGGTTAAAAATCTAAATGTGAAATCTAGCCTGAACCATTCGTTGGAGAATTTAGACAATGCCCTGGCACTGCTTTCCAACTCGGAAGAGCGTCTTAAATATGCCCAGTTTTGGTTTTTGAGGATGACCCCTCTCGACGATAAGGCTTTCAACGTCCTTTTTGCGGGCGAACCCAACAATGCTTTGTCGGTTTGGAATAAGGAAGATAATCTTTCGTCGCTGCAAAATAGGATGATTTTATATTTTTGGAAGGGAGATTTTAAACCGGCGTTGCAAAAGGCTGAACAAATTTACAAATTATTCCCCGACGAGTTTTTAAAGGCGGTTGATTCCAAAGGTATTCTTGTTAAGAGTTCTGCAGATTTGGTTCAATCGTTTATAGATACTCTTGTTAAGTGTCAGCCTCCAAGTGAATTGTTAGATTATATTCCGACACCCTTTTTGGCCGATTTTATAATGCCGGCTATTTCAGAAGGGGCTATCACCAAAATAAATGGCGCCATACAAGATGCTAAGGATCAATTAGACATTCTTAACAATGATGGAGCAGCTGCCGTGTCTCAAGCTTTTTACAATTTGGGCATTGGCGGAAAACTTCTTGAAGATACTAAGGATGAGTATCATCTGCTAATAAGAGTTTCCTCTTCCGACAATCCGCGATTACAACTTGTTTCGGATAGTCTTGCCAATATGCTTTACGAATGTTCTATCGACGAATACAACATACGAAAATTGTCGCCTGATTATTCCGTAAATTTGTTGAAGAATGCATTGACCTTGTGTAATAATTCAGTGGACAAAGAGGAGATTAACAATAAGATTGTTCTTTTCCAAAAAAAGGCTGGGAAATTGCAGCATAATCAATCAAAAGATGATCAATCAAGTCGGATCCAAGACCCAAGCGGTATTTTGTTTTTGTTTTTCATTATACTGATTTGGGCCGTGTTGGCAATAGGGAGGAGCGGATGTTATTAAATAATTAAAATATAAAAACTTATGTTTACAGTAATTCTTTCCGAAACAACATTTATGAATTTAGACGTTACAACAATTTGCTTAATAGTGCTTATAGTTGTAGTGTCGGTGCTAATGTTTTTACTTTTGCGGATGAAAATGCGAATGCGAGCCGCTACCGAAACCCACGATGCCGAACAACCTATGGCAGACCAGCCGTCGGACGACATACCGGATCATTCGTTGGTGCTCAAGGTGGCTGACGAAATTATAAGAATAGAGGCCAATCTCTCTAAGATGGATCCTTCGGTAAAAGGTTTCAAGCAGATTTCAAAGGCTGTGGAACGCATCAGAACCAATTTTGAAGCCTACGGTTATGAGATTGTGGATATGCTCGACAAGCCTTACGACGACGGAATGAAAGTTGTTGCCAATTTTGTTACCGACGAATCGCTCACTCCCGGAGCACAGATTATCACCTCCATATCTAAGCCGCAGATCAATTACAACGGTATAATGATTCAGTCGGCACAAGTTACTGTTAGTCAAAATATTTAATACCTCTAATAATGGAAAGATTAAAAATTGATTACGGAATCGACCTCGGCACCACCAATTCTTCTATTTGTAGAATGGAGAAGGGGTCTCCTGTAGTTATTAAATCAGACATTCTCAAAGACACCATGCCATCGTGTGTCTCTATAAATAAAAAAGGCAGCACCAAAGTGGGCGACGCCGCTTACAACACCATGAAATCCGACAAGCGCCGCGCCACCAAAAGCTGGGAACAGGAGTCGTCGAACACTTACATAGAGTTTAAGCGCACCATGGGCACCGACAAAGAGTACCAGTGCGCCAACCTTAACAAATCTCTCACGTCGGAAGAGCTTTCTGCCGAGGTGCTCAAGGCTTTGAAGGCGTTTGTCACCGACGAACAGTTCTATTCGGTGGTTATCACCGTACCTGCCAAATTTACTGTAAATCAGAAGACTGCCACCTTGGAGGCAGCCAAAATGGCGGGCTTTACCCATGTGGAGCTTCTGCAAGAACCCATTGCCGCGTCGTATGCCTACGGACTCACAAGCGACCAGAAAAACGGCGTATGGATGGTGTTCGACTTTGGTGGAGGCACTTTCGACGCCGCCTTGCTCAAGGTGGAGGACGGCATTATGCAGGTGTTTGATACCGAGGGCGACAACTATCTCGGCGGCAAAGACCTCGACGCCGCCATTGTGGACAAAATTATTATCCCTTACCTGAAATCGCATTACAAGATTGACAAGATATTAGCCGACAAGGAAAAGAACTACGTGCTCCGTGAGGCTATGAAAACCTACGCCGAAGATGTTAAGAATGTGCTTTCGTTCAAGGATCGTGAGGATATTCTCTCGAATATCGGCGACCTTGGCGAGGACGACGAAGGCGAGGAGATTGAGCTCGACCTCAGCGTTGACCAGAATCAGATCAACGATGCTATGCGTCCCGTGTTTCAAAAGGCGGTGGACATTTGCAAAACGCTTATGATGCGCAACAACCTTTCGAGCTTCGACCTCAACAAGCTGATTCTTGTGGGCGGTCCTACGCATTCGCCTCTGCTGCGTCAGATGTTGCGCGACCAGGTTACTTTCAATGTTGCCACCGACATCGACCCCATGACAGCCGTTGCCACAGGCGCAGCCCTTTATGCGTCCACTATCGACAACAAGGGTACCAAGGTGGAAGTTGAAGACGATGTTATCCAGCTGCAAATAGGTTACGAGCCTACCACTGTGGAACTTTGCGAATGGGTTTCTATAAAACTTGACCAAAGGAATTCTCCCACTACTTGTCCCGACAAGATTAGGGTGGAACTTGTACGCTCCGACAACGCCTGGTCGAGCGGCAAATCCGACATCGACCGTCGCGGCAACGTGATGTTAGCCAGCCTTTTAACTGGACGTTCCAACACCTTCATCATCAACGCATACGATACAAGCGGCAGACTTTTGAACTGTTTCCCGTCGCAGTTTTCTATTTTGCAAGGCACTAGGGTAGGGGCGGCGTTGCTCCCTTACTATATCGGCATTGCCAAATGGGACGAGGATAGAGAAAAGGCTATATTTTTGGCTGCCAAAGGTTTGGAAAAGAACAAGCCGCTGCCCGCCAAGGGAGTTATCAACGGACTGAAAACCACACAGCAGCTGCGTCCGGGCGTATCCACCGACGTGATGAGAGTTCCCGTGTACCAGTGCGACGACCAACCAGAGCTCGGACGCACCGCCGAACTTTACGAATACGTGTCAGACGTGCTTATTACCGGTGACGAAATTTCATCTTTTATCCCACGTCACACTGCTGTGGATTTGACCCTCATAGTAGACTCGTCGGAACAGATGACCTTGGAGGCATATTTCTCCGCTGTGGATATCACTGTTACCAAGGTGCTCAACACCGACAAGAAACAATCGGAACAGGAGGCGGAAGAAAAAATCGAGCAGATGATTGCCTTGGCTCGCAAGTCGATCTACGATATTGAAGAAAGTGATACCGAAACCACAAGTTTCTACTCCGAGCTCGACGATATTGAGAGAGAGAACCGCAACAACTCCGAACGCAAGCGTGTTTTGCAGAATGTGAAAAAACTGCTTCGCAAGATTGAGGACAAAGACCGCACCTATGAATGGCAGCGTATCTACCGTCAGCTCACCACTAAAATGGAAGAGTTGAAGGAGGCTGACAAAGAGTATGGCGACGAGAGTACGCATCTCAATGTAAAACATTTTGCATCTCAAATAGAAAAACTTTCTCATTACGAAGATGTTAAATCGGCGAAAGAACTGCTCGGTCAGATAAAGGAGATGAACTGGCACCTTACTGCTGTGTTTACCATGACTAATTTGATGCAGCAGCTCAGCATGCGCTTTTACGACTATCCTTGGACAAATGAGGCAAGGGCACGCCAGCTTATCGACAAAGGGGTGGAGATCTCACTCAACAAGCCTTCACGGTCGGCACTTTATACTATCGTGGAACAGCTTACGGCGCTTCTGCCAGAAAAAGCAAAACAGAATCTTGCCAACGGACTTTTAAAATAACCGAATACGCTCTAAACCTATCCCAACCCGGGGTAGGTTTTTTAATACTAAAAAAAAATTCTTGCTGTATAAAATAATTTGTCTAACTTTGCAAAAAATTCTAAGATACAGTATTTATGGAAGAAAATCTGCGCTACGGACAGCGAGGTGTTTCGGCTTCGAAAACCGACGTCCACAACGCCATTAAGAATATCGACAAGGGATTGTTTCCCAATGCGTTCTGCAAGGTTGTTCCCGACATTCTCTCGGGCGACCCCGAATATTGCGTCATAATGCACGCCGACGGTGCTGGCACCAAGTCGTCGCTCGCCTACGCCTACTGGAAAGAGACCGGCGACCTTTCAGTGTGGAAGGGTATCGCTCAGGACGCCCTCATTATGAACGTCGACGACCTTATCTGCGTGGGCGCCACCGACAATATCCTTGTTTCGTCTACCATCGGACGCAATGCCAACCTTATTCCCGGAAGCGTTATCTCTGAGATTATCAACGGCACCGACCAATTGTTCAAGGAGCTTCAGGAGGCTGGCATAGGCATTATAGGCACAGGCGGCGAAACTGCCGACGTGGGCGACCTTGTTCGCACCATCATCGTTGACAGCACAGTGGTATGCCGTATGAAACGCAGCGATGTGATTTCGTGCAACATCAAGCCCGGAAACGTTATCGTGGGTCTTGCCTCGTTTGGACAGGCTTCTTACGAAACCGCTTACAACGGCGGCACAGGCAGCAACGGTCTCACCTCGGCACGTCACGATGTGTTCAGCAAGAAAGTTGCAGAAAAATTCCCCGAAACCTACGACCACGCCATTCCCGCCGACCTCGTATATTCAGGTTCTTATTTCCTCACCGACAAAATCGACGGACTGAGCGTAGATGCAGGCAAACTTGTTCTCTCTCCCACAAGAACTTATGCACCCGTAGTTAAACAAATACTTGACCGTTTCCGCAGCAAAATCAACGGTATGATTCACTGCTCGGGCGGCGCACAAACCAAGGTTATCAACTTTATCGACAAGGTAAACGTGGTTAAGGACAATCTTTTCCCCGTTCCTCCGCTTTTCTCAATCATTCAAAAAGAGAGCGGCACACCCTGGCGCGAGATGTACAAGGTGTTCAATATGGGTCACCGCTTTGAAATCTACACCGACCAAGCCACCGCCGACGAGATTATCAAAATCTCAAAATCATTCAACATCGACGCGCAGATAATCGGTAGGGTAGGGGAGAGCGACCACAAGAAGGTAACAATCAAGAGTCCCTACGGAGAGTTTATTTACGAATAATTCAAGCATAACAGAAATATAAAATGGCCGAAAATTTAATACTTGCAAAATTAGAAGGCGTAAAACAGCGTTTCGACGAGGTTCAGAAACTTGTAAACGACCCCGACGCTATGTCGGATATGAAACGCTACGTTGAACTTAACAAGGAGTTCAAAGAATTAGAACCCCTTATCTCCACTTACGAAGAATACAAAAACGTACTTGCAAATATCGAAAGCGCAAAAGAGATGCTCCGCGACGAGAAAGACGAGGATATGCGCGAGATGGCAAAAGAGGAGCTCGAAACCCTCACCAACTCACTTCCCGAGCGCGAAGAGCAGATTAAGATAATGCTTCTGCCCAAAGATCCCGAGGACGACAAAAACGCCATTCTCGAAATCCGTGGCGGTACGGGAGGCGACGAGGCTGCCATCTTTGCCGGCGACCTATACCGTATGTATATGAAGTTTTTTGAAAAACGCCATTGGAAAACCGAGATCACCCGCGCCACCGAAGGCACTATGGGCGGCTACAAAGAGATTGTGCTTACCGTAAGCAGCAACAACGAAGGCGTTTACGGTATACTTAAATACGAATCGGGCGTTCACCGTGTGCAGCGTGTGCCGCAGACCGAAACTCAGGGACGTATCCACACTTCTGCCGCTTCGGTGGTAGTGCTGCCCGAGGCTGGCGAGTTCGACGTGGAGCTTAATCCCGCCGACATCCGCAAAGATACCTACTGCTCGTCGGGTCCTGGCGGACAGAGCGTAAACACCACATACTCAGCCATCCGCCTTACCCACATTCCTTCGGGCATTGTGGTAACATGTCAGGATGAGAAATCGCAGCTTAAAAACCTCGACAAGGCAATGAAGGAGCTCCGCAGCCGTCTTTACGCTATGGAGTATCAGAAATACCTCGACAGCATATCGTCGCAGCGCAAGACCATGGTCTCCACCGGCGACCGTAGCGCCAAAATCCGTACCTACAACTATCCGCAGAGCCGTGTCACCGACCACCGTATCAACCTCACGCTCTACAACCTTCCCGTGGTTATGGACGGCGAAATCGACGAGCTTATCGAAAAACTGCAGATTGCCGAAAACGCAGAAAGATTGAAAGCAAGCGGATTCGACGAGTAAAATTTTTCTGTTGCGAAATAAAAATTGGTAACATTTTTGTTAAATAACTTTTGGTATAACAACACAACAAACGTAAAGAGATGAACTACCGCGACATTTACAATAAGATACAGAAAAAGAATTCGTTTCTTTGTGTGGGTCTCGACACCGACATCACCAAGATTCCCGATTGCATGTTGAGCGAGAAAGAACCCATTTTTGAGTTCAACAAGCGCATAATCGACGCCACACAGCAGTACGCAGTGGCATACAAACCCAACACCGCTTTTTATGAGTCGATGGGTGTGGAAGGTTGGCGTGCCCTCCAAAAGACAGCCGAATATATTAAAAAGGAGTATCCCGGTATTTTCCTCATTGCCGACTGCAAGCGTGGCGACATTGGCAACACTTCTAAAATGTACGCTCGCACATTTTTTGAGCAGATGCCTTTCGACGCTGTAACAGTTTCGCCCTATATGGGACGCGATTCTGTGACACCCTATCTCGAATACGAAGGCAAATGGGTAATCATTCTTGCGCTCACATCCAACCCCAGCGCATCTGATTTCCAAGTTATCCAGGAAAAAGAATCCAACGAATATATATTTGAAAAGACCCTCAAATACGGTCAGCTTTGGGGCACTCAGGATCAGATAATGTTTGTCTGCGGTGCTACACAGGCTTACAAATTCCAGCAGGTTCGCAAGATTGCCAAAAACAATTTCTTGCTTGTTCCCGGCATTGGCGCACAGGGCGGCAGCCTCGAAGACGTTGCTTTTTACGGCATGAACGAGAGCTGCGGTCTGCTTGTAAACTCGTCGCGCCAGATTATCTACGCCAGCAACGGCGAAGATTTTGCCGAAAAAGCAGCAGAGCAGTGCGAACAGCTGCAGATTACAATGAAAAAGATGCTCGAAGATAACAAGGCCTCGCAGCGTCGTTAGCACGCGGCGGGATATTTTCGAAAAGGATTAATAATTGGTTTATTTAACCGGCAGTCAGCTATGATTTGCCGGTTTTTTTTGTTATTTAGCCCACACCGTATCAATAGCCACAGTGCATGCGGCAAAGAATCCAGCGCCGTTGGTGATGTTGGTGTGCAGGTTTCCGTGGGCTTCGTCGAAATAGCCGCCGCACCATTTGGTTTCGGTGAGCAGCGAGCGCAGAAACAGCTCGTAATTGTGGTCGATGGAATATTTGCGCTCTATTACCAATGTGCCCACTGGAAACTCGATTTTTTCGGTTTTGGGTGCGAACAGCTGACTTACGTCTACCGATGTGAGCGAATAGTAGTAGAGCCGTGCCTGGGTGTGTTTCGGGTTCATCTCTTTGTATCCCTCCACGCCGCTCCAATCTAAATCAACGGTGTACATTGCAGGATTGTCAGCTACGAAACTCTCCGCCACGTGTTTTATGCTCATCATGCCGGTTTCGCTTTTTGAAAACGTGATCTTTTCGGGAGGGGTAACGGGAAGCATGCTGCTTTCGGCTGTGTAGGTGCTTCCGTTTACTTTTACGTTAAGATAATAAATATTTCCTGCTATTCCAATAAATGGATATTCAGATATATAAGTGCCGCGATTTAAAGTATCTTCTAAGTAGTAGTATGAACTGTCGTTCGATGCTGTTACTGCCACTAACGCTCCTGAAACCGGCATTCGTTTGTCGTCTTGATAACTTGAAACTGTGGAAATGTATATGGTCTGACGTTTGTTTTCGTTGGTAATCATACCTTCGATTACTATTGTGGTGTCCTTAGGCTTTTCAAGGTAGAAGTCGTATTTGTGTTCGCAATCTACAAAAAACAAGAAAGCACAGAAAACCACCGCAATATATAATAAGGTGTGCGGTATAGTTTTCTGTGCCATAACTATGGAAACAAAATATTTAAAAATCTTCCACCGACTCGGAGAACGAGTTGTTGATTTCCGATTCTAATGTTTCGTTAGAGCCAGCGTCGTCGGCGCAACCTGCGTTAGAATTGTATCCTGCAGGAGCTTCAAACTTGTCGTCGCGCGAATAAATTTGCGACAGCATCGGGTCGTCGTAAACTTTCTTCATATAGATACCCCATGCAGGGAGAGCCATACGCGAGCCTTGTCCGAGTTCGCCGTTTGAGAACTGGATTGAGCGTTCCTCGCCGCCTGCCCATACGCCTGTAACGAGTTTGGGAGTGATGCCCATAAACCATCCGTCGGCGCAGAGGTTGGTGGTTCCGGTTTTGCCGCCTATGTCGTTGGTGAGTCCGAAATCGCGGCGCAGACGTCCTGCAGTACCGCCCTGAACTACGCCACGGAGCATTTCCACCATCTTGTAGGCTGTGGTTTCGTCGATTGCCTCCTGATGTTTGGCTGTGAACGATGCTATCTCGTTGCCGTTTTTGTCCTCAATTCTGAGCACCATCACGGGCGATGTGTACATGCCTTTGTTGGCAAATCCGCAGTAGGCTGCCACCATCTCTTTAAGCTTGATTTCGCCAGCGCCCACGCATATAGAGTACACGGGGTCGATGGGAGCGGTGATACCCAGCATGCGCACCAGGTTGATAACCTGCTCGGGCGAGGTCTGCTTGAGCGCCCATGCCGAAATCTGGTTGAGCGAGAGTGCGAGACCTGTCTTGATTGTGATCATCTGGTTGTCTTTCGACGATGAGGAGTAGCGGGGTGTGTATGTGGGAGGTTCTTGTCCTGCTGGCATTTCAAACGAGTAGGGCACGTTTGCCACCTTGTGACACGGCTGGAAACCGTGCATCATAGCCATAGTGTAGATAAACGGCTTGAATGTGGAACCTACCTGACGGCGTCCGAGCGACACATGGTCGTATTTGAAGAACTGGTAGTTGATGCCGCCCACGTATGCGCGTACATAGCCTGTGCCGGGCTCCATACTCATCATACCGCAGCGGATAAACGATTTGAAGTAGCGGATAGAATCCAAGGGCGACATCACTGTGTCCTTGATTCCGTGCCATGTGAACACTGTCATCTGTGTGGGAGTGTTAAACTCCTTCATTATTTCGATAGAATCCTTACCTGCTTTTATTCCGGCTCTCCAGCGGTCGGTGTGCTTGATGGCTGAGTTCATAATCTGGTCGATCTGTTTTTTGTTGAGTCGCCAGCTGAACGGCGGATTTTTCAATCTCTTCATCTCTATGCGGTTGAAAAGGTCCTGAACTGCGTCGTTCTTGCCTCCGCTCACTGTTTTGTAACCCTTGCCCATGTGCATTTCTACTGCCTCCTCGGCGTACTGCTGCATACGCGAGTTGATGGTGACGTAGATTTTCAAACCGTCGTTGTATATATTATAAGGTGTGCCGTCGGGTTTTTGGTTTTTGTTGCACCAGCCGTAGAGAGGATTGTCTGCCCAGTTGGTAGAGTCCTCGCGGAACTGCTCGGTCTGCCATTGAGCGTAGTTTTTGCGGTCTGGTTTCTTGGCTGTCATGGTTGTGCGCAGATATTCGCGGAAATATGTGGCGTAGCCCTCGATGTGGGTCTGCTGCGAGTAGTGTATTACAAGCTCTATCTTTTTGAGCGAGTCATATTCTGCCTTGCTGAGTATCTTGTAGCCGTTGATAGCGTTGAGGTCTTTCTGGTATTTCTCAATCTGCGAGAGCACTGTGTTGCGGCGCATTACCGAGTTCTTGGGGTTGGTCTTGGGGCTGTATTTGGTGGGCGCTTTCAATAGACCTACCAGTACGGCAGCCTCCTCAAGTTTCAAATCGTTAGGATTCTTGGCAAAGAAAATCTTCGATGCCGACTGAATACCGAACGCGTTGTGACCGAATCCCACGGTGTTGAGGTACATCACCATGATTTCGTCCTTGGTGTAGCGGCGTTCGAGGCGGAGGGCAGTTACCCATTCCTGAAGCTTCATCACCACCTTGCCGAGCAATCCAGATGGACGCTCGTGGTCGCGCATGTTGTAGAGGTTTTTTGCCAACTGCTGGCTGATGGTACTACCACCGCCCGAGGCAGAGTGCCGTGTAACCAAACCTTTGAACACGCGGAAGAGAGCCTGGAGGTCGATTCCCACATGGTCGTAGAATCTCACGTCTTCGGTGGCGAGCAGTGCGTTTACCACATTTGGCGACACGTCTTGAAATTCGATGACGGTTCGATTTTCTTTGTAGTACTTTCCTAACAATACACCGTCGGATGAGATAACTTCCGAGGCGAGGTTGCTGCTCGGGTTTTCAAGTTCCTCAAATGAGGGTATGTATCCTACTTTTTCAGCTGAAATCAGCGCTAAAAGTATTCCTGCGGTTATAGCGGGGATCAAAAAGCCCGCCCAACACAGCAGAACAATTATTCTTCGTGTTTTTTTGGTAAGTTTCATCTTGTTTTTCCTTTTAAATCAATCGCAAATATACAAAAAATCGTAAATTAAAAAAAAATTTGTCAGTGCTTTGCTTTTTTTATTATTTTGCACCCGATTTTTATTGGCGTATTGTTTGTACGCGGAAAAGCCGTTTTTATAAACAAATAACAAAACTCAGATGGCAAAAAATTTAGTAATAGTGGAGTCTCCTGCCAAGGCAAAGACTATCAGTAAGTTGCTAGGTAGCGACTATCTTGTTAAACCTAGTTTCGGACATATTCGCGACCTCTCTAAGAAGAAGTACGGAGTGGATCTTGATAATAATTTCGAACCTGTTTACGAAATCGACCCAGAAAAAAAACATGTAGTGGCCGAGCTTCGCAAAGATGTGAAGGCTGCCGACACCGTTTGGCTCGCATCCGATGAAGACCGTGAGGGGGAGGCCATAGCGTGGCATCTCGCGGTGGTTTTAAAACTCCCGATTGATTCTACTAAACGTATCGTTTTTCATGAGATAACAAAAAACGCCATTCAAGATGCGGTTAAGTCGCCGCGCACCATAGATATCAACCTTGTAAACGCTCAGCAGGCACGCCGTGTGCTCGACCGCCTTGTGGGTTTTGAGCTTAGCGAGGTTCTTTGGAAAAAGGTCAAGAGCGGTCTCTCCGCCGGACGTGTGCAGTCGGTGGCTGTACGTCTGATTGTGGAGCGCGAACGTGAGATTCTTGCATTTAAGGTTTCCGACTTTTTTAAAGCCACAGCCCAGTTTGCCACTCCCGACGGCAGTTTCAAGGCTGAATACAACGGCAAATTGGAGACTCAGAAACAGGCAGAGGAGTTTCTCAATAGCTGCAACGGCAGCGGATTCGCAGTTAAGAGCGTAGAGGTGAAGCCTGGCAAAAAGTCTCCCGCACCGCCATTCACCACAAGTACATTGCAGCAGGAGGCAAGCCGCAAGCTCGGTTTCTCGGTAAGCCAGACCATGGCACTTGCCCAGAGCCTTTACGAAGACGGTTTTATTACATATATGCGTACCGACAGCGTAAACCTCAGCACTCTTGCCGTTAACGCTGCCAAAGATTTTATCACCAAAGAGTACGGCGAAAAATATAGCAAACCGCGTGCTTTTAAAACCAAGACCAAGGGCGCACAGGAGGCACACGAGGCAATCCGTCCCACCACTATGCGCACAGTAGTAAGTCAGAAATACGACGAACAGCGTCTTTACGATATTATTTTCAAACGCACTATCGCCAGCCAGATGAGCGACGCCGTTATTGAAAAAACTACAGCTGTGATTACTGCCGACAAAAACAACGCTGAATTTACAGCTTCGGGCGAGGTGGTGAAATTCGACGGTTTCTTGAAGGTTTACCACGAAGGTACCGACGACGAAACTGCTGCCGACAACCAACTTTTGCCGCCGTTGAAAGCTGCTCAGAATCTGGATCTTGACCAGATTGAGATAAACCAAAGGTTTACACGTCCGCCTGCACGATACACCGAGGCAAGCCTTGTAAAACGTTTGGAAGAACTCGGCATCGGACGTCCTTCTACTTACGCCCCCATTATCACCACTATTATAAAGAGGGGATACGTTTTGAAAGAAGACCGTCAGGGTACAGAGCGCAACTATGTGTGCCTAACCCTCAAAAACGGCAAAATTACCACCAAGACCAAAAAGGAGAACACCGGCTACGAGAAGAACAAGCTCTTTTCGTCGGATATCGCCATGGTGGTAACAGATTTCCTTTCGGAACATTTTAAGAATGTGATGGACTATAATTTTACCGCTTCGGTAGAAAAAGAGTTCGACGAGATAGCGGAGGGCAACCTCGAATGGGCAAAGATGATAGATTCGTTCTATTCGCCTTTCCACGTTACCACACAGAAGAGCGTAGAGGACGGCGAGCGCACCACAGGCGAGCGTGTTCTCGGCGTCGACCCAAAAACCGGCAAGACAGTTTCGGCACGTATCGGACGTTTCGGACCTATCATCCAGCTCGGTGAAAAAGACGACAGCCCGGTTTACGCATCTCTGCCCAAAGACCAGCATATCGAAAACCTCACCCTCGAAGACGCACTCGCACTGCTCAACAACGAACAAGGCGGACGATTGCTCGGCACCGACCCTGAAACTGGTAAAAACGTATACGCCCGCATAGGACGTTTCGGACCTATGGTTCAGCTTGGCGAAACCAACGACACACCAAAACCAAAATATGCAGGTTTGTTGAAGGGTCAGAATGTTGATACCATTACTTTAAGTCAGGCACTCAAACTGTTTGAACTACCGAGAGATCTGGGCGAGTACGAAGGTAAAAAAATTACTGTAGCCGTGGGACGATTCGGTCCTTTTATCAGCCACAATTCAAAGTTCATCTCTTTGAAAAAAACCGACAATCCCGTAACAATCACCTACGAGCGAGCAGTTGAGCTGATATTAGAAAAAAACGAAACCGACAAGAAAAAGCTCATCAAAGAGTTTTCCGACGATTTTAAAATAGTTCGCGACAGATGGAACCATCCTGTAATCTACTATAAGAAAAAGTATTACAAGCTGGCGTCGGGAGTGGATGCCGAAAAACTCACTCAAGATGATTGTATGAAGATAATAGGAGCGGAGCCGCAGGAGAAATCTCCCGCCAAAAAGAAAAAAACCGCTACCAAAAAATAGAATACTGAAACACTAAAAAGCAATGATATGGTAAGAAAACTATTTGTTGCGGCATTGACCGCCCTGCTAACAATTACAGCGACTGCACAGCAAGACGCTCATTATAGTTTCTTTATGTTTAACCAAGTGGGCTACAATCCAGCATACAGTGGCACCGAAGGAATGATCAACGCAGTGGCGATAAACCGCAACCAATGGGTGGGCCTCGACGGAGGTCCGCAAACCACCATCATGTGCGTGGATATGCCCGTTAATGTGGCTGGCACACAGGGCGGTGTGGGTCTTACCATTCTCAACGACAAAATAGGCTTTGAAAACAACTTTTCTGCAAAAATTGCGTATTCATACCATATAAAGGTAGGAGCGGGGCTTCTTGCAATAGCTGCCGACGGAGGTCTTTACAATAAGACAGTCAACGGCGAATGGCAGTTTCCCGATGAGGCAGAAGCAATCTTCAACGGCAAATGCCGCAAGATGGCGTTTGATATGGGCGCCGGTCTGTATTACGGCATTGGCGGGCTTTCGCTCGGTTTGTCGTCAACTCATCTGCTTGAACCCGAGCTTGATTTTTCCGAAGATGGAAAAACTTATTTGGCACGGCATTATTATTTTAACGCAGCATACAATATACCGCTTGATAATTCGTTATTTGACTTGACACCGCAAGTGATTTTGATGTCGGACGGCAATACATTACAAGCCGACATAAATCTTAGCTTTTTATACAATAAAAAGTTTTTTGGTGGCGTTACTTATAGAAACGAAGACGCTCTTTCAGTATTAGCAGGACTTACGATAATGGGAGACTTCAAAGCAGGCATCGCATACGAGTTCGGAATTTCAAAACTCAGGAAGACCAACGCAGGGTCGTTTGAGGTGATGATAGGATACAGTTTCATGCCGGAAAGAAGCAAACCCGCACAAAAAGTAAGAAGCGTTAGATATTTGTAGAGCCTTTAAAAGTTTAAAGATATTTATCAGCAAAAAAATAAAAGGTATTATGAAAAAGGTATTATTAGTTGCAGCATCAGGAATGATGGCACTCAGCAGCTGCAACAGCGGATTGAACGGCGAACTGACAGGAGCCCAGAACAGACCGGCGGCATACGCCGAGGCCGATCCCTACGGAATGGTTTTCATTCCTCAGGGCAGCTACACAATGGGTCCCAACGACCAGGATGTACCCTTCGCACTGACCGCCCAGTCTAAAACAGTTACAGTCGACCCGTTCTGGATGGACGACACTGAAATTACCAACAACGAGTACAGACAGTTTGTAGAGTGGGTTAGAGACTCTATCGCAATGCGCCTCTGCGTTATGGCAGGCGTTGGCGACAACGGCAAAGGCAACATCTTCGTTTATCCTTACGACGAAGACAAAGTTGACCCCAACGAATACGACCCCACCGACACCAAAAACTGCTGGCTCAACTGGGAAAACCGCGACAAAGTTTGGCAGAAAGGTAAAGGCGAAGAAAGTCAGGCTATTTCCGACGCCGTTAAAGATATGTTCCTTATCAAAGAGGAACGTTTTAACAAACTTCACGAAATTGATACCCGCAAGCTCGTTTACGATTACGAATGGGTAGACCTCAAGCAGGCAGCCCTCAAACAAAACCGCTACATCTTCAACGAAGATTTCTCTGGCGGTAAATACGAAGGCACAGTAATCGACTCAAAAGGAAAAGTTGTTCCCATCCAAGACCGTCGTTCTTTCATCATGAAAGGCAGAATACCGGTTTATCCCGACACACTCGTTTGGATGAGCGACTATACATATTCTTACAACGAACCTATGGCTCGTAAATACTTCTGGCACCCTGCATTCGACAACTATCCTGTAGTTGGTGTTACCTGGCAGCAGGCAAACGCATTCTGCATCTGGCGTACAGAACTTATCAACAATTACTACCGCCACAACAAACAGCCTATGGTTGAGCAGTACCGCCTCCCCACCGAGGCTGAATGGGAATACGCTGCACGCGGTGGTCTCGCACTTTCGATGTATCCTTGGGGCGGTCCTTACACACGTAACTACTCTGGATGCTTTATCGCCAACTTCAAACCCTTGCGCGGACGTTACGCCGACGACGGTTCTGCCCGTACAATCGAAGTTGCTTCTTACGCACCCAACGAGTACGGCCTCTACGATATGGCAGGCAACGTAGCCGAATGGACATCTAACGCATTCGACGAAAGCGCTTACTCTTACACCCACGACCTCAACCCCGATTACAGCTACAACGCTTTCGCTGACGACCCGCCAGTATTGAAACGCAAAGTAATCCGCGGTGGATCTTGGAAAGACGTAGCATACTACCTCCAAGTGGCAACCAGAACCTACGAATATCAGGATACCGCTAAGAGCTATATCGGATTCCGCTGCGTAAGATCTTACATGGGCCGCAGCACCATGGGCGAAGACTGGAACTAAGCACTATTCATAATACTTACTAGATTTTGAAGATACCGGATTTCGGCACCGCATAATTCCGAAATCCGGTATTCTTTTTTAAAAAAAAATCAATTAATAATTTGTTGGTATATAATTTGTTACATGTATTATTGATTTTTTTTGAATAAAATGTTAAAAAAAATACATAAATACGTTTTGTGGGTAAAGTAAAATTCCTTAATTTTAGCGAATAATTCTGTGTAGCATTTATTATGCGCTGCAGAAACGAAAATTGAAATATTATAAACAATAATTAAATTTAAATTTTAACTTAAAAAAACACATTATGGCAAAGAAAAAACCATTCAACCAGACCTATGGTTGGAAAAGAGCTATTGCATTTATCTATGGCATCGGCGCCTCTATCGTTCTTGTTGGTGCATTGTTCAAAATTCAGCACTTACCTGGTGCAGGTGTAATGCTTTTCATCGGTCTTTGTACTGAGGCTGTGATCTTCGCTTTCTCAGCATTCGAACCGTTACCAGCAGAATACCACTGGCAGAACGTTTATCCCGAGCTTATGACAGATCCTGACGATTTCGAGGAAGAAAACGGTGGCGTACCTGTTTCTAAAAACAAACTTATGGGCGCTGGCGCTCCTACTTCCGACGGCAAAGCATTCGCAGAACTCAACAAGATGATTGAAGATTGCGCAGGCAGAAACGTATTTGAGAACCTTGGACAGAACTTCGCTAAATTCAACGAGTCTGTTACCGACCTTAAAGACGTTGCCAACTCGGCTGCTGCTTCTAAAGACTTTGAAGCTAACCTCCGCACAGCTACCGACAGCTTGAAAAATGCTTCTAACGCATTCTCTGGCATCGGTTCTACAGTTGACGATGTAAACAACGCTATGAGCAGCGCTCAGGCTGCATTCTCTAAAGCTGCCGACATCGACTTCTCTCCCCTTGCTGAAGGCAACAAACAATACAGCCAGAGCATCAAGAGCCTCAACGGCAATCTCGAAGCTATCAACCAAGTATTCGAGCTCCAGTTGCAGGAAGTTGACTTTGAGGGCATGATCAAAGAGCTTAAGGGTGCTGCTACAGGCGCACAGACCTACTCTTCAGAAGTTAACAAACTCAGCAGAAACCTTGCCGCACTCAACACTGTTTACGGCAACATGCTTACAGCTTTGAATGTAAAAATGTCATAAATCTACTATTAATCTAAGTTTTTAATTAAAATTAAATAAAACAACATGAGTGCACCAAAGGAAACGCCGAGGCAGAAAATGATTGGTATGATGTACCTTTTCTATACTGCCTTGCTTGCTTTGAACGTATCTGCCGAAATCCTTGCAGCATTTTCGCTCGTGGACGGTAGTCTTCGTAAGACTAACGAAATCACCGACGGTGTGATTACCGACACACAGAACGAATTTGTTAAGGCTATGGTAAACGACTCTGCCTCGGTTGCGCCATTCAAAACGCTCGCCGATCAGGTTGTTATCGAGGCAAATAAAGCATACGATGAAATACAACACTGGAAAGAGCAGCTCGTTTTCACCCTCGAAGGCGTTGAGAACGAACAGCAACTCCGCGAAATGCATGATGGTGACCAAGATTCTTACATTGGCGATCTCGTAAGCAAAAAAGACGACAACAATGTAGGTGGTCAGATATTTATTTTGGAAGGCCACGGCAAAGACATTATGAATTCAAGAAACTCTTACCGTGACTTCTTAATAAACATTATCAAACAGGACACTTCTACTCTCGAGGCCAACGTTAAGGCTCGTCAAAGCCTTATCCACAGCATCAGCGAAATGCTTTCTACCGCTAAGACTGTTTCTAAGAACGGCGGTGACGCAGACTCTATCGACTGGGATGTTGCCAACTTCGACCAATTGCCCGCAGCAGGCGTGCTCGCTCTTATGACTAAGATGCAGGCCGACGTAAGAAACACCGAATCTTCGATGCTTTCTTACCTCTTGGGTCAGATCGGTAAGAGCGACATGAAGTTCAACGCTATCAAGGCTGTGGTTAACGCACCTTCTAACTACGTGCTCCAAGGCCAGCCCTTCAAGGCTGAGGTATTTATTGCCGCTTACGACTCTCTTACTAACCCCGACATGATACTTAACGGCGGAACAGCCCTTACAGTAGAAAAAGGTGTAGGTATCTACAACGGTAATACCCAAAGCATCGGTGTTCACCCCTGGGGCGGTGTTATCAAACTTAAAAACAAATCTACTGGTGAGATTAAGGAATATCCTTTCAGCAGCACTTACGAAGTTGGAACTCCGAGCGTATCAGTTTCGCCCACCAAGATGAACGTATTCTACATCGGTGTTGACAACCCTGTAGAAATTTCAGCATCTGGTGTGCCTTCTGAGAAGGTTAGCGCATCTATCTCCGGCGGTTCTATCCGTCGTAAATCTGGTGCCGACTGGATCGTAAACGTTAAGTCTCCTGGCGAGGTAACCGTTAACTGTTCTGCCAATATCGATGGTCAGACAAGATCTCTTGGTCACAAGAAATTCCGTGTAAAACGAGTTCCTGACCCGATGGCTTCAGTTGGTACAGGTGAAAACAAACGCGGTGGTATTATCGCTAAAAACAGCCTTATCAACCAAGTGGTACGTGCCGAAATGGAAAACTTCGACTTCGACTTGAAGTTCGTTGTAACCGGATTCTCAGTATCAGCTACTGTAAAAGGCTTCACCAAAACAGAAGAGAGCCGCTCTGGCCAGTTTACCGCTGCTCAGAAACAGCTCATCTCTGGTGTTCCTTCAGGTGGCAAGGTATACATCGAGGATGTTAAGGCAAAAGGTCCCGACGGTTCTACCCGTAACCTCAACACAATCAAATTTACTGTAAGGTAGTTTGATTTTTGTTGCCCGCACTTTGTAAAAAAAGTGCTTACGCAAACAATATTTTATATTAAAAAGAGTTTTAATAAAACATAGAAGTTCTATTAAAACTCTTTTTTAATTGTAGCATTATGAAAAAAATTCTGTTTTTAACGGCTGTTGTAGCATTTCTGCAATGCTTTGTGGCTCAAGAGTCTCAGGCACAGGTGCTATTAGGACTTCCTTACGAAAAAATACACACCACCAACCGTAAGCCGGTGCCGTATCAGTATGTAAGAGAAGCCGATGTAATGTGGTCGAAAATTATATGGCGGCAGATAGAGCTGTCGGAGCGTGCCAATCAGCATCTATATTTTCCCACAACTCCAACCGACGGACGTCTTAGCTTAATCGACGTCTTGTTGCAGGGTATTCACACCCAGGGTCTTACTGCTTACGATGAGAGCGGCGGCGACGAGTTTGCCCAAATACTCACAGAACAGCAGATACACAAAAACTTGGGCGCTGGCGTATCTATCGAAACCGTGATCGACGAAAACGACAACGTTGTTGAAAAAACGGTGGAGACTCCTTACGTAAGCTCAGAGGTTACACGTTACCGCCTCAAAGAGCTTTGGTTTTTCGACAAACAGCGTTCTGTGCTCGAAGTCCGTATTATTGGCTTGTGCGCTATCCGTGTTTATCACAAAGAGATCGACGATCCCGAGGAACGTCAGACCCGTGTGTTCTGGATCTACTATCCCGAGGCTCGCAAGCTTCTTGCCAACACCGAATGTTTCAATCCTAAGAACGACGGAGCACGACTCAGCTTTGAAGATATATTTGAAAAACGCTATTTCCAGAGTTTTATAGTTGCAGAATCTAACATGTACGACAACCGTACTATTCAGGAGTATGCAGTAGGTCAAGAGGCACTTCTCGAGGCTGAAAGCATCAAAGAACAGATTTTCAACTTTGAACAGGACCTCTGGGAATACTAGTGTGGTTTGTGATTATTTTTTTTGCCGCAGACATTTGTTTGCGGCTTTTTTTTTTATGATTTGTTGCGTGGCATGTAGTTGAACTGAATGTGGTACGACACCATGGGGAAAACTCCCGGCAGAGCAAGTCCGGTGGCTGTATATTCGTTTTCCTTTACCATATTCGACGGTATCATAAAATCGCCCTTGGGAGTCTTTACTTTGTTGTATGACACCATTACAAAGTTTTTGCGGTTATAGACGTTGTATACCGACAGTGTGATGTTGTGCCTGATATGCTTGCTGAGCGTTTTCTTAAAGTCGTAAACCACGGCGGCGTTGAGCTTGTGGTATAATCTTAGGCGGGTGTTGTTTCTGCTGCCGTACTGCGGAATTTTATAGTCTTGGTAGTAGTAGAATCCCACAGGAGCGGTGTACGGCGTACCCGAACAGCAGTTGAAATCGGCTTTGAATGTGATGCGTTCGTTGAGCGAATATTGCGCCATGATATGCAGGTTGTGGGGTATGTTGTCGTTTGAAATGTATTTTTCTTTAGATAGGTCGGGTGTGTAGCGCAGGCTGTGAGAGTAGGCGTAAAAGCATTTGAATTTTAAACTGCCCTTGTCTTTTTCTATGGCAATTTCGGCGCCTTCGGCGGTGGCTTCACCAAGGAAGAAATCTCTTTCGATAGATTCGTTGAGGAGCATGTTGGCGTGCTGACCGTATTCTGTGATGTTTTTAGAGTATTTGTAGTAGGTGCACAGTGTGTAGGTGAGCTCGCGGGTGGTGTATGTGGCGGTGAATGTAACGCAGTCGGCAGTCTGCGGTTTGAAATACAGCCCGCTAGGAATCCAAAGGTCGAGCGTGGTAAATGGGCTGATAGAGTTTGAGAGCATGTGCAGGTATTGCACGTTGTGCTCTGCCGATGCTTTAAGCGAAATCTTGTTGTTAGGACGGTATACCACTGCTACCCTCGGTTCAAATTTTACAAATGTGTTGAATCGTTTGCCTTCGATGTTAGTGGTGTCCCACGTGAGATTTTTGCTGTTGTATTCAAAGTATTTGGCTGGTCCGTAGTTGTTCCAGATTGATATTCTTGAACCGTATTTGAGCGCCAGACGGTTGCTGAGCGAACTTTCAGCACCTATATATGCGGCAATGTTGTCGGCGTTGCCTGTTACCATTCCCTGGTTTCCCTTTTCCTGATTGATGTATTGTGTGGCAGGGTCGAATGTGGTGAACGTGTATTCTGCGCCTATTTTGATGGTGTTGGCGGCGTTAGGACTGTATACGATGTCGGTTTTGATACCCAAGTTGCCTATTCTGGTGCGCCAATAGTTTACTTTGTCTTCGGATGTGAAAAGTTTGTAGCTGTAGTGTCCAACGTAGAGGTTGTTGTTGAAATATAGCTTTGGCGAAACAATTTTGTATTGTCGGATAGTGGCTGTGTTGTTTTGCCATGCCACAGCGTAGTTGTTGCTGGTTTGGAGGTTTGAATATCGGTCTTTTCCACGGAAATACGATATGTAGATGCGGTCTTTTGGAGAAGCTTTGATGTGAATTTTGGCGTGTACGTCGTAGAATTTGTTGTCGCCCTCAAATTCCATCATATTGGCAATCCACCAGAGGTTTGACGTGCGGATGTCGGCGGTGGCAGTAACAACGTCGCCTGGGATTGGGGTTTCGATACGGTGCGAGTTTGTGAGAGGCGTAAACTCGCTGCTCAGCACATACTTGCCGCTGCTGCCGTCTTTTGTGTGAATGTCGGTAATCGACGAAAGCCTGCCGCCATATTTGATGGGGAAGTCGGAAGTGTATACGTGGAGAGCGTTTACAGCCTCAGGAGCCACCGCAGAGTAGAATCCAAATAGGTGCGACGGGTGGTAAATAGGAGCTTCGTCGATAAGGATAAGGTTTTGGTCTTTGTATCCACCCCGCACGTTGAAGAAAGCTGAGCCGTCGCTCTGACGTGTAATGCCGTGGTCGGTGGCGAGAATACCCACAAGATCGCCTCCGATGATGAGTCCCGAATATTTGCCAAAGTCAGATGCTTTGAGCGACGAGCTATTGTGCAGAGCTTCCTTGATATTGTTGGAGTTTTTGTCGGCGGTAACCGAAATGGCTTCTATCTGGGCGTCGAACTGCTCTAAGTCTTTGTCGATGGTTACGTTTTCTTTTAGGTTGATATTGATGTATTCTCGTTGGTAGCCGAGATACGAGTATGTGATGTTGTATTCACCTTTTTCGAGCGTAAGGGAGTAGAATCCGTAAGAGTTTGTGAGCGTGCCTTTTGCACCGTTTCCGGTAGTGATAGTGGCTCCGATTAGTATCTCGTGGGTTTTTGAGTCGTGCACATATCCGCTTATGGTGGCGTTTTTGGCGTTTGGCTTGTATTGGTCGTTGGTGGTAACAACTTTTTTCCTGGGTTTAAGAATAATGTGCTTGTCGGAAAAGATGTAGGAGAAGTCTAACATGCCCGAAATCTGCGCCATAACCGCGGTGAGCTTTTTGTTTCGGATTTTGATGTCGAGTTTCACCTGGTCGTCGACCGACTGGCTGCTGTACACAAACAAAAAACCCGTCTGATCGGAAATATCTGACAATATCTCTTTCAGCGGGCTTTTCTTGTGGGATATGCTAATCTTAATAGTGCTGTCGGCTTGAGCGTATACTGTCCGGGGCATCATTGCGGCTATTAAAACTGCCGCTAATACAAAATGAAATATGTATTTGATGATTTTGCTCCCCGTCATTTGGTTTTTAATGTTGTGTCATCTTCTTCACCGAGTATCCGCCGTTAGAGGTTTGGATAATGTCGGTTTCATCGAGAGTCTGGTTGAGAATGTCGATGATAGACTCCACGCTCTGATTAGCGAAAGTGCCGGAGATTCTGTTTTTAGCACATTCGGCATTTTCAAAACTGTATTGAAAACCGTATGCTTTGGAAAGCTGTTCCATAATGTCGCCAAGCTCGGTGTCGTTAAATACAAACTCTTTTAATTTCCACGCGATGTTGTTGTAGTTAGAAACAGTTTTTACGTCGAAACCTTGAGCGGGTTTGTAGGTGAGTTCTTCGTCTTTGGTTATCTTAACAGATTTTCCGTCTTTGTTAGAAATAACCTCAACTACACCAGAAGTAACAGTAACAGTGGTGGTTTCTGCATTTTCGCAAACGTTGAACGAGGTGCCGTGAACAATCACTTTTACGTTGCTGGTGTTGATTTCAAAGGTGCGCTCCGGGTTTTTCTCCACGTCGAAATATGCTTCGCCGTTGAGGCTGACGCTAAAGCGGCCTTTTTCAGCGGTGTTGCAAGTTACAGAGCTGTTTCGGTTAACGCTAATCTGTGTAGAATGTTCAACTATGGCTTCCACCGGGGTGTTAAGAGCAGTGTAGGTAGATTGTGCTTTGGCTTTTAAGCTGTTGTTCACAAAAATGCTGATAGTGGCCACAATGATAAGTGCGGCTGCTATCTTAACAAGGAGGTCGAGGCGCAAGATTTTGGTTTTGCGTCTTAGCCCTAATTCTCCCGAAAGCTTTTCCCATTCTGCGTCTGTGTCGATGTCGAGCAGCTTGAGGTCTGATATTTCAGGAATTGTGTAATCTACATTGTCCATTTTAAGTCCTTTTAATATAATGTTAGTTTGTTTTATGTATTAATTCTCGTATTGTAACACACGAGATCAAGGTTACCCTATGTATTTTTTTATGTTTTTTTCTCTTTCCCGAATATTTTTTTTCGGAGTATTTTCAACGCCGACGTAATATGCGCCTCCACGGTTTTGATGCTTATGCCCAGTTTTTCAGATATTTTCGGATTAGTAAGCTTTTGGTAGCGGCTAAGTATGAATACCTCGCGGCTTTTTTCGGGCATGTGCTTAATGGTGTCTACAATGGCGGCTTCGAGTTCGCTTGCTACTATGTCGTTGTCGGCCTGTGCGTTTTCGCTTTCAAATAGCGGCAGAGTTTCGTCGGTTGTAAATTTCTTTTGGTCTCTGATGTAGTTGATTGATAGGTTGCGTGCTATGCGGTACAGCAGTGCTTTAAGGTTGCTGTCGTCGGGTAGTGATTCTCGTTTTTCCCACACCTTGATAAAACAGCGGTGGGCAAGGTCTTTGGCGGTGTCGGTGTCCTGCACTATCTTGCGGCTATATATGGTGATGGATACAAACTGTTCCTTAAATAGTTTCTCAAAATCACGTTCTGTCAGTTGCATTGTTTCATTTCATTTTCAAAGTGTAAAGTAAGGTGTTTTGAAGCACATTTGCAAATTTTTTTTAATTATTTTTGCGGCGGGTTGTAACTTTTGCCCTGGTTGTTCGTCTTATGCGCAAACAACATAATAAAATTACTGCTATGAAAAATATTGTTTCGATTATTATCGCCGCCATTTTAATTAATATTTGTGCTACGTTGAACGCTTCGGCACAAGAAACCGTTGGCGGAATCCTTATGGACGCTAAGATTCAGCTTATGAACCGCAAGGCAGACCTTTTGCAGGGTCGTGACGATTTTTCGCACCGTATCGACGCTATCAGGGACTCTTCAAATACCAACTCGCTCAAAGACGAACGCATTGCCGCCCTTCGTGCTGGTATCAACGACATTGACTCTTCGATCAGAAAGATTGACATCGCCATAGAAGCTATCCAGTCCTCTGGTATGGTCAACTCTTATTCAAACCGTGTGGAAATACACCGAAACGGCAACTCTGTGAAAATCTACAAGCGTGTGGCCGACAATGTGGTGATTGTGGAGGTTAACGGCGAAAGGATTATCAATGCTGACGGGTTCGACCCCGTGCACATTCTTGACGCCAACGTCTATACTAAAAACAAAAAGGTGTTTGAGGGTCACCTCTCCGGAGTCTTCCTGGGTGTCAACGGACTGCTCAACAAAGACGGCAAGTACGAAGCTCCCGACGACGCTAAGTATTTCTCCCTCAACGAAAGCCGTTCCCTCGATTTCTCTATTTACTTCAACGATTTGGTAGTGCCATTTAACCATAATTGCGGCTTGGTGATGGGCGTGGCTATGCAGTTTAACCACTATGCTTTCCAAGACAATTTTAACCTCGAGGTGGTAGACAATATGGTAACCGCCGACTACAACAATACCATTGTGCCAAGCTTTAAGCGCTTTAATTACAGATTGATGCACTTAAACGTTCCGCTGGTGTTTGAGTTTTCAACCATTGGTGTCAACAAGTTCTTTTTTAATGTTGGCGTTATGGGAGGCATTCGTATCGGAAGCCGCACAAAGCAGGTATACAATGTGGATGGCGACCGTCAGAAAAATTGTACGCGCAAATCGTTTGAAACCAACTTGTTGAAGTATTCGGTTATCGGTGGCGTAGGTTACCGCAGGTTCCAGGTGTTTGGCGAATATTCGCCGGTGCCGTTGTTCAAAGAGGGTCACGGTCCTGAGCTCTATCCGTTTTCAGTAGGTGTTAAGTTTGTATTCTAAATAACTGCAACAGTGAATATTACAGAATATAATAATTGCGTTGACAAATACTCTGATTTTGTGTACCGGTTTCTTTTGAAATCGGTGCGCAATAGTCAGGCGGCTCAGGACTTGGTGCAAGACAGCTTTGAGAAACTATGGATTGCCCACAAGAACCTCGACGCTGCCAAGGCCAAATCGTATCTGTTTTCGTGCGCCCACAACGCAATGATCGACTATGTCCGCCAAGACCATCGGACATCCGATCTGGAACAGTCTGTAAATATTCCGCAAAACGCCTTTAACCAATATACCGACGTTCAAGATATACTTCAACAGGCGTTGCAGACTATGAAACCCGAACAACGGAGCGTGATTCTCTTGCGCGACCTTCAAGGTTATCAGTATCAAGAGATTGCCGAAGTTACAGGATTGTCGCTCGCTCAGGTTAAGGTTTATATCTTTAGGGGAAGGGTTTTCTTGAAACAGTATTTAGAAAAAACTGGTATTCGTTCGCATTCAGATTTGGAGGAATTGGTATGAAGATAACTAGTGATAATATTGAGGCACTGATAGTTGACTATTTCGACGGAGCGCTCAACGAGCAGCAGTCGAGAGAGCTTGAACGCGCCGTAGCCCAAAACTCCGAGTTTAGCCAAATGTTCAACGAATACCGTTCCGCATTGGAGTGCACAGTAGGGGAGGGGCTCTCCGACACCATCGACCCAGAGTTTGCTGAGGAGCTTAAGCAGACTTCGGATTTCAACGAGATGGACACCCCGTATTTCGACCGTCTTGCGGTGCTTGTTACCGAGGGCATTGCCACCAAAGCCGAGCAAGAGGTGTATAACCAAATGATTTTACACGACGACAGCAGGCTGCACTCTGCCGTTTTGTATTCTTATTGCAAAATAAAACCGAACAAAGATTTACTATGTCCATATAAAAACAACCTTAAGCACAGCCAAATCCGTCCGCTGATGTACGCTTTTGCTGCCGCAGCCGCGGTTTTGGCTTTTTTCTTAATGTTTAGGGTGATGTATTCTCCCGAATACAGTATCTGCGCGGCTCAGCAGTCGGGTGCAATTGCCTTGAATTTTTCTGGACGTAACGCGCAAGTGGCCGACAACTCTGTGGTAGCGCATGTTGAAACTGCCTCGCCGCAGCAGGTTGCTTATTCAAAACTGCCCAAAGCTGAGCATTCGCAGCCTGATGCTGTAGCGCTCTCTGATCCTGAACCCGAACCTGCGATACCGCCGTCGTTGCAACAAGACGACTCATTAAATGCCGACATCCGACTTGCCTCGGTTTCGCAACAGAAGATTAGCTATCCCGAAGAGGATTTGCAGCCTGTGACTATCGACTGGGAATCTATCAAAGAGTCAGACGACAACGGACTGGCGATAAGCATCGATTTTATTGGCGAGCAGGGTATCGCCGATTTCAAAGAGGACAAAGCCCGTATCCACCGTCGTTTAACCGAGCGCCATAGTCCCAAAATATGCGTTTCGTATGGCGAGGACGGCAAAAAAGAGGGAGTTTCGCTTCTGATAGGCAACAGGGAGCTCAAAGTGTGGTCGAGATAATGAGCGGTTACTTCTGCTTTTTGCTCACCGTGATTTTTTTAGCAAAATAGCTGTTGTCGCCTTCTAAAGCGATATAGTAATCTCCAGCGGGGATACGTCGGAGGTCGATAACTACACGTCCGTCGCTGCCTACTTTGCCAGATTGAATGGTGCGGTGTTTAAAGGTTTGAATTAAATAATGCCTGTAAGACTTAGGATTTGAGGCTGTTAATATTATTTGAGAATCTTCGTGATGATATTTTACAGAGCTGTTGCCGGATAATTTTTCTTCCTTGGTGGTGCTTCCCCACGAAATAATGTCGGCGTAGGGGTCGAAAACAATATTGTCTACTTTGAAACCGGGCTCAAAAGAGAAGTATTGGTTTTCGTCGGTATTGTTGATCCGTACAAAAACGCTTTCGCCGTTGCAGCCTTTTATCATAATAGGCACTATGGCGCGGAAAAATGCCATGGAAGAGTCGCTGCGGCGTTGCTCTATCTTGATATTTAGCAGATTGTCGGCATTTTGTTCCCAAAGAATCCTATAGATAGGCGTTCCCCGTCCGTAGTACCATTGGTCGAAAAACCAAGTGTAGTCCTTGCCCGAAAAATCATTCACTAAGTTGAAGAAATTTTGCGACGACGCGTTGGCAAATCGGTAAGGCGAGTGCTTGATGTAGTATTTTAAAAGTCCGAAAAACATCTGGTCGCCCAATTCGGTACGCAGCATGTGCAAGAGCATGCAGCCCTTGTCGTAGGTCATTCTGGTGTCGAAAATCTCCCAAACGTCGGTGGTGTCGCGCACATATATCGAGCCGAGGGGTTTCGACGCCGCCGAGTAGATTTTGCGCCGTCTCCACGAAACGGGGTCGTTGTTTTGTCCCACGCCAACCTCTTCGGCAAAGCCCTCGCACCATTCGGCAAAACCTTCGTTGATCCACACATCGGTCCAGCGGCTGCAGGTGATGGTGTTGCCAAACCATTGGTGGGCGAGTTCGTGAATCATAAGCGACTGACCGAAGCCTGCAAGAAAGGTCATTGTCTGGTTTTCCATTCCGCCGCTCCATCTAAACTGCGCCTGCCCATATTTTTCGTCGGCAAAAGGATATGTGCCGAAGGTGTCGCAAAGCATTTTGAATGCGGGAATCAGCTTAGAGGCGCGTTTGCGGGCCTGGTCTGCTTGTTCGCGGAAATAATAGTTGACATACAGCACCGAATCGCCGTTGTTGAGATGGATGTACTCCTGACTTACTTCGTATTCGCTAACAGCCACAGCCACAAGGTAGAAAGCTATCTTGTGACGGTGCATCCATGTGGTGGTGCGAATGCCGTTGTTGATAGTGTCGGAGATGATTATGCCGTTTGATGCCGAGCGGTAACGTTCGGGACACGACACAATCACCTGCACAGAGTCGTATTTGTCGGTGTTTACTTGGCGGCACGGATACCAATCCTTAGCACCGTCGGGTTCTGAGAGTGTCCAGAAAATAGGAGTGTTGCCATATCTTGAAAACTCTACCGAGCCAAAACCTGAAGATTCCGGCACACCTTCGTACTGCACCGAAATAGAATCGTTGCCTCCCCAGACTTCTTGTGGAAAAATAATTATAGAATCGCCTTGATGGCTAAATTTCAGTGTTTTATTGCCGTGTATCACACTTTGAACTTTAAGTTCTGACGACAATTCCAAGAGCACAGGCAAAAAACGGTCTTGGCGTGCTTTTAATCCAAAATGATGCGTGGCCACTCCCTTGATGTATTGAACCTCAGGATCCACACTTATATTAATACGCATAAATTGCATGTCGACTCCGGCGAACGGATTTTTAGCATATCCCCCCGCGGCGCAACAAATAAGCAGTAATAATAATAAGTGTCGCATTACTGACCCAACACCTTAATAATAGTATCCTCGATAATTTTGGGGTAATGCTCGTATTCGAGCGCATGCACTCGTTCGGCGAGGGTGTCGGCAGTGTCGTCGGGCAAAACGGGACATTTGGCCTGGAAAATTATAGAGCCGCGGTCGTAGTCGTTGTCGATAAAGTGAATGGTGATTCCGCTTTCTTTGTCGCCGCAGTCGAGCACGCTCTGATGCACACGTTTGCCGTACATTCCCTTTCCTCCGTGTTTTGGCAGAAGCGAGGGGTGAATATTAACGATGCGGTTGTCGAATGCGGTTACGATATATTCAGGAACAAGTTTGATGTATCCGGCGAGCGCCACAAAGTTGGTTCTGAAGTCGCGCAAAACTCCCAGCATAAAGTCGCTGTCGTCTAATAACCGTTGCGAAAGCACGAGGCACGGCACCGACTGTCTTCGGCATCGTTCAATAACAAAAGCTTTAGGATTGTCGGTAATAACAAGTCCGATACGTACTAACTTGCTATTTTTAAAATAGTTGAATATGTTTTCGGCGTTGCTGCCGCTGCCCGAGGCAAAAATAGTAATGTTCCACATAAAATTTTTTTTTAAAAAAATTAACGTGCAAATATATCAAAAAAACTATCAATACCCACGTTTTAAAGCATTTAAATCATTGTGTCGAAAAATAATTTTTTAACAATCAATTAATTACAAAAATATTTTTTTTTTCGGTCTAAAATTGTTTTCTTTGCGGCGAATTTAAAAAAGAGAAATCTAAGTTTAATTTTTAAAAAATTATTTATCATGACAGAAGACATAAAGAAAAAAGTAAAAGAGATCATCGTTGAGAAGTTAGGTGTAGACGAAAACGAAGTTACCGACGAAGCTTCTTTCACAAATGACCTTGGTGCCGATTCTCTCGACACAGTAGAACTTATCATGCAGTTCGAAAAAGAGTTCAACATCTCTATTCCCGACGATCAGGCAGAAAAAATCGCAACCGTTGGCGAAGCTATCGAATACATCGAAAACCAACAAAAATAAATTATTTCTATGGAATTAAAACGAGTAGTCGTAACTGGCATGGGGACAATCAACCCCTTAGGCCATAATATAACCGAGTTTTGGGAAAGTTTAAAATCCGGTGTAAGCGGCGCAGGTCCGATTACCCGTTTTAATCCCGAAAAATTCAAGACCCGGTTTGCTTGCGAAGTCAAAAACTTCGACGAAGTTGACGAGCAGTTCTTTAATAAGAAAGAAACCGGTCGTCTTGACCTTTTTGCTAAGTTTGCCCTTATCTCTGCCGAAGAGGCTTGGAAAAACAGCGGACTTACCCCCGAGAATTTTAACCACGATCGCGCCGGCGTTATCTGGGGCTCTGGAATCGGCGGTATCAACACCCTCACTGAGGAAGTTGAGCAGTTTTGCCAAGGTGACGGTTCGCCTAGATTCAGCCCGTTCTTTATTCCCAAAATGATCAGCGACATTGCTCCGGGACACATCAGCATGAAGTACGACCTCCGCGGTCCCAACTTCACCACCGTGTCGGCATGCGCTTCGTCTACCAACGCCATTATCGACGCTTTCAACTACGTGCGTCTTGGCAAAGCCGACATTATTGTTACAGGCGGTTCTGAATCGCCCGTAGGTATCGCGGCTGTTGCAGGATTCAACTCTATGAAGGCTCTCTCTACCAACAACGACAACTACAAGACAGCTTCGCGCCCGTTCGACGCAACTCGCGACGGATTTGTAATTGGCGAAGGTGGCGGATGCCTTATTCTCGAAGAGTACGAGCATGCCAAAGCACGTGGCGCTAAGATTCTCTGCGAACTTGCCGGAAGCGGTCTCACCGCCGACGCGCATCATATCACAGCTCCTCATCCCGAAGGCCGAGGCGCAGCTGCGGTAATGAAACTCGCCATTGAAGACGCCGGACTCAAACCCGAGGACATCGACTATGTGAATGTTCACGGCACTTCTACAGGTCTTGGCGATATTGCAGAATCTAAAGCTATTCAGCAAGTATTCGGCGACTACGCATACAAAGTTAGCATCAGCAGCACTAAGTCGATGACTGGTCACCTTCTCGGAGGTGCAGGCGTGGTAGAATCTATCGCGTGCGTGCTTGCAATGCTCAACGAAACCGTGCCGCCTACTATCAATTTCCAAAATCCCGATCCGCACATCGACCCAAAACTCGACATCACTCCTAATGTTGCCAAGAAAAGGGTTATACGTGCCGCCCTCAACAATACATTCGGTTTCGGCGGTCACAACGCATCGGTTGTATTCAAAAAGATTTAACGGCTAAAGGGGCGGGATACGATACGGTAGAGTCGCAAAATTTTGCGACTCTACAGCGAACCCACCCCGTTTTTATTTTTAAAAATTCGATACCGGTGTTTAAAAATTTCGTCGCATTTATAAAGTACCTTTTCGGCAAGGATAAAGAGTTCGCCCGCCAAATAAGGCGAATATCGGGCTTTTACCCCTTACACAGAGGGCTTTACCAAACTGCGCTTACCCACCGGTCGCTTTCCGAACGCACCGACACAGGATTTATGATCAACAACGAGCGTTTGGAGTTCCTTGGCGATTCTGTGCTCGATCTCCTTATCGGTGAATATCTTTACAAGCGTTTTACCAACGAGCAGGAAGGTTTTCTTACTCAGCTCCGCGCCCGAATTGTTAACGGCGAAAACCTCACCGAACTCAGCAAGCATATCGGTTTGGACAAATTAGTAAAGACCTCTGTGAAAAGTCAAAACGCCAATGTACACCTCTACGGAGATGCTTTCGAGGCTTTTCTCGGTGCTATTTACTTGGATAGGGGATTCCGTCAGGCTGGACGTTTCCTCTACAAGCGCATCATGCCCAAGTATCTCAATATCTTTGAACTGGAACATCAAAACACCAACTTCAAGAGCCAGCTGATAGAGTGGGGGCAGAAAAACAAAAACGAGATAGAGTTTGTAACCGACCTTGAATCGCCTACCAGCAAATATTTCGTGTCATACGTGCGTATCAACGGTCTGAACTTCGGCTCCGGCATCGGCATATCAAAAAAAGAAGCCGAACAAAAAGCCTCTAAGGTTGCTTTAAATAAGATTCGTTAACGCGCAGACTCTCAATTTTATAAGTTATTATGATTATTATCGGCGACAAACTTATAAGCGAAGACATTTTTACCGAAAAATTCTGTTGCGACATCACCGCCTGCGTGGGCACATGCTGCGTAGAAGGCGACAGCGGTGCTCCGCTCGACTATTCCGAAGTGGAAATTCTTGAGCATAACTATGCCGCCGCCCGCGAATATATGTCAGAGGCCAACATACAAGCCGTGGAGCAGCAGGGTTTTGCCGTGAAAGACGCCGACAACGACCTTGTGACACCTTTATATAATAACGCCGAATGCGCCTACTCTTACACCGAAAACGGCATCACCCTCTGCGCCTACGAACGCGCCTATCTTGAGGGCAAGACCAAATGGCGCAAACCTATTTCATGCCATCTCTATCCCATCCGCATTGCTCAGGTGGGTGTCTACACCGCCATTAAGCTTCACAAATGGCAGGTGTGCCGTGCTGCCTTTGTTCTTGGACGCAAAAAAGGTATTCCCGCCTACAAATTCTTAGAAGAACCCCTCGTTCGCCGTTTTGGACAAGATTTTTACGACGAGCTCTGCCAAGTAGCTGAGGCATATCTGAAGGGAAGGAAATAGTGCTATTTTTTCTGATAGTTTCTTATGCCGTATAACAATTTTTTCCAATAGTTGGGCTCAAACTCCTCGGCTATTCCTATATGCTTTATATTATTCTCGTCCTTAAAAAAATCCTTGCTCTTGTAAGTGAAAATAAAATCGATTGTATCTTTACTAATTATACCATTCTTAAACAATTTTGCAATGTCATCATATTCAAATTGCTGTAAATAAGCGCACACAGGATTGTCAAAAAGTTTAGTATAAGTAAAGTCCAATACAAAATTATAATTACAATAAAAAAAATATTTTTGACATGACACAAACAGTAAGACAACGCACAGATTCCACACGGAATCTACCCGCCGCCATCCTCAAAGGCGCGGCAGCCAACCTTGCCATCCAGGCACTTGGCAAAAACTTGTTATTATTCATCACAATCATATCCTGCGCAAATTGCTTTGCACAGAATTTTGAACTATGTCCATTAACTATCAAAGATATCCAACCTCTTGATTAAATTTTTTAAAAAAAAATTTATATACCTATCCCATTGATATACATCATTATACATTCTATATTTATCTCAATTAACTAAAAAATCAGTTTGACAACTGAAAAATAAGTTGTATAATTGAAACATAAGTTTTATCTTTGCGTTATAAATTACATAACTGATAAGTCAGTTATAAAACTGCAAAATAAATAATAGTGCTAACATTTTAAAACGCAAAGCCATGGAACAGAAAAAATCAGAGAAAGCCAATCTCCAAAGCAAGAAGTTCATCTTCTTAGAAATCGGTCTCGTACTCACACTATTGGCTGTTTGGTGTGTGTTTGAGTTCAACACCAAAGCCGAAAACTCTGCGGCATACAACCAATTAGCCGCACTCGGAGGCGACGACGAAATTATCGAAATACCAGTCACCCATCCCGAACCGCCGCAACCTCCTGCTCCTCCCGCGCCCAAATTGCCGGAAATCATAGAGATTGTCGGCGAAGACGTTGATCCCGAGGAATTTACTTGTGCATCCGAAGTCGATCCAAACTCGTCGGTTGACATTCAAGAAATACCTGTAATCTCCTGTCCCGACGACGAGATAGCCGAAGGTGAAGTTCCTCCAATTGTTTTCTGCGAAGTAATGCCCGAATTTAAAGGAAACCTTCTGAAATATGTTGCCGAGCATGTGGAATATCCCGAAATATGCAAGGACAACGACATCCAGGGCACTGTCTTCGTGGGATTCGTTGTTGACGAGAAGGGCAAGGTAACCGACGTGACCATACTCCGCGGCATCGACCCGTTGTTAGACAAGGCGGCTATGAAGGTGGTTCAGAACCTTCCCGCTTGGAAACCTGGAATGCAGTCGGGCAGAAACGTGAAGGTGCGTATGAATATGCCCATAAAATTTCAGCTCGCCAACTAAAAAAACTTAATTTTAAGTTTGATAATTGAAAAATAAGTTATATATTTGCAAAACCAATTATAAAACTAACAAGTCAATTACACAACGTATAAATACATTTCAAGATGGAACAGTTGACCAAAGCAGAAGAAAAGGTGATGCAGATATTATGGAAACTTAAATCTGCATTCGTAAAGGACATCATCGACCAGATGCCCGAGCCCAAGCCCCCGTACAACACCATTTCGTCGGTGGTGAGGATACTCCGCGAGAAAGGTTTTGTAGACTTTAAGGCCTACGGCAAAACCTACGAGTACTTTCCCGCTGTAAGCAAGCTCGCCTACAAGAAATACACTTTCGGGCAGATGCTCAAAAACTACTTCGACGGCAGCTACGAAACCATGGTTTCTTACATGGTAGACGAGGAGCCGGTATCGGATCGCGAAATCGGCGAAATAAAGCAGATTATCGAAAAAAGATCTAAGTAACAATGCATTCGGCGGTAGCATACATAGTAGAAACTGCAATTATTTTTGCGATACTCGTAAGTTTTTACAAGTACGCATGCTACCGGCAATCCTACTATAAGTGGGACAGGTTCTTTCTCATAGCGTGCATAGTGATTAGCTACACGCTGCCATTCTGCAAGGTGAGCCAGCCAGACCGAACCTCCGAGGAGGAAAAAACCGTCGTCATCAAGAGCATAGATCTCGGTGCAATGTCGCACAAGCTTACTATACAGCGCGAGGTTACAGTCTCCGACAGGGTAAAAAGGGTTGTAAACCATCCCAATTTCTACATCTTTTTAGATATAGTAATGCTCTTATATTTAATAGGTGTTGTTGTAAAAGCCATTTCGGTGATAGCGGCATTGATAAAAATCACCAAGATGAAACGTGGAGAGCCAGAAACCACCGCCGACGGCTACAGGGTATACGCCGCCGACAGCCGCACTCCGGCATTCTCATTCTTCGGCAGCATATTTGTCAACAAGGAGTTTTACAATCTCGACGCCCATTCGCAAGAGATAATTCTCAACCACGAGCGGCAGCACATACGCGGACACCACAGCGTGGATGTGATTATATTTTCGCTGCTCTCAATAGCGCAGTGGTTTAATCCCGCAGTGAAGAAGGCCGCCGACCTGTCGCGGCAGATTTGCGAAAACATTGCCGACAGCCACGTAACCAACGATGCCAAAGCCGAATACGCCATGCTGCTGCTCAAACTCGGCAAGCACAACTCCACACCGTCGTCGGCCGCTGGTAGCGAACCAAGCAACCTCAAAGAGCGTGTGCTCAGCATATACTCTTACGACCGCGCAGTAAACCGCAAGCTCCGTTTTGCCTGCTCGCTGCCCATTCTGCTGCTGCTCATCGGCGCATACATCATTATAGGCGGCAAACTTAAGCCAACGCCCAAGAGCGAATGCTCTTTCCCCATAAAGGGAGGCTACACCGTGGCGGCAGAGTATTTCGACACACTGTTGTGCACCGGCGCCAACTCCAAAAGCTATCAGGTGGCCCATTTAGAAACTATGTTTCTCACACCGCAAAACGCCAAAATCATTGCGCCAATAAGCGGACCAATATCAAGCACCGCCACCGAAATAGCAATCACCTCCGGCGACACCACTGTTGCTATTAAAAACATATCACTGTTGAAAACAGGCGACAGAGTAAGCCAAGGAGAGCAGATAGGAGTTGCCAAACAAGAGCCTCTCGCCATCAAAGTAGAGATCAACCACAGGGCTGTAAACCCGTCCATCTTGTTCAACTATTAATTTATATAATATTGATAAACTAACTAAAACTTAATAATATGCAAAGCAAAAAAACACCCAACGCCGACCTCGAAAGCAAACGTGGGATAATGTTTCTCATAGGGTTGCTCGTGGCACTTGCCATGACCTACCTCATTTTCAACTACGAAACACCTACACCAACATTCGAGCAGGTTACAATAGATATTCCGGCGCAATCTCTCGATATTTCGGAGATAGATTTTTCGCCTTAGGTTAAATAAATATTAAAAAATATTTGCATATAAAAAATAAAGGCAATAATTTTACACGCTCGAAAATAAAGCACATTAACATTAAATATAAACACACAAAAACATAATAAAAATGGAACAGAAAAAATCAGAACGTGCTGATCTCCAAAACAAGAGATTCCTTTTTGGAGAAATAGGTCTCGTACTTACCCTCTTAATTGTTTTGTGGGTGTTCGAGTTCAGCACTAAATCAGTAAAAGCCGAAGAGTTCGGCCCATTAGACGCGGAGGCAGAGTCTGTGGAAGAAATTCCTATCACACGTCCTCCTGAGATGGAGCTTCCTCCTCCTCCTCCTCCTCAACAGACCGTTGCCGAAATCCTTGACGTGGTTGAAGACGACGTTAAAGTTGAAGACACATTTAATGACGCAGAAACAGAAGAGACCGATTCATTCGAACAGCAAGAGATTGTTCCAGTTGATCAGCCCGAGGAACAAGAAGAAGAATCTACACCCTTCGTTATTGTTGAGGATATGCCCGAATTCAAAGGTGGCGACAAAGCTCTTCTCAAATACATTGCTGAGCATGTGGTTTACCCCGAAATGGCAAAGGAAAACGATATCCAGGGTACTGTTTACGTAGGTTTCGTTGTAAACGAGAAAGGCAAGGTTACCAATGTTTCGGTTCTCCGTGGCGTTGACCCGCTTCTCGACAAAGAGGCTATCAAGGTGATCCAGGGTCTTCCCGACTGGAAACCCGGCAAGCAGTCTGGTAAAAACGTTAAAGTTAGAATGCAGGTGCCTATCAAATTCCAGCTTGCTAACTAAAATTCTAAAAAACTCTTAAAAAAATCTGTCTCGCATAACACGGGGCAGATTTTTTTTATATATTTGCAAAAAAAGGCGCCTACACTCAAAACAACAATTATGACTACTGCTAAACCGATAATAGTTCCGTGGGACTACAGCGAAAAGGCTGAATTTGCTGTTCTTCACGCTATAAACATCTCTAAGTGCACCCTTAGCCCAATAATACTTGTCCATATTACCAAGCGCGAAACCGACAACAAGGAACACACCGAAAAACTCTCTGCGATGGCACGCAACATTGCCAACAAGCATGGCGTAACGGTGTCGTGCATGGTGCGCACAGGCAATATCTTTACCGAAATATCCAAAATAATTGACGAAACCGACGCCATGATAGCCATTATGGGCACTCACGGCATGAAAGGTCTTCAAAAACTCACTGGAAGCTGGGCTCTTAAGGTTATTTCTGGTTCAAAAGCTCCTTTTATCGTGGTGCAAGACAGGCCGCAGCCCGACGCCGACACCACTAAAATTGTGCTCCCTATGGATTTTAAGCTCGAAGAGCGCGAAAAACTTGTTTGGACTAAATTTATAGCCACCATCTACAAGTGCAAGTTTTATATCTGCTACACAGAAACCGGCGACGAGATTATACAAAAACGCACCATAGGAAATATCAAAGCGGCGTGCGCATACTTGGAAAGCAACGGCATCAATTACGAACTTCATCAGCTCCCCGGCGACGAAGGCGTTACAAAAGAAACTTTGTCGTTTGCTCAGCATATCGACAGCAGTATGATTATTATTATGACCACTAAGAACATTAAGTTTCAAGACTATGTGCTTGGCGCTTCCGAACAGCAGATTATTGCCAACGCCAGCAAAATAGCTGTAATGTGCGTTAATCCTAAGACTGGTGTAAAATAAATTTGTTCGTTTATAAAATAGTATATACCTTTGTATTTGGTTATAACAAATATTGAAAAATGGATAAAACAGACAACAACAAATATGTAATCGGCATCACACACGGCGACATCAACGGTATCAACTACGAGATAATTATCAAAGCCCTTGCCGATCCTGAATTTTACAACAACTGCACTATTGTTATTTACGGCTCTGCAAAGGCTATAGGATTTCACCGCAAGAACCTAAATCTGCCTCAGATCAATTTCAACGCTACAAAGAGCGCCGCAGATTTGGCTCCTAACAAAATAAACCTTATTAACATCGGCGACGAGAACCTCCGTCTCGACCTTGGCACTTCTACCGTGTCGGCTGGAGAAAGCGCCGCTGAGGCTCTCAAACTCGCTGTACAGGATTTGAAACAGGGATATGTCGACATCCTGGTTACCGCGCCTATCAACAAAAACAATGTGAACGAGGCTGGATTGAAGATTCCCGGACACACCGAGTTCCTCGCCGACAACTTCAACACCTCCGACTACCTTATGTTCATGACCTCCGACGAGTTGAAAATTGGCGTGGTTACAGGTCATATTCCGCTCAAAGACGTGGCTCACACCATTACTCCCCAAAAAATTCTCCAAAAGCTGAGAATTATCAACCGCTCGCTCAAAGAGGATTTCACCATCCGCCGTCCAAAAATTGCCGTGCTGGGTCTTAATCCCCACTCTGGCGACAACGGAGTGATTGGCAACGAGGAGAGCGAAATTATTCTCCCTGCGCTCAAGCAGGCTGAAGAAGAGGGTATCGTTTGTTTCGGTCCTTATCCTTCCGACGGCTTTTTCGCTTCGGAGCAGTACAAAAAATTCGACGCCGTGCTTGCCATGTATCACGACCAAGGTCTTATTCCCTTTAAGATTATCGCCGGCAACAAAGGCGTTAACTATACTGCCGGACTGCCCATTGTGCGCACATCGCCCGACCACGGCACAGCATACGATATCGCTGGCAAAGGCATCGCCGACGAAACTTCGTTCAAAGAGGCTATCTACACCGGTATTACTATTTGGCAAAACCGCCAATTGCTCAAAAATATCAATCCGCTTAAAAAACTCAGCGTAGCCGAATCCGACAAAAAGATATGTTAATGGCTGCCTCATACCAACTATAAAAACTACATCAAAATGAAAGACTTCTCATACGAACGCCACGGCTCCGACCTTATAAATTCGCGCCTTTGCGTTATCGAAAACCGTACACAGAAAAACAGATCGTTAGAAACCCTTAAGACACTCCACTCGTGTATCGACCTCACGAGCCTCAGCAATGCCGACAACGAAAACTCCATTGCCGACTTTGTGATGGGTGTCAACACTTTTAAAGACGCCAACCCCGACATTCCAAATGTGGCTGGTATATGCGTATATCCGTGCTTTGTGCCTGTGGTGAAGAAAATTCTCGCCGTGCCAAACGTTAAGATTGTTTCGGTAGCCGGAGCATTCCCTCACGCACAGACTTTCGACGAGATAAAAATCCGCGAGGTGGAGCTTGCTGCCGAGGCTGGCGCCGACGAAATCGACGTGGTGATCAACGCCGGACAGATTATCGACGGCAACAGTTCTAAAGCCGCAGCATCTATCCGTGATATGAAAAAAGCTTGCGGCAACGCTCACCTTAAAGTGATACTTGAAACAGGTGCATATCCCTACGATGCCGACATCTACGACGCCTCTATCATTGCCATGAAATCTGGCGCCGACTTTATTAAAACCTCCACCGGCAAAATGAGTCCCGCTGCCACTCCCAAGTCTGCCCTTATTATGGCTATTGCCATCAAGGACTTTGAGCGTGCCACTGGCAAAATCATAGGACTTAAACCCGCAGGCGGAATCCGCAACGCCGCCGACGCTCTTGTATACTACACAATTGTAAAGGAGATTCTTGGCGAAGACCGTATCACTCCCGAATATTTCAGACTTGGTGCCACAAGCCTCTCTGGTGCTTTAATCAAGGAGATTAAGAAATTTTAATTTTTTTTGTTTTGTGAGGCGGGCATTTAACCCGCCTTTTTTTGTTTTTTTTTTCTCAATTGTAATATTTTTATACCTTTGCATTACATAATCTGCCCGAAGATACATTGGCAGATTCTCCTTGAATTATTAACTGTAAATTTTTAAAAAATGAATAAATCTTCTTTGTTTGATCAAATTTCTGAGGAAAAAGTAAAATGTAAATGGATATTTACATTGATTGCTGTTTTGTGCTTCTCTCTGATTAGTACCGAACGATGTTTGGCTATAGCATACGCCATAACATCAGATGATGGAACTACTGTTACGTTCTTCAACGACAGTTATTTCTATAATAAATGGTCTAGTGCTAGTGTTACTACGAAAAAACCTCGTATTCTTATTGACGATCCTTCATATAATTCGATTGGGCCTCAATATACGAGTTTGGCCTTTGGTTCCTCAATGAACGGTGCGTATTGGAGATACGAAAAAGTGACAAAAGTAGTCTTTGATGCTTCTTTCGATTCATTCACTTCATTGAAATCTTGTGAAAACTGGTTTTACGAGTTTAAAAATCTTACCACAATAGAAGGTTTGCAGTATTTTCATCCTGATAATGTTACGGATATAAGCGCTATGTTCGGTTATTGTGAAGCCCTTACTGAAGAACAATTAACTACTATTCTTTCCATGTTTGTTTTCTCAAAAATTACCGATATGGGCGATTTGTTTGTCGGCTGCACCTTTGAGAGTTTTGATTTTTCGAAAATAACAAATATAAATACGGCAAATGTTACCGATATGAGCCTTATGTTTACCAATTGCAAGAAATTAAAGAGTGTCAACCTTACGAGTCTTGATACCCGAAGTGTAACTGATATGCGTATGATGTTCAGCGGGTGCGAATCTCTTGAACAAATTAATGTTGGTACGCTTAATACAGCAAATGTTGAAGATATGTCGTCTATGTTTAATGGTTGTAAAAAACTTACATCAATAATGGGTATGAACGCTGTTGGATTCAACACGTCAAAAGTGACTAAAATGGGGTCAATGTTCTCGGGATGCAACATCCTAACTTCTGTTGATGCTTCTGGGTTGGAAACTAACAATGTTACTGATATGAGTAGGATGTTTAAAGATTGCAGCGCACTAACAACGCTCAACCTTAGTACTTTTGTTACCAACACTGTTGAAGATTTCTATGGCCTGTTTGAAGGGTGTAGCAGTCTTACTAATCTTGATATCAGCAATTTTAATACTAGTAATATGAATAGTAGTTCTGGCTTAATGTTTAAAAATTGTAATAGTATTGAGGAAATAGACTTGAGCAGTTTTTCAAAATTTAACGGTTATGAAACATTTTCAGGATGTAGTAGCCTCAAAACTATAAAATTGCCTGATAATGGAGTTGTTATTGGCAATAACATTTGTGGTATGTTTCAGAATTGTAGTAGTATAGAATATATCGATTTTAGCGATTTTAAAATTACTGACGATAGAGATGATATCCAAATGTTTTATACATTTCAAAATTGTACCAACCTTGTTAGTGTTGACTTGACATCATTTGATGGCGCAGAAGTAACGGTTATTCCCAATCTGTTCGACGGCTGTAGCAAATTAGCCTCTGTACTTGTGCCAAATAATTGGATATTGCCTTCAAAATATAACAATTACAATTATTCATATAATGATCCTGTCTCTGGTCAATATGTTTCTCTGCCTTATTCTGAAGTTAGTGTTTTTGATGGTTGTACAGAAATAATCGGTGATAAAGGCACGCGTTATTCCTCAGCTCACATTAAATACGACTATGCTGATATTGACGGAGGAGAGTCTGCTCCTGCTTACTTTACAACTGGTAAATATAAGGTTTTTTACGTTAATACCGAAGAGGCAACTTTTGCAACCAACAATCCAATAGAGTTTGATAAAAACCTTTCTTCTGATATAACTATTGTAAATCCAGAGAAGAAAGGTTATGCGTTTTTGGGCTGGACCGGCACTTCGGCATCTGGAATTTCTGAAACTGTTCCAACACAGAATGTTACAATTTCTAAAGGTAGTGTAGGAAACCGAATATATACTGCCAACTGGAAAATCAACCAATACACCATTACCTTCGATACTGATGGCGGTTCTAAAGTGGCTGCAATCACACAAGATTATAATTCTGCCATTACCGCTCCTGCCGACCCAACACGCAAAGGTTTTACATTTCTTGGGTGGCAACCTGCTTTACCTACCACAATGCCGGCAGAAGATATTACAGTTAAGGCTCAATGGCGTGATGACCGCATCCTCATAACCGCTAATCTCAACGGCGAGGTTTCGTTCCCCGCCAATGCAGAAAATTATTGCAGCGGCAGCGAAAAAACTGTAACTATAGATTTTAAAATTACCCAAGGCGAGTCTTCTAAATTTGAACTTACATTCCCTGGCGATGTTATTCCTTCAGTGAGCGGCGATATCACCAACGGCCAAGGCTCAATTGTTATAACAATTCCTGATAATATCGAGAGTGGAGTTTACACTGGTAAGTTAGTGTTCGAGAGTGCCGACCCAGATTTGTATCGCGAAATGGAGTCTCCCGTAACCATCACCGCCAATATTCCCAAAAATGCGGCTTTGCAGATATATTCCGATGTGTTGCTTGTGGATAATCACGACAACAACTACTCGGCTTATCAGTGGTATAAGGATGGCAACGCTATTTCGGGCGCAACTCTTCAGTTTTATTCCGAACCTTCGTTCAGTGGCCGCTACACTGTAAAAATCACCGACAAAGACGGTAAAGAA
>JAGCYI010000179.1 GCA_017960885.1 Bacteroidales bacterium
TGACGGCTATGTTTTTTTAAAAGGTAATTACAAGGATAATTTAAAATGCGGAGGATGGATTGTGTACGGCTATCACGGTGATATTACAAAATCTAATTTCCGAGGCGATACTCTCTGGGGTACGTCCAAAAGGTTCAGAGACAACTACGAACTTACTGATATTATATTTCACGGTAGTGGGCAACGTATATTTCAAGATTTGGATCAAAATTATATCGGAACAACTCTCAATGATATATATGATGGTGCGGATTGTATTGATTGGATTTCACAGGCGCATCGAGAAGATTACGAAATGGAAAATAACCTTGCAAGAAGAGTTATAAAAGAAGAATTCGGTATTATGGCCGACGATTCTTATAGTCACAAAGAAAACAAATTTGATACTTTATCTCCAATATTGAGCAAATATGGATTTATTTTTGACGTGAATGCTTGGTTTCCCGAAGACTATTTTAATCTTAATGACGACCGTTTTGTGATAATAAATCCATTAGAACAATATATCACCAAATTCAACTACGTATTAATTATTGTTTTGATAGTTAGCAATATAGTTCTTATCCCCAAGAAACAATGAAACATATATCCTTTTACATATTAGCCTTTTTATTGTTGGTGGTTGCGTGCAAACAACCTGACAAAACCGAAAATATCAAAGTTGTAGGCAATCCCGATTCTGTCGTTTTAAATCAGTATCTTAGCGACGAATCTGTATGTAAATATATCTTCAACGATATGATAGAGTGTGCGGTTGTGGTCAACGATTCTGGTCCTTATCATTGTTTTATAAAAGAGAATGTGTTAGGAAAGAAGCAAATCTACTATTTTTGCCTCGACGATGTTTTAAAATACAATTATATTCCTGAATACGATTCGCTTAACTACGATTTGTCGCTCAACTACCTTGATACAGAGCGTGACCAAATCAAATGGTCATCAAAATTTGAGCGTGTTCCGCAAATGCGCCAAAAATCAGCGGAGTATCGCAAACTGATAGAAACCTTAGACGATGCCCAAGACCTGTCCGACTTTTACAACAACTCGTTGTATTTTCAAAGTGATGATCCATTAGTTGAGGCTACAGACAGAGGGAGAGTTTTGAATAAATTAATAGAAATTACTCAGGTTCAGTTAGTTGGTAAATATTTAAGAAGCGTTCCAAATTCACTTAACGCTATTGTTATTGGTTTTAGATATGTATGCCGCTCGTATGGGATATTGTATTGGGACAATAGATTTTGGAAATTAAATGATTATTTAGTTGATTTAAAAAAGCATTTATCAAGTAAGGAAGAGTTAAGATTAAGAATCGAAAACAGACCAAAAGAGGCTTGGAATGATGATTATCGATATTATTTCTCAAAATATCTGCAAACTATCCAACAACAGAATTTGAACTATATGACCAAACTGTTTGATGATACCGACAGTCGATTCGACCAATATAACTTTTGTTATACAGTAGATTACCGTTTTAGTGACACACGATTCTTTTTCTTCAAAATAGACTGGCTTGAAAACAACAAAATCGCAATCCACAAAAACTATATCAACAAAGAGTTCCTGCCAACAACAAGGATATCAAATTATTATCTCTATTATTAATTTGTGCCGCGATATTCCTCTACATCACCCCAAGAACAAATTCGCTTGAATTCGTTTCCATTCGTTTTAATTTTTGTTTAAAAGAAAAAAATCTCCGCCGCCCGGCGGAGGATGAAAAATAACCATCCATGTTTTTGGAGAATACGAAATTTAATGCTATATTTGCGGAGAATATTAAAGTGCAGAATATGGCAAACTACATCAGATTCGATTGGGCGATGAAACGCCTGTTGCGCAACAAGGCAGACCACGTTGTCTTGGAGGGCTTCCTGAGTGTCATATTCAACCGTAAAATAAAGATAACCAATATACTCGAAAGCGAAGGCAACCAGGACTTTGAGGAGCAGAAGTTCAACCGTGTGGACTTCCTTGCCGAAGACGAGCAGGGCGAACTGATGCTGTTTGAGATTCAAAACAGCCACGAACTCGACTACTTCCACCGTATGGCGTACGGTACCTCGAAAGTGATAACAGACTATCTTGGCAAAGGCGAGCCGTACCGCAACCTCAAAAAAGTCTATTCCATCAACATCGTCTATTTCACCCTCGGACAGGGCAAAGGCTACGCCTACCACGGCACTGTCGACTTTGTGAATATGAGCGACGCCACCGACGTGCTCCAACTCACCGACGGACAGAAAAGGGCGTTCAAAGTGGAGACCGTCAGCGAGATATTTCCCGAATACTATCTGTTCAGAGTCAACGACTTCAACAAGTTGGCATCAAGTTCGATAGAGGAGTGGATATCGTTCTTAAAGACCGGCGAAATACCCGACACCTTCACCGCGCCAGGCCTGCCCGAAGCACGCGAGATACTCCGCGTTGACAACCTGAGCGACGAAGACCGCAAAATCTACGACCGCTATGTAGAAACCCTGCGTTTCAACCTCAGCGTTATGGATTCAAGCCGCATAGAAGGTATTCAAGAAGGTATGGCAAAAGGTATGGCAAAAGGTATTGAGGAAGGCATAAAAGAAACCGCCCGCCGTATGAAAGCCGACGGCTTGCCCATTGATGTTATCTCTAAATACACCCAATTATCCCCCTACGAAATCGCAAAGTTGTAGACCGATAAACAAATTCGCTTGAGATTTTTCACGATTATTTAGAATTTAATTTTGAATAGAATATGTACACAATATTAGGTTTAAATGATTATGCTTTTTTCCCATCAATCATCGGTTGGATAATCATATTTGTCATATTTATTTTTTTTAAAAAGAATTGTAAGTATAATACAATTGTGACTTGTGGGTATGTGTTATTATATGTCATATGTATTTATTGTATAGATCCATCTTTTTGTCATTATAAAAATGGAGATTTTGTTGCTACACCAACTTACGCAGAATTAATGGTCAATACATTAACTTGGTTGACGGTATGTGGTTTATTATTGCGGACTGAACAGAGGTTTTTGGGTCGTTTGTATTTTATTCTTATAGCATTATCTGTTTTAGGATATTTTATTGGTTTATATCGAGTGTTTTTTGATGTAATTGGCACTTGTTTTACTGTTCTTTTGTTCCGTAATATAATTCAATACAAAGGCAAATCTTATGTTTTTTTGTTTTTTCTCTTCCTAATTGCTTGTATAATAGGTTATGGGTCTACCATAATATCATGGAGTTTTATTAAAAAGGATTTTCGTCCAAATTATTTAACATATTGTAACCATAAACATTTATTGCCTATGGATTATTATATTTGTAATAGTATCGAAGATACAGAAGAACGATTTGAACTTATTTGTGAAAAAACAAAAGAATCAAATAGTTCTATTACTTTTTTAGAAGATACTATGGCTGCATTCAGTTTTAAAGGAAGTAATGTAAATATAAGTTGGGATGGAGATATGGTATCTTGGACAAATAATGTTGGCAGTTTTACTATAACTAAGAAAGATAGTCTTTGGGTTGGCGACATTATCTATCCTCCTGCAGATGTTGTTTTTTCATTTCAAGGTAATGACAATAACGCCATAATAGTTGAAGGAAATTTTGAAAAAATGAAATTTGGTGTTTTTTGTGCCTTCCAGCAATATCTCAAACAAGAAATCCCGGATTTAACCAATCAGAGAATATCATTGTATAACAACAAAAACGAATTTAAACTCGGCATTCAATATTTTGAAAACGATGAGTATTGTTTGTATTTAGATGATTCATTTTTAGATAAATAACCACCTTTGGGTATATTCCCCGAGAACCGCGCCATGCCACGTCTATACACCTTTAACCTCGATAAACAAATTCGCTTGTATTTCTTTCCATTCGCTTAAATTTTTGTTTAAAAGAAAAAATCCCCGCCGCCCGGCGGGGGTGTTTCCCACACTTAATTCCTGTTGCCAATTAAAAAATCCGCGACACTATTTTGATAAATCAAAAATTTGACTACCTTTACACCGAAAAGTATCAAAGAAAGGACAAGTGATGGGCGTAGGAGAATAATGTGACAGAAAATGAAACACAAACAGAATCTAATTTTATAGATAGAAAAACTTGGTTTAAGTTTAAAATGGAGGTTGTAAAATGAAAAAAATATTATCATTTATAATTATTTCTTTTATAATAATTAGTAACTGCTATTCGCAAGTTTCATTATCAGCATCTGACCTTTTATCCCTCATAAAGTCAAGAGGTGGTGTCTTTGAAGTTGTGGAGAAGGCGAACATCAATAGAGGAGGCTATGAAAGTATTTTGGACGATAGCCTTCAAGGTGTTTTCAATTTTAATGATTTTGAAAACGCATATAAGAATCAGGAATTAAAAACAGAGTTATTACACCTGTTAAATGATACAACGGCATATGCTCGTCTATATTCAGAAGATCGTATATATAAAGTGTATACAATGAATGCTGAATATACACGGAACAAGGTTTCAGGTTGGTTGTCCATATTTTGTAAACAAAAAAAAGATAGTATTTTGAGAACCGAGTCGTTGTTTAATTATTATAGAGATTCTCTAATTATGGCAGAATCAAATAAATATTACAATAATGCTTTTCATAATTTTGAGATTTCAAAATACACAAAAGAATTCTTAACAAAATTAAAATATCCAGAAGTATACTTGAACTTTTATAAAAAATGGGAACAAGATGGAAAATCATTTGATAGCGAATGGTTTAAATATATGCTTGATTTTCAAGATCCAGAAGCAGAAAAACTATACGATGACTATATTGATAATGCTTTATTAGGTAAGCGGAAAGAGGATATTATTGATTTCAAAAACTATATTTGTCATACCTACAATGATTATGCGATTTCACGTTTTATAAAAATGTTAGACAAATCTGATTTGGTAGAAGTTGCATTTTTAACTTATAAAATACCTATTTATATATTATTATTATCCGAAATTGAAAATATCTATATATACTATTTACTGTTCACGGATGAAACATTAGCAAATTATTATTATACCATTGAAGAATTTGCTTTTTCTGGACAAATTGAAAAAGCAATAACTGAGTATAATAAAATTAAACCAAATCTTATTGCTTGCTTTAAAAGTATGCTTAAGTATAATGGTTATACCGAGATATATTGGAAACAAAATATGCCGTACTACAAAAAAGAATAGTGCTGACGCACACTTTCTCAAAACATAACAATATAACCCAATGTTTTCAACCCTTTTATTGGATATCAATAAAACCTTGACAAACAGCATGATAAAGTAAATTCGCTTGAATTCGTTTTTATTCGCTTAAATTTTTGTTTAAAAAAAAAGACTCCGCCGCCCGGCGGGGTCTTCCTGTTCCTAAAAATATTTTTGTCAATCTAATTTTTGTTTGTATATTTGTCGCCATAATAAACATTTAAACACATTTTAAAAATGACACTATTAGGCATTATTGGCGGACAGGAACTGATTGTCATTCTGTTGATTGTACTCCTGCTTTTTGGCGCAACAAAGATACCCGAACTTATGCGCAGTTTTGGCAAGGGCGTAAAAGAGTTTAAAGACGGTATGAACGGTGTGCAAGACACCGATCAAAAATCGGTCACCACCGACTCCAAGAACGAAAAAACTGAATAATGGCATCCCAAGAAGGCAGTTTTTGGGATCATCTCGAAGTGCTGCGCGGCGCTATTATCCGTTCGCTGGCGGTGGTGCTTGGGTTGGCTATTATTGTGTTCTTATTCAAGGAGTTTGTGTTTGAATACGTGGTTTTCTATCCCACTAAGACCGATTTCCCCACGTTTAGACTTTTGGCGTATCTGTCGCACAGCGCGGGAGTTGCCGACGAGGATTTTGCCGTTCAGCCGGTTAAGATTATCAGCACAAGGCTTGCGGCGCAGTTTATGACGCATATCAGCATTTCGTTTTACACTGCGCTGGTGGCTGCCGTGCCTTATATCTGCGGCGAGGTGTGGTTCTTTATCCGTCCTGCCCTCTATCCCCAAGAAAAAAAATATATCAACCGTGCGTTAATTTTCACTGGCATACTGTTTTACATCGGTGCCACAACGGCATATTTTATGATTTTTCCGTTGTCGGTAAACTTTCTTTCGTCGTATCAGGTAACGCCCGACATCGAAAACCTGATTTCGATTGATTCGTACATAGATATGCTTGTGGAATTGTGCATTACCACGGGTTTTGCTTTTGAACTGCCTGTGGCGGCTTATTTTCTTGCCAAGGCTGGATTGTTAAAGTTCACATTTTTAAAGCGTTACCGCAAACACGCCTTTGTGCTTGTGCTCGTTGTCGCTGCCATCATCACTCCATCTACCGACGCATTTACAATGCTTGCCACCGCATTGCCCTTATATTTGATTTTTGAATTGAGCGTAACTGTGGTGAAACGTGTGGATAAAAACAAACTTTTATAAAGTCGATGCGTTTAAGAGTTAGATGGGTATTATGATTATGAAAAGAATATGTAACATATTGATGCTTTTGAGTTTGCTTGTTGTGCAAAAGGCTTTTTCCCAGCCGGGAGAAGGTGTTGCCGATCCCTCGCAATCTCGTGTCGACAGTATTCTTAACCTTTTCCCTTTACAAAAATCCGACAGCGCTCGAGCTGCTTTGTATGTGGCGGCATGTAGAACCACCTACAACAGCGACACCGCTATCAAATACGCTGCCAAGGCGTTGGATTATTGCCGTCCCTCCGATTCTCTTATGCTTGCAAGTGCTTACCAGTGTTGGGTTCTAAATATTTTCTTAAGCGCGATGTTTATTCTGCTATTCCGTACTTGATGAAAGCTAAGTCTTTGTTCAATGCCGACAAACATCTCTCGCAGCTTGTGCTTAACTATATCACCCTTTCTCTGTGTTATGAAATTATCAATATTCCCGACAGCGTGTTTTATTTCCTCAATCAGACTCTCGACGTTAGTATTGAAAAAAACGATTCCATACAGATGGCTTTCGCTTATCAGAATCTTTGTCGCAAGAGCATAGAAATGAACCTTTACGACGATGCCGAAACATATATTATGAAATCTTACGAGCTTGATTCTTTGCTCAACAATCCCAAAGGTCTGGCATCAGACTTTTTCTGGCTCGGCATGCTTTATACTAAGACCACAGTTTATGCTAAAACAGGCCATTTTCTCAAAAAATCCATCCGCATACTCGAAGCCGACGACTTTAATGATTCGTTTTATGCCACGGTGCTTCATCTCGACTATGTCTATCTCGCCGACGCTTATATCGAATCGGCTGAGCGTGACGGGCTTTCGCGTTTTGCCGACAGCTGCCTATACTATCTGCAAAAGAGCGACGGATATTTCTTAAAGCACGGACACTATGCCAATTACATGAAAGACCGTTACGCCTATGTCAAGTATCTGATGTTTTATAAAAAATACAACGAGGCTCTGAATGTGCTTCTCGACCTGGAGCAGTATCAGTCTGGCAACGACCTCCGGCGCGATTATCACATGTACCTCACTATGGTGTACGAAAAACTTGGCAACTACCGCGAGGCGTTTAACCAGCAGCGCAAACAGTTTCAGTACGCTATGGAGTATGTCAACGACAGCGCCCTTACGGCTTTTACCAATTTTAAAACCGGTCAGGCTATCAAACAAAAAAACATCGAGCAGCAACAAACCGAGCAGATTTATACCGCTCAGCGCCATAGAATGATGGTGGTGATATTATCGCTTCTGGTGGTGCTTTTGCTTATTTCGTTGCAGGTGGTGTTTATTTATAGAATGTTGAAAATCAAGCGTAAGGCCAATCTCGTGCTTTCCCGTAAAAACTATCAGCTCGACCAGCAGAAAAACGAGATTCAGGCGCAGCGCGACGAACTCAACAACGTGCACAATGCCGTAGTAGACAGCGTGCGCTATTCCGAACGTATCCAGCGGGCTGTAATTCCTACCGACGAGTTTATCAAGAGCCTGTTCCCACAGAGTTTTGTCTACTACCGTCCTCGCGATATTGTCAGCGGGGACTTTTATTACGTGGCTAAATGCGGCAAATACAATGTGTTTGTGGTGGCAGACTGCACTGGTCACGGCATTCCTGGTGGTTTCCTCTCCATGCTGGGAATATCGTCTCTCAAAGAGTTCCTTGTTTCCGAAACCGATGCCGCCAATCCGGGTGTTATTCTCGACCAAATGCGTGAGTTTTTCAAGGAGACTCTCGGCTCTACTAACAATCCCGGAATGCCTGTCTATGATGGTATGGACATTATTATCTGCTGTTTCGACTTTGAAAAGATGGAGGTGGTGTACGCCGCCGCCAACCATAAGGCTTATATTATCCGCAATGGCGAGGTTGTGAAACTTATGGGCGACAAGATGCCTGTGGGTAGATATTTTATCGAGAAAGAACATTTCGACACCTTTACCGAACCCTTGCAGAAGGGAGATATGGTATATTTGTGCAGCGATGGCATTCAAGACCAGATCGGTGGTGCTGATTCTGAGCATTCGTTGGGCAAAAAACTTATGACGAGCAACTTTGTCTCTATCCTTACCGAACTGTCAACCCTCAATCTCGATGAGCAAGCAGTAAAGATCGACGACATTATTACCCAATGGCGCAAAGGTTTCGACCAAGTGGACGACATTACGCTCGTGGGCATTAAGATTTAATCCGCAATTATTTGTTTTTTTTTATAATTGTGTGTATATTTGCGTAATTAAAATTATAAACGAATCTTAAACCATATAAATGTATGAACAAAGGATATTTAGCTCCGTTGGCTTTGATGGCCGTCATATTCGTTGGCGCGGCTTTTTTGATTGTGTCGGCGGCTGTGGCTTTGAGCAAGGGCAAATCTAGTTTTTTCACTTCCAAGAAGATGAAATTGGGCGCTATTCTTTTATCCCTCAATGCGATAGTATCTGGCGGATGTCTGCCCGGATGTCAAACTACCTGCTACGATGTGGCTATTCGTAACGGTGGCGAAGAACCTGAGGTTTTGTGCTACGACGTTGCAGCTGTAAACGTTGTGTCAATAGATGCCGAAGATTTTGTGCAACGCAAAACCAATTTGATTACTGGTAATATCGGCGACCCCACAACTGATGATTATTCATACTTCCTGGTAAAGGACAAAACTAACGACACCATTCAATCGGGCGGTATTGTGCTCAACGATAGCGACACCATACGATACGATCGTTCTTTTTCTGTAGAGATAAAAACTAAACTCGAACCCGGAAGGTATTGGTTTTTTGTTACCACTGCAGATCAACCTAATTTCCATTTAGAATCTTATCAGATAAATATGGAATAATCATGAAGACGGAACTTCCGCTTGTAAGTTTCGAGGCTACAATGCGTTGCAACCTCCGTTGCCGTTTTTGTTACAATCATCACAAAAATAGCGGCGAACATCCTCTGCTTTATTCCTATGCTCAAACCAAAAAGACCTTGCTGCAAATATTTAAGGTTTTTAAAGTCAGGCAGATTACTTTTACTGGTGGAGAACCTTTTATGGCAGAGCGTTTTGGCGAACTTGTGCTCGCAGCAAGGTTCAAAGGTGCTTCGGTGGGTGTGATTTCTAACGGAAACTTTGCCTCTGTCGACAATTATCTGCAACTTGTTGACCTCGGTGTAAAACTGTTTGAACTTCCAATTCATAGTTGCAATTCTGAAATTCACGACTTTATGACCACTGTTGACGGCTCTCATCTAAAGTCGTTGACAATAATAAAATCTTTGATTGAGCATGGTGTAACGCCCACCGTTGTTATCGTGCTTACAAAATATAATGCCGACACCGCCGCCGAAACGGTACGTTTTATACACTCTTTGGGCATATCCAGAATTATGCTAAACCGTTATAATATTGGTGGCGAGGGGGTGAACAATCCTTCTGACGTTCTTCCCACAAAAACACAGCTCCAAACCGCGTTTAAAGAGATTTCTCAAGAGGCACTAAAATCTAAAATCACCATATTGTCGAGCGTATGCACACCGCATTGCGTTCTCGACCCGCGCGATTATCCCGGAATACAGTTTTCATCATGTTCGTTCGACATTTCTCACCGGCCTGTCACAATAGATTATATGGGTAACGTGCGTTTTTGCAACCATTCGCCCGTGGTGCTTGGCAATATTTTTACCAACAATCCCGAAGAAATTTTTCATAATCCATCGGCAACGGAGTGGGGCAGGGTGGTGCCTGATTTTTGTGCCAACTGCTCTCGTCTGCAACGTTGCAAGGCGGGTTGCCGTGCTGCCAATCAACAATGCGGCTTATCTTTGAACCATCCCGACCCTGTGGTAGATTTTTATGGCGGTACAACTTTTGCATAGATTTTTTCGTAAAATTGTGCGATAATATTAATGGAAATGAACCGTCTTTTGGCTTTGATATCGGCTTTAATGTTGTGGTTTACAACGCTATCAGTAAGTGTTGCGCAGCCTTCGCGCGACCCTTCGATGGTGCTTGTTGACAGCATCAAACGCCTTATCACTCCACAAATTTCCGACAGTGCCAAGGCGGGGCATTATGTGGATATGGCGTTTATTGTCTACAATATCGATTCGGCTCTGCATTATTGCAATACTGCTCTCGACCTCTGCCGCCCTACCGACACGTTTTTGATTGCAAGTGCTCATCACGTTATGGGTGCGCGGTATTATCTCCGTCACGAGATGTATACCTCTATCGAACATTTGCGCAAAAGTTACAACCTTTATAATCCTCAGCGCGACCATCGTCAGATTGTGTTTTGCTGCGTAAATCTTGCTCAGGGCTTTGAGGCATTGCATCTTCCCGACAGCGTGTTTTATTATCTCAACCAATCGCTCGAAAGCAGTATTAACCGTCACGATACCGCGCAGATTGCATACTCGTATCAGAATCTCGGCCGCGTAAGCACCAACCTTACCCTTTACGAAAACGCTGAGGAGTATCTTATGAAGGCTATCGAACTTGATTCTATCACCAACAACACTCTTGATTTGGCGTGCGACTATTTTTGGCTCGGATGTCATTACATTGCTACAAAATCGTATCAAAAGACAGGACATTTTTTGCGAAAATCCATAAAAATTCTTGAAGCAAACAAATACAGTTTTTCGTATTATGCCAATGTGCTTCACCTTGCCTATTCGTATATGGCTGATGCGTATATAGCCTCTGCCGAGAACACTGGCACTACACGTTATGCCGATAGTTGCTTGGTTTACACTAAGATGGGCGGCGATTATTTTCTGCGTTATGGGTTGATTTCCAATTATATGATTGCACGTTATGCTTACGTCAAGTATCTTATATTTTACAAAAAGTATAACGAGGCTCTCTCCGTGCTTAAAGAGTGCGAAAAATATCAAACTGGTCCCGACCTCCGCCGCGATTATCACAAATATATGACCCTCGTTTACGAAAAACTTGGCAATTACAAGGAGGCTCTCGCTCAACAAAAAATGCACTACGAATGTGCTATGGAGTATCTCAACGATAGTTCGCTCACTGCACTTGCCGATTCTAAAACTCATCAGGCGTTGATTTACAAAGAGGCTGAGCAAAAGCAAATCGACGAAATCAACCTTGTGCGCACCCATCGTATGCAGATTATCATTCTTTCTCTGTTGGTGGTGCTGATACTTGCCTCGCTGCTGATTGTGTTTGTATACCGAATGTGGAAAATCAAGAAAAAGGCGTTGAACATTCTTTCGCAAAAAAATCAGATTCTCGACCAACAAAAACACGAAATTCAGTCGCAACGTGATGAAATAGAGAACGTTCACTCAGCAATATTGAACAGCATAAAATATTCCGAGCGCATACAGCGTGCCGCCATCACATCCGAACGCAAGATTAAGACGCTTTTCCCCGAAAGTTTTGTCTATTACCGTCCGCGCGATATTGTCAGCGGCGATTTTTATTACGCTGCGCAATGCGGTAAGTATAAGGTGTTTGTGGTGGCAGACTGCACGGGTCACGGCATTCCGGGTGGTTTTCTTTCGATGCTTGGTTTGTCGTCGCTCAAAGAGTTTCTTGTAACTGAGGACGACGCTGCCGATCCGGGCAAAGTGCTCGACCGTATGCGAGATTTTATCAAAGATACTCTCGGCACGTCAGACGATTCGGGTACGCTGCTTTATGATGGAATTGAAATGATTATTTGCAGTTTTGATATTGAAAATCACCAACTTGTGTATGCTTCGGCTTATCAAAACGCTTATATTATCCGCAACGGTTCTGCTATTAGGCTTTACAGCGACAAGATGCCTGTGGGACGATATTTTAACGAAAAAGCCCATTTTGCCACCAAAGAAGAGGAGTTGCAGAGTGGCGATATGGTTTACCTTTGCAGCGACGGCATTCAGGATCAGCCCGGCGGACATTTTGATATTCCCGAAGGTAAAAAACTTTTGTCTAAAAATCTTTTGAATCTTCTAACTGGTATTGCTAATATGCCTATGAATCAGCAATGTACGTATGTTGACCAATCTCTTCAATTGTGGATCAACGGCCGCGAGCAAGTAGATGATATGACGCTTGTTGGTATCAGAATTTGATTTTTTTTCTATCTTTGCGCTATCAGATTCAAAAAGATTACACTATATGGCACAACCTTTGGCAGAACGGATGCGTCCTAAAAATTTGGACGAATATATTGGTCAGCAGCACCTTGTGGGCAAGGGGGCTGTTCTCCGAAATATGATTGAAACCGGAAGAATACACAGCATTATTCTCTGGGGACCTCCCGGTGTGGGCAAGACAACCCTTGCCAAAATCATTGCCAAAAGCGGAAACCGTGCTATGTATACCCTCAGCGCGGTGAGCAGCGGTGTCAAGGATGTGCGCGAGGTGTTAGACAAGGCTGAGCATCAGCGTTTTTTCGACACTCAGTCGCCGATATTGTTCATTGACGAAATTCACCGTTTCAACAAGAGCCAGCAGGATTCGCTGCTTGCCGCCGTGGAGCAGGGTATCATCACACTTATTGGCGCCACCACCGAGAACCCGAGTTTCGAGGTGATTTCTCCGTTGCTATCCCGCTGCGAGGTTTATGTGCTCAAACCGCTTGAAAAAGAGGATCTTGAACGTCTTTTGGACAACACCATACACAACGATTCCGAACTCAAAAAGATGAATATCAAGGTGGAAGAAACCACAGCCCTCTTCCGTCAGAGCGGAGGCGATGCCCGTAAGTTGCTCAATATCTTAGAGATTGTTATCAATGCCGAAACTTCCGACACTGTGGTTATCAACGATGAGGTGGTGATGCAGCGTCTGCAAAAAAATCTTGCCACATACGACAAGAACGGCGAGATGCACTACGATATAATTTCCGCCTTTATCAAGAGCATCCGTGGCAGCGACGCCAACGCCGCCGTTTATTGGCTTGCGCGTATGCTTGCAGGTGGCGAGGATTTGAAATTTATTGCCCGCCGCCTTGTGATTTCGGCAAGCGAGGATATTGGTCTTGCCAATCCAAACGCTATGCTTTTGGCGCAGGCATGTTTCAACGCCGTCAACACCGTGGGTTATCCCGAATCGCGCATAATGCTCAGCGAAACAGTTATTTACCTTGCCAATTCGCCTAAAAGCAACTCGGCATACAACGCCATCAACTCCGCTATGGAGTTTGTGGAGAAAACAGGCGACCTTCCTGTGCCGCTCCACCTTCGCAACGCACCCACCAAACTGATGAAGCAACTCGGCTACGGCAAGGACTACAAATACGCCCACGATTTCCCCGGTCATTTTGTAAATCAGGAATATCTTCCCGACGAAATCCGCGGCACTACATTCTATCATCCCCAAGAAAACCCCGCCGAATCCAAAGCCAAGGAGACTATTGACAGACTGTGGAACGGAAAGTATAAATAAAAAGCACAACTTTCTAAGAAATTGTGCTTTAAATTCTTAATTATGCAATCTGCACTCTTAATTATGCATTATGCATTATGAATTATGCATTGTCTACTGTTTCTGTTCCTTGAGCACCACATCGTGTGCGCCGCCTTCGATAATGCCCGTAGACGATACGAGGGTAATCTTGGCGTTGGCTTTCAACTGAGGAAGTGTGGTAACGCCGCAACTGCACATTGTTGACTTGATTTTATCGATGGTAACTGTAAGATTGTCTTTGAGTTTGCCAGCGTAGGGAACGTATGAGTCTACGCCCTCTTCAAACTTCATTGTGGCTGCGCCGCCCATATCGTAACGTTGCCAGTTGCGTGCGCGGTTGCTACCTTCGCCCCAATACTCTTTCATATACGAGCCGTTGATCATAATCTTTTTGGTGGGGCTTTCGTCGAAACGTGCAAAATAGCGTCCCATCATCAAAAAGTCGGCACCCATAGCCAGAGCCAGCACCATATGGTAATCCTGAACCAATCCGCCGTCGGAGCAAATCGGAACGTAGATTCCAGTGGCTTTGTAATAGCGGTCTCTTTCGGCTGCTACGTCGATAATTGCGGTAGCCTGTCCGCGTCCGATACCTTTCTGCTCGCGTGTGATACAGATAGAACCTCCGCCGATACCCACCTTTACAAAGTCGGCACCTGCCTCGGCAAGATAGCGGAAACCTTCGGCGTCTACCACGTTGCCGGCACCTATTTTAATAGTGTCGCCATAGTTGTCGCGCACCCATTTGATAGTGTCGCGTTGCCATTCTGAAAAACCGTCCGACGAGTCCATACAGATAACGTCAACGCCAGCCTCCACTAATTTGGGAATACGCTCGGCATAGTCGCGGGTGTTGATACCTGCGCCCACGAGAAGACGTTTTTCGCTGTCCAAAAGTTCGAGGGGGTTGGTCTTGTGGCTGTCGTAGTCCTTGCGGAAAACAAAATATTTGAGGTTCTGATTGTCGTCGATAATGGGGAGGGCGTTGATCTTGTTGTTCCAGATAATGTCGTTGGCCTCTTCGAGCGTGATGGGGAATTTGGCAACGATAAGTTTCGAGAACGGAGTCATAAACTCCTTAACCTTACGGTCTTGCGGGTCGCGGTTTGGACGGTAGTCGCGGCTGGTTACCAATCCGAGGAGTTTGCCGTTAGAAGTTCCGTCCTCGGTGATACCTATTGTAGAGTAGCCGCTCTTTTGTTTCAGTTCGATAACGTCTTTGAGAGTGGCTTCGGGAGTGAGGTTTGCGTCGCTAACCACAAAACCGGCCTTGTATTTTTTTACTTTGCGCACCATTTCGGCCTGGCTTTCGATGCTCTGCGAGCCGAAGATAAACGATATGCCTCCGTTTTTGGCAAGCGCGATGGCCATATTGCTGTCCGAAACAGACTGCATAATAGCCGATGCAAAGGGCGCGTTGAGCGTGATGGCTGGTTCTTCGCCTTTCTTGAATTTTACAAGCGGCGTGCGGAGGTTCACATTGTCGGGAGTACATTCCTTGGTGGTGAGTCCGGGTATCAGAAGATACTCGTTGAAAGTTCTTGAAATTTCGTTTATTATGTGTGCCATATGTATGGTGTTTTTTGAATTGTAAAATTTTGCAATGTTAATAAAAAAAATCTGAATAAGTATTATCTGCATAGTAAAAAAAAATTTAAAAATTTTTGCACTTTTTAATTTTTTTTTGCATATATTTGCAAAAAGGTTGAAACCTATTTTCACTTTGGTGGGAAGGGTTCAACTATAAAAACGATTTTTATTATATTAACATTTTAACAACTTACACAAATGAAAAAAACACTTACATTAGTGATGGCTGCATTTGTAATCAGCCTGATGGCAAGCTGCGGTGGCGGCGCCAAAACCGAACTCAATCTTTCGGACGAAGCTAAGATGCTTATGAACAAAACCTGGTATCCCGATACCAAAGCCGACACACAGTTGGGTGGCGACATCGAGAAGATCGGCAACTTCTTTGCTGGCAAATATCTTTTCGGCACAGCTGAGGATGACCCATCTAATCTCGTTTACAGCTGCACAAGCGGCGAAGGTTTCTTCTCAAGCACAACAGCTGGCCGTTGGAAACTTTTGGAAGACAATAAAACTCTTCTGATGTATTCTTACGACTATGATGCCGGTGCATACAAAACCGATGCAGACACTTGCACAATCCTCGAACTTACTCCTGAAACTCTCGTTTGGCAGAAGAAAGGTGTATTGTTGTCAGAGCATTTCTCTACAACAAAACCGTAATTGTCGAGTTTTGTAAACAAGTAATTTAATAATATTACTTATGATATTTCGGGGCTGTTAGCGATAACAGTCCCTTTTTTGTGCTAATTTGTTTGTTTTAAGACCGTTTCTGCCGTAGCCGCGAATCATTGATAAGTTTCTCAAATTTTTTCCTCAAAAAAATTGCAAAATCAAAACTTAAATTTTACCTTTGCGCTATTATATAAAGGTGTGCTTTTTGACGCCACCGTAGTAAGAATTTTTAAAACCAAATGGAAGAAAATATTATAAATCAAACTGCAACGCAGGAACAAGAAGAATACACAGCCAAAAATATCCAAGTGCTCGAAGGTTTGGAGGCTGTGCGCAAACGTCCCGCAATGTACATCGGCGACACAGGCGAAAGAGGTCTCCATCACCTTGTATATGAGGTAGTTGACAACTCTATCGACGAGGCTCTCGCAGGATTTTGCACCGATGTTACCGTAACAATCAACGAAGACGAATCTATCACCGTTCGCGACAATGGTCGTGGTATCCCTACCGATTATCACGAAAAAGAAGGCAAGTCGGCACTCGAAGTGGTGCTCACAATCCTTCACGCAGGCGGTAAGTTCAACAAAAACTCCTACAAGGTTTCCGGCGGTTTGCACGGCGTAGGCGTTTCGTGTGTTAACGCGCTTTCTACTTATTTCAAGGCAGTTATCCGTCGCGACGGTAAAATTTTCCAACAGGAATATTCAATAGGCAA
>JAGCYI010000180.1 GCA_017960885.1 Bacteroidales bacterium
CAGTCAGTTGGCGCAGGCGTATCTGTTCTGCGGTCCGCGTGGTGTGGGCAAAACCACTTGTGCGCGTATCTTTGCCAAGACTATCAACTGTATGAACCTTACCGACGACCTCGAAGCGTGCAACGAGTGCGAGTCGTGCCGTGCGTTTAACGAAAACCGCTCGTACAATATCCACGAACTTGATGCCGCTTCTAACAACTCGGTTGACGACATTCGCCAACTAATTGATAAAGTGCGCATTCCTCCCCAAATTGGAAAATACAGCATCTACATTGTCGACGAGGTGCACATGCTTTCTACGGCGGCGTTTAACGCTTTTCTTAAAACCTTGGAAGAGCCGCCCGCACACGCCAAATTTATCCTTGCCACCACCGAAAAACACAAGATTCTGCCCACCATTCTATCTCGCTGTCAGATATTTGACTTTAACCGAATGAAGGTGGAGGATATTGTGGGACACCTTCAAAATCTTGCCAAAAAAGAGGGCGTGGATGCCGACATCGACGGTTTGAATGTGATTGCGCAGAAGGCCGACGGCGGTATGCGCGACGCTCTTTCGTTTTTCGACCAAATTGTGAGTTTCTCGGGCAAAAAGTTTACATATCAGGATGTTATCAATAACCTCAACGTTCTTGATTACGAGTATTATTTTAAACTTGTGGACTATTTTCTTGCCGGAGATATCAATAATTCGTTGCTCACTTTCAACGAAATTTTGAGCAAAGGCTTTGACGCTCACCACTTTGTAAGCGGACTTAGTCAGCACATCCGCGATATTATGGTGTGCCGCGACCAATCTACTCTCCAACTTTTGGAAGTGGGCGCAGGTATCCGCGACCGTTACAAAAAACAGGCGGAGTCGGTTACTCTGCCTTTCCTCTATACCGCGCTGAATATCACCAACAAATGCGACCTCGACTATCGCGAGAGCAAGAGCAAGCGGCTCCTTGTGGAACTTATGCTTATGCAACTCTGCAACATCGGCAATAAGATTACAGGTCAGGAAGTTGCAGCCGCACCACAGCCAATTGCGCAACCTGTACAGCAGCCAATGCCTCAGCAAGTGGCTCAGCCTGTTCAGCAGCCTCAGACGGTAACGCCGACGCAACCTCAACCCGCTGCTGTGTCAACGCCAAATTCGCAATATCAGCAGGCCATCGACGACCGCAAAAAAGCGTCGCAGATTTCTATCAAAGATTATCTGCAAAACAAAACCGCTACCACTGCCGCACCTGTTCAGCCCGCTCAGCAACAAGCAGCGCAACATAACGAGATTATAACTGAATGTCAGCCTTTTACACAAGAACAATTGGCAGATCTTTGGAAAAAATTGGCTGAGATTTACCGCACCAAAAAGCCGCGTCTGCACGCAATTTTCTCGTCGGGAATACCCGAAATCAAAGAGAACTACGTGTTGGAGATGAGCCTTCAAAACTCGCTTCAAGAGCAGGCTATCAACGAGGTGAAGGACGGTTTTATCAACTATCTCCGCAAGCAGTTGCGCAACGGCAAAATTGATGTGGTAACCAAAATCGACGCCACCAAGGGTTCTGCGGTAATTTACACCGACACAGATAAATACAACTATCTGAACCAACAGAATCCCAACCTCGACATCTTTAAAAAAGACCTCAACCTCGATTTCTAAACTATGAAGATAAAAAGGCTGACACTTGTAAATTTTAAGAACCACCAAAGCCGCGAGTTTGAGTTCAACAAAAAGATTGTCTGCATCACCGGCAGCAACGGCGTTGGCAAGACTAATATTCTCGACGCGCTTTACTATCTCTCTTTCAGTAAGAGTTTTATCAACGCTGCCGACAATCTCAACATTCTCAATGGCGAGGAGTTTTTTACTGTGCGTGGCGTTTACGAAATCGACGGAATGGAGGAAAATATTGTGCTGTCGTTTCACCGTCAAAAGGGTAAAACCTTGAAACGCAACGACAAAGAGTACGAAAAAATCTCCGATCATATTGGACTGATTCCGCTCGTGATTATCAGTCCGCAAGATATAAGGCTTATTTTTGACGGCAGCAGCGAACGTCGCCGTTTTGTGGATTCGGCTGTGGCTCAGAACGATAGCGCGTTTCTTGCTGCGCTTCAAAACTACAACCGCGCCCTTATGCAACGCAACAAATATCTCAAATCGTCCGACACGGTTTTTGACCCTACAATGCTGCAAATGTGGGATATGCATTTGATACCGAACGCAAAAAAACTCTATGAGGGTCGCCGTGCATTTATCGACGCCTTCACCCCTGAGTTTCAAAAATATTACAAGTCGATAAGCAACGGCAACGAAGTGCCTGATTTAAAGTATTTTTCGCAATTGGAAAACTCCGATATGGAGACCCTTTTGCGGCAGAGCGTCGACAAAGACCGCATACTTCAATACACGTCGTGCGGCGTTCACAAAGACGATTTGATATTTGAAATCAACTCGCTCGCCCTCAAAAACTGTGGTTCGCAAGGACAGCAGAAGACCTTTCTTGCCGCCCTCAAACTTGCCCAATTCATCTACCTTCGTCAGTGCGGCAAATCGCCCATCCTCCTTCTCGACGACATTTTCGACAAACTCGACTCTGCCCGTGTAAAAAACATTGTAAATATGATACTTGGTAGCGGTTTTGAGCAAATTTTCATTACCCACACCTCGGCTGAGGATATGCGCAGTTTGTTCGGCGGGGGAGAGGAGTGTCAGATTGTGGAGGTGTGAGGGGGTAAAAAGCCAACGTTAAAATATGTAAAAGTCCGTTTTTATGTTTTTATTTGTTAAATTTGCATTTTTTTTGTAATTTTCCCAAATAAAATCGTTTGATATTTTTTTTTATTTTATATTTGCATTGTAAAATCTATCAAAAATGATACAGAAAATAACGATAAAGAACTTTATGTCTTTTAAAGACGAGGTAACTTTTAGTTTCGAGGCATCAAAAGATGAATTTGCTGAGGATTATCAGGTGGTTAAGGTCAACGATAATACACGTTTGTTGCGATTTGCTATTGTGTATGGTTATAATGCTTCGGGCAAGTCAAATTTATTGAAATCTTTTCAATTTTTACTAAAATTTTGTTTTCAAGGGCCAAAAGATTCTGATGATGGTACTAAAATAGAACCATTCGAATTAGACCTCGTGTCTATAAATGAGCCTACTGTTTTTGATTTAGTATTTTTTGTAGATAAGGTGAGGTATCGTTATCAATTGACCCTAGATAAAATTCAAGTCCTTTTAGAAAAACTATCTTATTATGAAACTACTCAGCCAATCAAATTGTTTGAACGGGTATACGAGAATAATAGTTTGATTTTAACATTTGGTTCTGATATAAAAATTAGTAAAACTATTAAGGAGTTAATAGAAGGTCAATGTTTGAAAAATATGTCTTTGTTTGAAGCGCTTCCAAAGGTGAATGCCAATATGCCTTTAATAGATAGTGCACGTGTGTATTTAAAAACTATGATGAAGAATTTTGTTACCCCAAAAAATAATCTTATTAATGAAGCACTTATGAATTTACCGAATAATCAAGCGTTGTCAACTTATCTTCTTGATTTTATTCATAATGCAGATTTTAATATAACTAATATAAAAACAAAAGTTCATAAAAGAACCGTACCTGACGTATGGCGAAATTTATTTATTAAAGAAGATTCCATTCCCGATTTTATTAAGAAAAATTTTTTATCGAATAATGTATTAATGGAAGAGGTTGAAACATTAATGGAACATACGGTAGAAAACGAAAGAGGTGTAGAAAATTATACAATGAGTTTGGATAAAGAGTCGGAAGGGACGCTTCGTATGCTTGGTGTTGAGTCTAGATTATTTGACATTATTAAAGGCAATGAGTTTTTGGCCATTGACGAAATAGAAACTTCTCTTCATCCAAAACTATTGGAGAAGATTTTGTTTGAGTTTCTTAAACAAGAAGATACTCAATCGCAGATGATTGTAACTACTCATAACGATGGGCTATTGGATTTAATAGGGGATTTGATACGTAAAGATTCTGTTTGGTTTACAGAAAAAAAGAAATCTGGTGCAACAGATTTGTATAAACTTACTGATTTTCGCGGACTTAATAGAATATCATCAATACGTGAGGCATATCGTTTAAAGCGTTTTGGTGCAACAATGAATTAATGATTATGGAACGGATTATACGGGATAGTGTAGAAGAAATGCCTTATTTTGCGTCTAAGTTGGAACAACGCGATCTGGAAGGCTACCGAGATATGAATCCATTGTTCCCGTTTATCATTAGCGGAGGTTCTAACACTGAGCGGTGGTATTTTAACCATATTTCGTCAAAAACAAATTATAAATTCAATATTTATCCTCAATTTTTTGGCAACGAAGCAAATTATACAGAAGAATTTCCGATAAGAATAAATAAGATATTGCGGTTACATAGTGATGCTGTTATTTATTGTGTTTTTGATTGGGAGACTATTCATAATGATAACTCAAAAGAGAAGCCATTATTGAAAAAACATCAGATATTTAAAAACAAATTAAAAGGAAATAGTAACGTTATACTTTGTCCAAGTATGCCTTGCATTGAGTATTGGTTTTTGCTGCATTTCAAAAATACTACAAGACTAATTAAATCGTGCAAAAATGTGTGCGGACAATTGGCTGACGTAATGAAAGATTGTTTTGATAATCCTAATATCAAATTTTCTAAATTGTTAAAGCAAAATAAATATTTAGAAGATTCTTCTTGGGTAGAAAAACTCTGTGCCAATGGTAAACTTCAACTTGCCATTCAACGTGCCGAAGATAATATTCAAAATGCACTTGCTTCCAACGATTTGGAGAATCAATCGTTTTCTTTCGTTTATATTATTTTCAAGAATTATCCGTTGTAATTATCTCATACTTTAAGTATCTTATTTCAAAAAAATAACCCTTTTTTTTACTTTGGATATTTTTTTTATATTTGCATCTGAATCACTTTTAAAATTTTAGGCTTATGGCGGCAGATGTTGATAAGATGTCGGAAGAAGACATCAGGGCAATGGTGTTAGTGCCAAAATTGATTGAAAGAGGCTGGAAGGCGATTTCGCAAATTAAAACTGAATACAAAATCACCGACGGCGAAATCAAGTTCGTGGGCAAGAAGGCTGTGCGAAGCCGAAAATGTCAACGGATTGATATTCTTTTGCGTAAGGATATGAGCACGCATCTCGCTGTTATTGAGGTAAAACGAAACGACAAGGCGGTTGGATTCGGTCTTCAACAGGCAATGGACTACGCTAAAAAAATCAATGTGCCGCTTGCTTACAGTAGCAACGGAGATGGTTTTGTGGAGTATAATTTTATAAGCGGTGTGCAACGCGACCTTTCGCTTGATGGTTTCCCCACGCCGGCAGAAATGACGGCTCTGATTGAAGACTCCAAGAAAGCGAAAAATCTTTTGCCGCAATATCCCGAAATCGAAAACGCTCCGTATTATTTTAGCAACACCACCAACGAACCTCGTTATTATCAGCGTATTGCCATCGACAAAACCATCGAAGCCGTTGCCAAAGGTCAAAACAGGATACTTATTGTAATGGCTACCGGCACGGGCAAAACTTACACCGCTTTTCAAATTATTTGGAGGCTTATGCACGCGGGTAGCAAGAGCAAAAAGCGTGTGCTTTTTCTCGCCGACCGCAACGCCCTTATCGATCAGACCTTCGACGGCGATTTTCGTCCGTTTGGCAAGGAGATGACCAAACTAAAAAACAAGGTGATGTCAACCTCTTATTCGGTGTATCTTAGTCTTTATCAGCAACTTGTAACCTACGAAGAGGGCAAGCCTAATCCATACGAATCGTATTCACCCGATTTTTTCGACTTGATTATTGTTGATGAATGTCACCGCAGTTCGGTTCGCGAAGACAACGAGTGGCACAAGATTCTCGAATATTTCTCCTCAGCCACTCAGATAGGTATGACAGCCACGCCAAAGGCAGTGGAAGGCAGCAACAATATCAAATATTTTGGCGAACCTGTGTTTTTCTACTCGCTTGCCGACGGCATCAGAGACGGTTTTCTTGCGCCGTATAGGGTTACAAGAAGTTTCCTTTCGTCTGATTTAGAAGGATATAGACCCGATGAATATGCCAAGGATATCAACGGCAACGAGTTTGTTAAAAACTATTTTGAGCAGAAAGATTTTGGCCGCACATTGCAATGGACGCGCCGTCAGGTGATTGTGGCAAAGCGCATTACCGATATGCTTGAAAAAATTGGCAAAATGGTGAAAACCATCGTTTTCTGTCCGTCAGACGAGGAGGCTCTCTTAATGAGAGATTTGCTTGTGAAAATGAATGCCCCGATGATGCAAGAAAATCCCGATTATGTGGTAAGAATCACTGGCGACGACACTTACGGCAAGAAAAAACTCAAATCTTTTATCGCAGTTAAGCATAAATACCCCGTGGTGGTTACAACTTGTATGTTGCTAAGCACCGGCGTTGACTGCAAAACCTGCGGTCTTATTGTTATCGATAAGGAAATCAACTCTATGACAGAGTTTAAGCAGATAATAGGACGCGGCACACGTATCCGTGAGGATGCCGGCAAAAATCATCTCGAAATCCTTGATTTTCGAGGGGCAACGTCAAAATTTTACGACCCCGATTTCGATGGTCCTGTGGTTATCAACGAGCCTAATTCTAATGGCGGCGACAGCGACGGCGAAGACGATAAAGGCGGTGATGATAAAGGTTCGGATAGCGCAAACGAACCGTCAACAAAGTATGGCGGTGTTAAGAAAAACTATATCGACGGTCATTATGTATCTATCGACAAGGAGGTAGTTATGATTCTTGATGCCGATGGTAAAACTATGAAAGTATCTGACATTCTCGATTTTACACGCAAAACCATACGCAACAGATATGCTTCTTTGCAGGATTTTATACACCGATGGAGCGCCGAAAAACGCAAAAAGGTGATTGTAGAAGAGTTCGACGACTGCGACGCTATTATTGAGGCTGTCCGCGAACAACGCCCCGACTTGCAAGATGCCGATATTTTTGACATTATTTGCTGCGTGGCTTTTGGACAGCAACCCAAAACGCGACGTCAGCGCGTTGACCAAGTGCGCAAATCAAATTACCTTTCTAAATTCAAAGACAAGGCTTTGGATGTGGTTAACGCCCTGTTAGAAAAATATGCCAAGTTTGGAATCCGTGATTTTGAAAGCCGCGATACTCTCCGAAACGCTCCTTTCAACAACATTGGCACACCGCCAAAGATTTTCAAACTTTTTGGCGGCAAAGACGCTTTTGACAACGTGCTTTTGGATATTGAAAAAGAACTTTATAATATTGCATAACGAAATTTAATAATTTGACATTACAACATACAAAATAAATGGCATTAGGAAACATTCTTAAATCGCTCCGCGACATTATGCGGCAGGATAAGGGCGTGTCGGGCGACGCGCAGAGACTCGAACAGATGTCGTGGCTTTTTTTTCTCAAAGTTTACGACGCTCAGGAAGAAATTTGGGAATCGGACGACGATGGTTTTGAGAGCGCAATCCCCGACGAATACCGCTGGCGCAACTGGGCTAAGTCGAAAGACGAATCCGGCAAATCTATCCAATCAGCCACTGCGGGCAATTTAATCAGATTGGTAAACAGGATGATTTCGTATTTTAAGCCCGCCGAAAACGATGCCGACGAAGATTCATCTGACGAAAACAATACCGGCATCAATTCAGAATCAAAGAATGATGAGCCAAAGAAAATTCAACCCACCGGCGACTGGCGCAAGGACATTATAATAGAAGTTTTCCGCGATGTCAACAACTATATGAAAGATGGCGGACTGTTGCGTCAGGTGGTGGACGTGATTAACGAAATCGACCTTTCGGACGCTGATGAACGTCATTCGTTTGGCGATATTTACGAAAAAATGCTCCAAGAAATGCAGGCGGCGGGCGCGGCTGGCGAATTCTACACACCGAGGGCGGTCACCACGTTTATCATCGACCACCTTAACCCAAAACTCGGCGAACTTGTGGCTGATTATGCCTGTGGCACAGGCGGTTTCCTCGCCTCGGCGTTGGAATTTCTTGCCAAGCAAAAACACAATGCCGACGACGAAAAACTTTATCAAAAATCGGTCTATGGTCAGGAATGGAAGGCTCTGCCATACGTGCTGTGCATCACCAACCTCTTGCTCAAAGACCTCGACGCGCCCAACATCAAGAATGTAGATTCGCTTACATTTAAGAATATCGACGACGTTACCGATGCCGACAAGGCCAACGTGATAGCAATGAATCCACCCTACGGCGGTGTTTCGTCGTCAGCGGCAAAAGAAAACCTCGACTGTCAGAGCAGCGAAACCGCCGACCTGTTCATTAAGTTGATTACCGAAATGCTCGCCGAAAATGGACGTGCGGGCGTGATAATTCCCGACGGATTTCTTTTTGGCGACGGCGCAAAAAAAGATCTCAAAGAATCTTTGCTCCGAAAATTCAACCTCCATACTGTAATCCGTCTGCCCAAATCGGTGTTTGCGCCATACACGAGCATCGCCACCAACATCCTCTTTTTCAACAACGAGACTGCCAAGGGTGCGCCGCAGGGCTTCCACACCAAGGAGACGTGGTTTTACAGGCTCGATATGCCCGAAGGTTACAAGAATTTTTCCAAGACAAAATATATGCGACGCGAACACCTCGCGCCCGCAGACCTCTGGTGGAACGACCGCAAGGAAATCATCATCGGCGACGGCGACATCAAGGCAAAATGTTTCAGCGCGGAGGAGATTGCCGCCGACAATTTCAACCTCGACAAATGCAAATATCCGCAGGAAGTGGAGACCATACTCCCGCCCGACGAATTGCTCAGCAGTTACCACGCCGAGCGCGAGCGTCTTAATGCAGAAATCGACCGTCAACTTGCTGAAATTCAATCAATTCTCAAAAACTAACGAAGATGATAGCCCAAAGCCTGAAAAAAAGCATACTTCAAGAAGCAATTTCTGGACGCCTTGTGCCGCAGATAGAGTCGGAAGGAACGGCGGAGGAACTTGTGTCTTGTCCCGAAATACCCGATGATGAACAGCCTTTCAAAATTCCAAGTAGTTGGAAATGGGTAAGGTTGGGAGATATTTTTGCTCATAATACAGGTAAAACAATGAATAGTAATACTAATACCAATAAAACAAAAGGTGTTAATATGAAATTCATTACTACATCAAATGTTTATTGGAATAGTTTTGATTTTTCCAGTGTAAAAGAGATGTTCTTTTCTGATTCTGAATTAGATAGAAATACTCTTAGAAAAGGAGATTTGGTGGTTTGTGAAGGTGGTGCTTACTATGGTAGAACAGCCATTTGGAACTACGATTATTCAATTGGATTTCAAAACCATTTACATAGATTGAGGGCTCTTGTTCCCTTGGAAACAAAGTATTTTTATTATGTAATGTATTTGTATAAAAATTCTGGCAGAATAGAATGTGTTGGCGCAGCAATGCCTGCGCTTTCTTCAAAAGCATTACATATTATCCCGCTTCCCCTTCCACCCCTTTCGGAGCAACGTCGTATAGTAACGAAATTGGAGACGTTGTTGCCGAAAATAGATTCGTTGGAAAAGACGGAAATACGTTTGTCGTTGCTTGAAAGCACCCTTGGCGAGCGTTTGTGGAAAAGTGTGTTACAAGAAGCCATTTCAGGCCGTCTCACCACGCAACAGCCCTCCGACGGCAGTGCCGACGACCTTCTGGAACAAATAAAAGCCGCACACCGTGAGGCTTTTGCCACCACTCAGAAAAAATACAAACCTCTCACATTTTCACCAATTCCCGATTCCGAAATCCCTTTCGATATTCCCGAAAATTGGAGGTGGGTAAGATTGGGGGAGATAGGAGAAATTGTAACAGGTTCTACTCCATCCAAATCCAATCCTGAGTTTTATGGAAATGATTTTCCATTTTACAAACCTAGTGATATGGATAATGGTATGGAGATTAATAGCTCGTTAGATGGTCTTTCCAAAGAAGGTTTACAAAAAAGTAGATTTCTCAAAAAATATTCTGTGCTTGTTACTTGTATTGGTTCTGTCGGGAAAACAAGTATTATTACACGAGAAGGTGCTTGTAATCAGCAAATTAATGCTATAATGCCATTAGGTTCAGTTTCGTCGTATTATTTATACTATGTAATGATTTCTTCTGAGATTCAGTCAATATTGAAGATGAATGCTTCTGCCACAACATTACCTATATTAAATAAACAGAAATTCAGTTTAATCCCATTTCCCCTACCGCCGTTATCAGAGCAATTGCGTATAGTATCGAAATTAGAAAAAATGCGTTCGGTATTAGATAAACGGGGATAATTGTTCCGATGTGTTGTTATTGCGATATGGTTTGGATTGTAGAGACGTCATAATATGGCGTCTCTACGTGCGGAATGCCAAATGATTAGACGTCATAATATGGCGTCTCTACGTGCGGAATGCCAAATGATTAGACGTCATAATATGGCGTCTCTACGTGCGGAATGCCAAATGATTAGACACCATAATATGCCGTTTTTACGTGCGGAATGCAAAATGATGAGACGCCATAATATGACGTCTCTACGTGCGGAATGCCAAATGATGAGACGCCATAATATGACGTCTCTACGGGGTTGCCGAATAGAATGTGTCCTGCATCCATCGTGCGGGATTGTGTTCGATGTAGTCTGCAATTCGGTTTAATTGGTCCCAATCGCGCACAATGTGGTCGTGGAATCGCGTTTGCCATTGAAAATAAATGCCATTTTTGTGGGCGTATTTTGAAACGGCGGATTTGAAACGCGAAATAATATGCGACAAACGACCACATTGATTGGCAATGCCTTGCATTACCGCGTTTTTTTCGTCGATTGATGCATTTGTTGTAGAGACGTCATAATATGGCGTCTCTACGGATGGCGTCTTTACGGATGGCGTCTCTACGGATGGTGTCTCAACGGATGGCGTCTCTACGGATGGCGTCTCTACGGATGGCGTTTCAACGGTGGCCGTTTGTACGGATGGCGTTTCTGAGGTATTGCGTTGAACCACAACCAATAAATGTATGTGGTTTGGCATTACCACCCATAACGGAACATCAACATCGTTGTGTAATTTTCCAATTTGCCCGATACATTCTTCTGCATACCGTCCCATTTCCGTGTATTCCATTTGCGCTTCGTTGTTTTGATCGTATGAAATTTTACCAAAATAATGTTCGCGGTTTTGGGTGCAGATGGTAACGAAATATGTTCCGCCGTTGTAATCGTACCACGCCGCACGGGCAGATGGTATGCGGAATTTGTTTCTGAATTTTTCGTCGGTCATTTGTGTTGCGTTTGATAATTGTAGAGACGCCATAATATGACGTCTCTACGATTGTATTTGCGTATGATTATTGTTGTTGTAGAGACGCCATAATATGACGTCTCTACATTGGACGTTTCTACGTATTGAATTATCTAAACACCTTCTGTGCAAAATCCGTCAGATATATCCTCCAATTGCGCCAAATGTGTCCGCCTTCGGTTTCTACGTATTCGTATTTGTAGCCTTTTTCGTCGAGGTAGCGACGGAGGCCGGCGTTTTGCTCGTAGAGGAAGTCGGTTTTGCCGATGGCGATGTAGTAGAGCGACGGTTTGGCGGCAAAAAGACTTGCAAGTTGTTTTTGGGTCTTGGTGTCCTTCTGAAATTTAGCGTAAGTGTCGTTACCCTCGCCGTTTACGTGAATTGCCGCAGAGAAAAGACCAATGTAGCCAAATGTCGACGGGTAGAGTTTGGAGGTCATAAAGGAATGACCGCCGCCCATCGAGAGTCCGCAGATTGCGCGGTTTTTCTGACCCTTTGCCACTTTGTAATGGCTCTCGATGTAGTTGACAATATCCATAAAACTCTCTTCCATCGAAGCCACAGGTTTGTCGCCCGAGCCACGGAACGACGGTTGGTACATACCCTTCGACCATTCGCCAGGAGCCGCCTGACAGTTGGTGTTGCCGTTTGGCATTACCACAATCATCGGTTTTGCCTTGCCCTGAGCAATGAGGTTGTCGAGGATTTGTGCGGCGCGTCCGAGTTCGCTCCAAGCATTTTCGTCGCCGCCAGCACCGTGGAGGAGATACATCACGGGGTAAGATTTGCCCTTGTCGTAACCCGCCGGTGTGTAAACCGTCATACGGCGTTGCATTTTGAGTGTGGGACTATCGTACCAAACTTTTGCGAGGTTGCCGTGGGGCACTTCGTTGACCCTGTAAAGGTCGCCCTTATCGCCTTTGGCTGAGGAAATTATAAAAATATTGGTATACGAAGTGATGTCGCGGTTAACGTAGATATTGGCGGGATCTTTTACGTCGTTGAGACCGTCGATATTGAAAGTGTAACTGTACAATTCAGGTTCGAGTTTGCCTGTGGTGAAACTCCAAACACCGTTTTCGCCCTCGGTGAGCGGTGCGGGAGCATTAGTGAAATCTCCTGAAACTTCTACCTTTACGGCTTTGGGCGCATAGAGATTGAATGTTACAGTGCCGTCGTTGTTGATAACGGGCGATTCTACGTTTGGTCTGTTGAAGAGTTTTTCTTGGGCGTTTGTGGTAGCGCAGCCCAATGCCAATAGCGCGGCGATGATTGCTTTTTTTGTCATAATTAGTGAGAATTAAATGTTATAATATATTGTGTCTTTTCTATTTATTCAGCATTTTTAGCATCCATCTCCTCCTTCATCTTCATCAGTTCCTCCACATCGTCAAAATCTTCGGCGTCGATGATGTCGTAGTTGGGTTCAAGGATGTCGTCGTCGGTTTCGGTTTCGGTTTCGTCGGGGGATGATGATGCGTAGAGGTCGTCAACATCTTGAAGTTCTTCTTCTTGGTCCTCTTGTGGTTCTGATTGGGTTACTTGTTCTTCAATTTCTTCTTGTTCTGGTATATCGTCGGTGAGATTTTCAGTAACATCGAGTATCTGTTGGCGTTTGTCGCTACGGGGATGGAAGGTGAGGATTTCGTCGCGGAGGTACGAACTATCTAAGTGCGTGTATATTTCGGTGGTTTGGATTGATTCGTGACCAAGCATTTCTTGAACAGCTCGGAGGTCGGCACCGCCCTCTACCAAATGTGTGGCAAACGAGTGTCGGAATGTGTGGGGACTTACGTTTTTGTCGATGCCTGTAATCTCCACAAGTCGTTTTATGATGGTGAAAATCATCACTCTGGTGAGTTTCTGCCCACGACGGTTGAGAAAAAGATAATCCTTGTTCTCGTTGTTGACGGCAATGTGGTTGCGCATTTTTTCCACATAGTAATTGATGTACTCCAAGGCGGTGTGGCTGATAGGCACTAGACGTGTCTTGTTGCCTTTGCCGGTGACTTTGATAAAACCTTCTTCGGGATTTATGTCGGTGGTTTTCAGGTTGATAAGTTCCGACACACGCAGTCCGCAACTATAAAGAGTCTCGATGATAGCGCGGTTTCGTTCGCCCTCGTTGGTGCTGAGGTCGATAGCCCCCTCAATTTGGTCTATCTCCTCCACGCTCAGCACGTTAGGCAGCATCATTCCCATCTTTGGACATTGGATAGTGGCGGCGGGAGTGTCCTCTATCATATCCTCAAACATCATATAGCGGTAGAGTTGTTTCACCGCGCTCAGAATCCTTGCTTGCGACCTTGGCTTCATTCCGATACGTGCAATCCACTCAATGAAGGCGGCAAGTTCGTCGGTGGTAACCTGCTCTAAATCACGGTCTTTGAGAACCGATTCGGTGTAAAACAGAAGTTTGTCGACATCCCTTGTGTACGCCTCCACGCTGTTGGCAGACATCGACCGCTCCAAAGTGATGTACTCGGCAAACCCTTTTACTATATTAATATTGTGTTGGTTCATTTCAATTTTTTATGCAAATAAAGCAAATAAATTGTTGTCGGTCAAAAAAAATTGCAGTAACTCAAAAAAAAGTCAAAAAAAATTTTATTAAATAGAATAAAAAAAACTAATTTTGCCGCATTATTTTAAAAGTGATATACTTATTATGGTTAAAATAACATTTCCGGACAACTCGGTAAAAGAATTTGCGGATAATTCTACTCCGCTCGACATAGTCAAAGCGCTGAGCAACAGCCTGGCAAAAGAAGTTTTATCGGCTACTTTTAATGGTCAGCCGTGGGATGCAACACGCCCTATTACACAAGACGGCACTCTCGTTTTCCACAAGTGGGACGATGAGGAAGGCCGCCACACATTCCGCCATTCGGCAGCACACGTTATGGCAGAGGCTTTGGAACGTCTCTACCCTGGCACAAAATTCGGTATTGGTCCCGCCCTCGAAAACGGTTTCTACTACGATGTGGAACTTCCTGATGGCAAGGTAATTACCGACGAAGATTTCGCCGCTATCGAAAAAACTATGATGGAGATAGCACGCGAAAACAAACCTTTTGAACGTAAAGAAGTTAGCAAGAGCGATGCTCTCAAATTTTTTGCTGACAAAAAAGATAACTACAAAACCGAACTTATTTCGGAACTCGAAGACGGCAAAATTACTGAATACACACAAGGTTGCTACACCGACCTCTGCCGTGGACCTCATTTGCCCTCAACTGGATATATCAAAGCGGTAAAAATCACAAGCATAGCCGGTGCTTATTGGCGCGGCAACGAAAACAACAAGATGCTTACCCGCGTTTATGGCGTGGCATTCCCCAAACAAAAAATGTTGGACGAATACCTTATATTATTAGAAGAAGCCAAAAAACGCGACCACCGCAAGATTGGCAAGGATATGGAACTTTTCGCATTCTCTGCCAAGGTAGGACAGGGTCTTCCCTTGTGGCTTCCCAAAGGCACAGTTTTGCGCGAAACTCTTACCCGTTTCCTCGCTAAGATTCAGAAAAAATATGGCTATCAGCAAGTTATAACTCCTCATATTGGTCAAAAAGAACTTTATGTAACATCGGGACACTATGCAAAATATGGCAAGGATTCGTTCCAGCCTATCCACACTCCGAGCGAAAACGAGGAATTCTTGCTCAAACCTATGAACTGTCCTCACCACTGCGAAATTTACGCTCTTAAACCGCGTAGTTACAAAGATTTACCTTTGCGTATTGCAGAATTTGGTACAGTTTACCGCTACGAGCAAAGTGGTGAGTTGCACGGACTTACACGTGTGCGCTCGTTTACACAAGACGATGCTCACCTTTTCTGCCGTCCCGACCAGATTAAAGAAGAATTTTGCAAAGTTATAGATATTATTCTCTATATCTTTAAGATACTGCACTTTAAAGATTACACTGCACAAGTTTCGCTTCGTGACCCCAACAACAAGGAGAAATACATTGGTAGCGAAGAACATTGGCAGATGGCAGAGCAAGGCATTATCGAGGCCGCCAAAGAAAAAGGTCTTCCCACAACAGTGGAAACCGGCGAGGCTGCATTCTACGGTCCTAAACTCGACTTTATGGTAAAAGACGCTCTCGGTCGCAAATGGCAGTTGGGAACAATTCAGGTAGACTACAATTTGCCCGAACGTTTTGAACTTGAATACATTGGCAACGACGACAAGAAACACCGTCCAGTAATGATTCACCGTGCGCCATTTGGTTCGTTGGAACGTTTTGTGGCAGTGCTTATCGAAAATACCGAAGGCAAATTCCCGTTGTGGCTCACACCTGTACAGGCTCAGATATTGCCCATCAGCGAAAAGTTCAACGATTATGCTTACCAATTGTCGGAAAAATTCAACGATGCCGACCTCCGCACAGAGGTTGACGACCGCAACGAAAAAATCGGACGCAAAATTCGCGACAACGAAACCAAACATATTCCGTATATGTTGATTGTTGGCGAAAAAGAAGTAGCCGAAGGCAAAGTTTCGGTACGCAAACAAGGCAAACAAGACCTCGGTGCAATGACCATCGAAGAGTTTGAAGCCTACATTCAGAACGAAATTAATAAGGAGTTAAATCCGGAAGAGTAATAAAAAACAAACAGACAACAAAAATATTAACTTAATTTTGGGAGGACAAAGCCATAGCTAAACCGAACGAACAACCCGCTCACCGTATCAACGAGCGGATTAAAGCCCGCACAGTCCGCGTAGTGGGCGAAAATGTACAGGACAACAACGTTGTTCTAACAAGAGATGAAGCTCTGCGTATGGCAGAGGATATGGGATTAGACCTTGTAGAAATCTCGCCCGACGCCAACCCGCCGGTCTGCAAGATTATTGACTATCAGAAATTTCTGTATCAATTGAAACGTAAACTCAAAGAGCAGAAAGCCAAGACAGCCAAAACACAGGTTAAAGAGATTCGTTTCGGGCCTCAAACCGACGACCATGATTTTGAGTTTAAACTCAATCATGCCAAGAAGTTCCTCAGCGACGGCGACAAAGTACGTGCATACGTATTTTTCAAAGGACGTCAGATATTGTTCCAAGAGCAGGGCAAGATAATGCTTCTGAAATTTGCCGACCAGCTCGAAGAGTACGGCAAGGTAGACCAGATGCCCTTTCTCGAAGGCAAGAAGATGACGATACTGATATCGCCTGTAAAAAAGAAATAATTAGAACCGTGCGTTAAACACTACATAAAAGTATAAGAAAATGCCAAAGACAAAGACCAACTGCGCTGCTAAAAAGCGCTTCAAACTTACTGCGTCGGGTATGATAAAGAGAAAACATGCCTATCATAGCCACATCCTTACCAAAAAGTCGACTAAGAGAAAACGCAACCTCGTTAAGTTCGCCTTGGTAGAGGGCGCAAATGAAAGAGCAGTAAAAGAGCTTCTCGTGATGAGATAGTATTGGAGAAATTCTCCGGTTTTATTAATTAATTAAGTTTAACCCGGACTGCGGGCAGCTAAGTGCAGAACGTTAAAAATCAAACCCAACTGCCGCCCCTGTCCAAAAAAAAGTTTTAAATTATGCCAAGATCAGTCAATGTAGTTGCTTCGCGCAACAGAAGGAAAAAAATCCTTAAACTTACCCGTGGTTATTTCGGCTGCCGTTCCAACGTTTGGACCGTTGCCAAAAACACCTACGAAAAAGGCCTCTTGCACGCCTATGTAAACCGCAAGAAGAAAAAACGTAATTTCCGCGCTCTTTGGATCGCCCGTATCAACGCAGCAGTCAGAGGTTACAACATGTCTTATTCCGAGTTTATCGGTAAGATTGCCAAGAAAGACATCAAATTGAACCGCAAGGTTCTTGCTGATTTAGCGATGAACAATCCTAACGCTTTCGAAGCTGTTGTTAACTCTGTTAAGTAGTTGATAATTATTGTTTTAACTATTTTTTAATAACTAAGTTGTTTTACGTACGGTTTTTTTTAGATATTAGTTAACTTGTAATAATGGGTTTGTCACTGATGATAATTCTTCGGCGACAGCCTAATTTTGTTTTAATACTGACCCAAAAAATTATCAAATCATGAAGATAGCAATTATAGGCTACGGCAAGATGGGACACGTTATCGAGCAGATAGCCAAGGAGCGTGGTCACGAGGTGGTTCTTATTCTCGACGCCCTTATAAATCCCCAGGATTTTACAGCAGAAAATTTGCGCAAGGCCGATGTCGCAATTGAGTTTACACGTCCCGACGCGGCTTTCGACAATTATATAAAGTGTTTCAACGCTGGTATTCCCGTGGTGTCCGGCACTACTGGTTGGCTTGAGAAACTTCCCGAAGTGCAGCGCATTTGCAAGGAGGAGGGCAAGACATTCTTCTACTCGTCAAACTACGCTATCGGTGTCAACATCTTCTTCCGTGTCAACAAGTTCCTCGCTAAACTGATGAATCACTATTCTGATTTTGATATCAGTATGCAGGAAATCCACCACATACACAAGCTCGACAAGCCGAGCGGCACAGCCATCACCATTGCCGAGGGTATTCTCGAAAACGTTGAGCGCAAAGATAGCTGGACTTTGGACAACAAACCCACTGACAAACAGATATATATCGACGTTGTTCGCGAGGGCGAAGTTCCCGGAACTCACACTGTCAACTACACTTCTCCAATCGAGGATATTACTATCACGCACACGTCGCACAACCGCAACGGCCTCGCTCTCGGAGCAGTTCTCGCTGCCGAGTTTTTGGTTGGCAAACCGTCGGGATTCTATACAATGGACGATTTAATGCAATTCTAATTAATTGATTATAAGATGAATACAGAAATCAAACCGCAAAAGAAAACAAGAAAACCAATGAACCCGTGGATCAAATTTGCGATTTACGCGGTGATATATTTATTTTTTGTAATTTGGCTGCAAAACTGGTGGCTGCTGTTAGGTCTGCCCATCATTTTCGATTTCTGTATCACTCAAAAAGTGAATTGGACTTTCTGGAAAAAACGCGGTGTTGAGAGGCAGTCGAAACTTGTGGAATGGGTTAACGCTCTGATATTCGCAGTGGTAGCGGCAACCATCATCCGTGTTTTTTTCATTGAGGCATTCACAATTCCCACATCTTCGATGGAAAAGTCGCTGCTTGTGGGCGACTACCTGTTTGTAAGCAAGTTCCACTACGGTCCTAAGATGCCCAACACTCCGCTTTCTGTGCCGTTTGTGCATCACACAATGCCCTTTACCAAGGACTCTCGGTCGTTTGTGGAGTGGATAAAATGGCCCTACCACCGTCTGGCGGGATTGACCGAAATCAAGAACAACGACGTGGTGGTGTTCAACTTTCCCGAGGGTGATACGGTATGTCTTAACTCTCAGGCTACCAGCTACTATTCGCTCTGTAGGGAGTTTGGGCGCGAGTCTGTTGTCAACGACCGTGTGGTCGACAACAACGGAAATGTGCACACAGGATATTTCGGCGACATTATCTACCGTCCTGTCGACAAGCGCGAAAACTATATCAAACGCTGTATCGGTATAGCAGGCGACAGTCTTCAAATTATTGACGGTCAGGCTTATATCAACGGCAAACCCCAAGAGGACATAGGCGAACGCCAATATAAATATGTGATAGTTACCGATGGCAATCCAATTAATCCGTTGGTTTTGGAGGAGATGGAAATTTCGCAGGAAGACCTCGAGGTTGCGCACCGTTTTTCAAAAGACCTGTTCAGCTTTTTCCCCGAGCTTTCGCAAGTTAATCCGCAGAATATCTTAGTGTTACCGTTGAAAAAAGAGAATGTTGAACGTGTGAAGGCTATCAATTGCGTTAAGATGGTTGAGCGGATTATCCGTCCTAAGAATTTCAGGGAAAGCTATATTTTCCCGCACAATATCAATTACCGTTGGAACGAGGACAATTTCGGTCCCCTCTACATACCCAAAGCCGGTGCAACCGTTTCGCTTGATACCATCACGCTGCCTCTCTACCGCCGTATAATCGAAACTTACGAAGGCAATTCTCTTGTTGTACGTGATGGAATTATTTACATAAACGACAACATTGCAGATAGTTACACTTTCAAGATGGACTACTACTTTATGATGGGCGACAGCCGTCACAATTCTGCCGACTCGCGTTTCTGGGGCTTTGTTCCTGAGGATCACGTAGTTGGCAAGGCTCTGTTTATCTGGTGGTCTACCGACAAGGACAAGTCGTTCCCCTCGTCGATACGCTGGAGCAGGGTTTTCAAGGGTATTAAATAAATTCTGAGTTGAAATCTTTTTTGTATCGTTGGTTATTACCGTTTGGTGTTGCAATTGTTTGTGCAATAGGTATTTATCTGTTCGCACATAGTCATCTGTTCGCATTGGGTGGCGGGGCTATGTATCCTTTTGCCTCGTCGGGCGATATTGTTTATACAAAAAAGGTTGAGAATATCAAAGTTGGAGATTTTCTTCTGATAGACAATCCTTTGGATAAGAAACGCAGTGTTCCACGTCAGTCGTTGCAACGTTGTGTGGCTATGGCTGGCGACAAGATTCAGATTTATAGCAAACGCCTATATATCAACGATGTATTGCAAAATTCGGATTATTGCTCCTTCGACACCAAGATACTTTTGCTGAACGATGGCGAACTTGATGCCGCGCACAGGCTGTATAAATTGTTTCCCGAAGACGGTGAGTTGGTAAATACGGTTTCGGTTGTTCCCGAAAAATTGCGCCAGAGGATTGTTGCCGATTCTATCCTGCATCATGTTGAGATTTCAGTTGTTCCTCCGTATATGGCTGATAGAAAGCTGTTTCCATATTCTCGCTATTTTAATTGGA
>JAGCYI010000026.1 GCA_017960885.1 Bacteroidales bacterium
CCCGCTCGTTGACGCATTCTGCCAAGACCACAAGGTGATAGTGGCAGGCAGCAGTTGGCCGCCCGACGAAAAACTGATTTTCGCCGCTATGGAACGCCTCAAAAACGACGTTGACACTCGATTAATAATCGCCCCCCACGAAATTCACGAGGCACACCTTTCGGCTATCGAAAAAATGACATCGCTGCCTCACGTGCGCTTTTCAAAGGCCGAAAAATCCACAGTTAGCAAATTCGACGTGCTCATCATCGACAATATCGGTATGTTAGCCCGCCTTTACAAATACGCCCACATAGCATACGTAGGCGGTGGATTCGGCAGCGGCATTCACAATATTTTGGAAGCAGTTTCATATTCCATTCCCGTAGCCTTTGGTACCAACTACAAGCGATTCAAAGAGGCGGTAGACCTTGTTTCGCTCGGTAGTGCCTGCACCATCCGCAACGCCGACGAACTCTACTCGGTATTCAAACGCTACCTCACCGACGAAGCCCTCTTAAAACGCGCCGGCGAAATCTCCCGCCAATACGTAGAGCAAAACCTCGGTGCCGCAGATAAGATATTGGCTGAGGCCAAGGTGGAGGAATAACTACATCTCATCGCACGCTATTAGCACATCTACTGTGCCATCGCTAAACTTGTAGCGGTAAACGATGTCGGTGCCTGAATCTTTCAAAACTGTACACAACGACTCATCTTTTTTGAGATTTTGTAACAGAGTGGCTTTTTTAACCGAAAGGTTTTTCTCAAAATTGTCAGATGTTAAATTAGAGTCAACCACGCAGGTGATAAAAGCCTGTTTGCCATCAATAAACGCCGACGAACGTGTAAAACCGTTGCCAAGGTCGAGGGGACACTCTGCATTCAACTTGCTTATCACAATCCTTACATTATTACCGCCGCAACTCGTTAGTGCCAAACTCATAAAAAATATCAAAACCAAGGCAATAAATACTATCAGTAATCTTTTCATCTTTTAAAATTTTTAGTTAATTTATTCAAACATTTGCCATATAGATAACTCTTCCACAAAAATTCCATAAAAAAAAAAAGGATTTTTTTTATTTTTTTTAATTCTTATCTTTGCCCATAATTATTAATTCAAAAACCTAAAAAACATACCACACTATGACCCCTATTATAACCCATTTCGGCACTCCCACCCCGCTCAAATTCGCACACAAAAACTGCGACGAAGGTCTTTATATTTTTTTCCGCTGCTACGGAACTATTAACGTAACCGCTTACGACCAAGACAGTTACCCCGACTTAGATGCATTAAAACTTGAACTTCATCCCAAAAACATCGTCCAAGTAATCAGCGACGCCGCCGAAAACCGCACAATCGACGACGATGAATTCATAGCCAACCCCGACAATGCAATCGGTAAGGTGGTAGAAAACTTTCTATCCACCATAGGCATCACCGCCAAAACCGACATACACACACACATTGCACCAGACGAAAGCCGTATAGTATACAACGCATTATCATTAGACCTCATTAAGCAAAATAAAATTTCCGAACATCTACCCAAAGAGCCTCACGGCGAACTTACCGGCTGCGAATATTTCCGTGCAGCAAACGGAATGATGTACAACTCCAACTCCTACCACGAACTTACCATAAATAAAACCTCAGAAAACACCCTTAAAATATCCAAAACAGACAAAGAGTGCTTTCAGCCGGAAGTCCGAAAAACCTACACCGCGCCTGTCGAACTCCTCAAACCTATCGCCGAATTGGTAGAGCGGGAGAATATGGCAGCGTGGGAAAAGTTTAAATACATTGAAGACCCCAATTTCAAGATGTACGACTATTCGGCATCGTCAAGCATCAGTTTAAATTTCAACGACACAAGCATAGGTGGCAACAGCCACGTACACCGGTGGATAGACCTTAGCGCAACCCATCAACGCGGCTACGGCGACATTACAAAGGAATATATACGACTTTTGAACGAATGTGTCTCTCACGCCACACTTGTAAAAGAAGAAGCCGACCCCAAGGAAATAAACCCTTTCACCTTACAAATGATGCAGTATATGCAAAAGAATGGTATTACAAGCAACCCATTGCTCCCCTCCGAGCCGCAGCCACCATCCCCTCCCCAAGTGCAGGAAATCCCCGAAGGCGCAAAAATCTGCCCACATTGCGGACACCCCGGCACAGGTAAATTCTGCACCGAATGTGGATCGGTGCTGTAAAAATAATTCCTCGTATTCAAGGCTTATTAGGAAATAATTATTATTTTTGCAAAAAAAGAATTTCTATGGTAGAAATGGTAATAAAATTAGAGGACGAGTCGCTGCTAACACCCCTTCGACGTGTTATTCAGTCGCTTTCAGGCATAACACAGGTATTAGTACGCAAAGATACCCAAGCCAAAAGCGAAACTTACCTTCGTCATCAAGCGAGAATACAGGAACTATGCTCACTAAAAGACGATTGGGACGATGAGGGAGCGATTCCTCCCGAAAAACAGGCAATCAGCAACATTAAGCGTCTATTAGAAAAATCAAAAGACAGCGACCTCAGACAATGGGTTATATTTCCTGACACCAACGGCACAATACTATTAGAAAACAAAACTTGCGACGCTACAATCAGCATTGGCTGCAAAGAGTTTTCATACATAAGCCAACATCTTCGTGGTAGCCACGAAAAAGCCACAACGGCTAATCTTCTAAAAATCATAAGAAAAATAAATGGATGATTACAAAGGAAATGTAGCACGCCTGCTCAAAAGTATTTGGATTAGCGACGGAGTGGTATCTTCGGCAGCCTTCAACCTACGCCCACAAATCCACGAAACTTACATATCGGTTTTACGCGCCGAAGCAGAATCATTTTCAAATGACATAAAGATGGTATGCCGCGAACTTCCCACCACATACGCACTTATGAACACTGAAAGTATCAAAGAACTCAAAATTGATACATTAAAGGACGACATCAAATACAGCGTAAAACCAATTGATTACTACAAAATTAAATCTCACGCAGGAATTTTCATCACTATCAACGGGCAACGATTGGTAGGGGGCGAACCTTTTGAATCATTAGAACTCAAACGTGGACAATCTGCCGATTGCATTCTTTTAGAAATCCGTAAAGCCATAGCAAAATTGGCAAGCAAAAGATTGGTGCAATTTAAAGGATAGAATTATAGAATAAAACAGTCCTAATTCGCTTAATTTTTGTTCAAAAAAAAGGCAGTGCGCCGCCCGGTGCACTGCCTTAATATCATAATTCCTGTTTTAAAAAAGCGGAAGACTATTTCTTCACAAACTCCACTCTCCTATTCTTAGCCCTGCCTTCGTCGCTTGAATTATCGGCTAAGGGAGAGGTTTGACCTTTACCAACAGCGGTGAGACGGTTAGACGCTATGCCCATTTCCACCATTTTGGCAACGATGGCTTTGGCGCGTTGCTCCGAAAGGGTTTGGTTTGACGCTGCATTGCCGGTGTTGTCGGTATGTCCCTGAACCTCAAATTTTAGGTCGGGATTCTCGTTCATAAGTTTAACAATGCGGTTGATTTCGCCCATAGATTCGGGTTTGATGGTAGATTTGCCAATGTCGAAAGTGATGCCGTAGGTGATAATCTTGCCGTCGGTAGACATACGGTCGTAAAGCGGCACTGCGCCCTTGGCAATACGGACGTTCTTGATGAAGAATACGGCGTCGTTTTGATTACAGCCAATCCAAAAGTAAGTCGGCTTGGCGGCGTTGGGAATGTTAACCACTCTGCGCTCGTCGAAATACACCTTGTAGGCGCGTTTGTTGAACGAAATTGCCACGTGATGCCAAGCACTAACTGCCACACCATCAAGACGTGCATCGCCGCTACGGGTTTCATCACTATTTGGCACAGGCCAATAGTAACCGAAATATGCATCGTTTAATGTAGTTTTGGCATCCTCATTGGTAGAAACCTGATGATGAAAACTAAAACCGCCATTATCGCTTCTAATTTTGTCGCCGTGAGGCAGGTGAGTAGTAATTTGCCAACTATGAGGATTGAATGCGGTATTATAATCAGGACCATAAACAATGTAAACATCGTACTCAATAGTAAATTGGTCGGTGAGGTAGGGCTTGTTGTCGTTGAATAGCGGAGTAATTTCGCCATCGTCGGAAAGCGAAATACACTTTACACCGTTGAGTTCGGCAATCTGCGCATAACCGCCAAAAACGTCCCATTTAGAGGGAAACTCTCCTATCTGCTCGTTGGCTTGATCATCCTCAAAGATGATTTCGTCGCCAGCCACAAAGTCGTAACTGTTCCACGAAATCTGCGCCTTAGGATTGCGGGGGTCGCTTTTCGGAGCATTGTTGTCTACTTGGTTTTCCGACTCATTGTAATCATTATCGTTGCTTTGATTGTTTTTACCCTTGTTAGAATTTTTGTCTTTGTTTCGTCCGGGGTTCATAGCGTTGTCAACGGCTTGTTCGGTTTTGCGCTCCACATTGTCTTCAACTGTGCGCTTGGCGGCGTTTTCGGCTTTTTCTTTAAGGCGGTCGGCCCAATTTTGTGCCTCCACAGATGAGCACACCGACACAAGCGCAACTGCGGTCAAAAGTGTTGATATCTTCATAGTTGTAGCATTTTGGTTAAAAAATAGATTAATTGTGTAGGCATTAACGCCCTATAACAGAAAAAGTTGTTGTTCATTATGTTCAGTATTTAATATTCATCCAACAGTTTGAATTTGCTGTAAAGGAATATTTTTGATGTTTTTTTTGAGATTCGGATGCGCAGATTTGATTTTTTTTTATATTTGTAAAAAAACAATCAAAACACCACAACCCTATGCACAGAATAACAACCCGCATTATTGCTACGGCAATGCTATTGATGCCTTTCGCCGCATCGGCTCAAAACACCTACGTGTCAAAACCCGCTGCCGACCTCATCTCGTCGGGGCACTACTTCATACGTTTCGACGGCAAGGTGCACGACCCCGAACAAAATACCGACATCAAAATGCAGATTGCCACCGCGG
>JAGCYI010000181.1 GCA_017960885.1 Bacteroidales bacterium
CAGCATCGACTCCGAAATGGATTTTATCAACAACCAAAAAGGCGCAGACATCGGCATCAAGCACCGCAAAGCCACCTACGCCGAATTGGTTCAGATAGTCCGCACCACCGTAGTCACCGGTCAGTGCTACAAGATAAAGAAGAACTCCAAAGGCGAATATTTAGATTACGACAACAACATCATCGATCCAAAACTGCTTCAAGGCAAATGGATTACGCCGAAGATATTGGTTAGGAGCGATTGGAGAGGGTGATTCTAATACAAAAAACCTACAAGCCACAGGGGTAGTTTGTTGCCCCGTGGATTTTCAATATCGTCGGCAAGAATAAAAGAGTCTGATATTCCGGCAATTTGCCTGAAAGTCTTTCCGTTGCCGCCTACCTCGAAAGTGTATTTGCCGTCAACTTTAAAGTCACCTTCCTGTTTGCCGTATTCAACAGTGTGATTCACACATAGTTGGTTTACCACAAAACATTCTCGTGCTGTGCCTATTTTCACAGGAGAGGTGGCGAGCGCATAGAGAAGATTCGGATTTTCAAGCAAAATTTTGTCGGGCTTTTGCATTTTTTTTACAGAAATCAAGTCGCTGTACAACAGATTGATAAGTTTGGCGTCGTTGAGATAGTTGAGGTATTCGAGCACTGTGTTGCGTTGCAATGAGGTTGATTGAGCAAGTTTTGAAATATCCACATCAAAAGGAACATTTTGTGCCAAAACGTTAATCAACGCTTTGATTTTGCGGCAGTTGGATGTGTTTACATTACGCTGTTGCGGCAGTTCCACGTCGACTACATAATTCTTGGTCTGCTCTATAAGTGGGTAATAATCAATGGGATTTGATAAATAAAACGGATAGTAGCCGTATTGAAGATAGTTGTGAAAATGTTCCAACGGACGGCATTGCGAGTTTATCTCTCTTGCAACTGAGTTAGCGTTGCTTAATATTTCTTCCAATGTGTACGACCTAAGCGTTATTCCCTTGTAAAATTGCAGATATTCGCGGAACGAAAGCCCCGGCATATAATAACTACGGCATCGTCGCGACAAGTCAGCGTCGCCATCCAAGAGTTTTAACAGCGAAGAACCGCTCAAAACCACTTTCAATGCAGGATATGTTTCGGAGATTTCTTTTACCTCGCGGCTCCAATTGTCATATTTATGTACCTCGTCTAATACTAACAACTCACCGCCGGTTTTGTAAAATTTATCTGCCACTTCAATAATAGAGTGTTGACTGAAATATCCCCAATCTAACGAACAATACAAAGCCTTATCGCTTTTATTTTCAAAGTTTTGCTTTATGTATTGCCTCAGTAGTGTAGATTTTCCCACACCTCTTGCGCCTCTGATGCAGAGCATCTGAGCCGACCAATTTACGCTATTGATAAACGTCCTTACAATATCCGTCGACGTTGCTCTTAGCATAACATCTTGTCTGTCAAATAATACCTCCATATCTTCAAAAATTTATGCTTTTTACAAAAAGCAAAATTAATAAAAATTTGCTTTCTACAAAAAGCATTTTTGAATAAATTTTGCTTTCCGCAGAAAGCAATATTGAGTGAAATATCTATTTTGGATAGTTAAGAATTACAACAAAAAAACGGCAGGGAGTTTTGCTCTCTGCCGTTTTTTATAATAAGATTTTACAATTATTGGCGCTTGTAAACTGTTTTTACAACAACTCCAAGTTCACTAGAAGATAGTGTAAGAGTGTTTCCACTTAAAGAAAATTCTGCGTATTTTTCACCTTCAGCATAAATAGTATTACCTTTGATGGTGTAATTGAAGGTTGTGGTTTGGCTTGTTTCCTCAACACCCTGGCTGAATGATTTATCGGTTATAGTTTTGTCTGTGATTTCCAAGAGCATATAGTCTTTGTCATCGAAAGGAAATTCAATTTCTCCCATTGAACCTGAAACCGATTTCCATGTGCCAACGAGAGATGCGGGGGAGCTGTCGTCGTCATCGTCATCGCTACAAGAAGTAATAGTTGTGGTGCACAACATTGCCATAAAAAGGCATAACATTAATAAATAATTTCTCTTTTTCATGTTTTGTAATTTTTTTTATGAATACTAAATTAATTTTACTTTAATGCAAATATAACATTAAATGCCATTTGTTGATTGTGTTTGCTGTGTTAAAAAATGTTAATTATAGTTGCTCGATGAAGTTTACTATCAACATTTCTTATTAAAACCGGTCTATTTTTTATGAATAAAATGTGTATTGGCTGTCGCTTTTTGCCGCGGCGTATGTGTTGTCAGGTCTTACGAGATTAGCTGAAGTTGGGTATTCGCCAACTTAATAGCCAATAAGACTAAGACCGATGTGGATATATTGCGCTTCGGAAGTCGGGAATATTAAATTCTCTCATACACTGCAAAGAAGAATGGATATTCGTTTTTCTCGTCGGCGGGGATTTCGTCGGATACCGACATTATGCGCCATTTGTCCTCAACGTCGATTTCGGGGAAGAATGCGTCGGCATTGTCGAATGTGTGGCGGATGCGGGTTAGGTAGATGCGGTGCGCACGGTCGAAAAATTCCTTATAGATTGATTCTCCGCCAATTATGAAGATTTTTTCGTGCTTTTTGGCAAGTTCTAAAACCTCGTCGGCAGATGTGCAGGTGTAGCATCCCGGAAAACGCTGCTCGCTCTTGCTCATCACTATGTTGGTGCGGTTGGGCAATGCGCCTTTGGGCAGCGACTCAAATGTCTTTCGTCCCATTACAACTACGTGACCTGTAGTTAGTTCCTTGAAGTTTTTTAAATCTTTGCTCAGTCGGCAAAGAAGATTGTTGTTTGCGCCTATGCCGTTGTTCTCGTCGGCGGCTACTATTATGTTGATTTCCATTTTTTTAATTCATAATGCATAATGCATAATTCATAATTCATAATTGTCCATTCCTTTTAAACTGAAATCTCTCCTTTGATTGTAGGATGGCATTGGTAGTTTTCGAGGGTGAAATCTTCGTATTGGAAACTGAAAATATCCTTTACCTCGGGATTGATTTTCATTGTTGGGAGAGGGTAGGGGGTGCGGCTGAGCTGCAGTTTAACTTGCTCAATATGATTGAGATAGATGTGCGCGTCGCCGATGGTGTGGACAAAGTCGCCCGGCTTTAATCCGCATACCTGCGCCACCATCATGGTCAACAGTGCGTAAGATGCTATGTTGAAGGGAATTCCGAGGAATGTGTCGCCGCTGCGTTGGTAGAGCTGGCACGACAGGCGTCCGTCGGCTACATAGAACTGAAACATTGTGTGGCAGGGAGGGAGAGCCATGTCGTCAACGTCGGCGGGATTCCAAGCGGAAACAATATGACGTCGCGAGTCGGGATTTTTTTTCAATCCTTCGATGAGGTTGGCTATCTGGTCCACTTCTTTGCCGTCGGGAGTGCGCCAATGACGCCACTGATAGCCGTATACAGGTCCGAGGTCGCCGTTCTCGTCAGCCCATTCGTTCCAAATTCTTACTCCGTGGTCTTGAAGGTATTTTACGTTGGTGTCGCCGTTGAGAAACCACAGAAGTTCGTAAATGATTGATTTTAAATGCACTTTCTTAGTGGTTACCAATGGGAAGCCCTCTTCGAGGTTGAACCTCATTTGATAGCCGAATGTGCTTATAGTTCCAGTGCCCGTGCGGTCTTGCTTTTTGATGCCGTGGTCGAGGATATGTTGCAATAAGTCGAGATATTGTTTCATTGTGTGAGTTTTTGTGAGTGCAAAAATATAAAAGAATTTGTTTATTTTTGCGCCGTAAAAAAATAATCCGTTTAAATGGAGATATTCTACGGTATAGATAAGTTTTCAGAGAGCCAGAAATGTGGCACCTGTGTAGCTGTGGGGACGTTTGATGGTCTTCATGTGGGTCATCGCCTCATTGTTCAAACCCTTGTGGAAACTGCCGCCAAAAAAGGTCTCAAAAGCCTAATTCTCACTTTCGACCCGCATCCCCGCAAGGTTCTTTTCCCTGAAAAAGACTTGAACCTTATTCTTTCGCCCGACGAAAAAGTGGAGGTGCTGGCAACCACTGGCGTAGACTATCTTGTGATTCATCGTTTCTCTAAAGAGTTTGCGGCTGTAAATTCTGATGATTTTATGCAAAAAGTGCTTGTAAATCAGTTGGGAATGCAATATTTGGTGTCAGGATTCAACAATCATTTTGGTTGCGACCGCATGGGTGATACCGAAACCTTGAACCAATATGGACAGCGTTTTGGGTTCGGAGTTTCGAGGATAGACGCTAAACAGCTTGACGGCATTTCGGCAAGTAGCACTTTGGTTCGCAATGCATTGTTAGATGGCGATGTGAGTTCTGCAGCTGAGATTCTCGGATATTCGTTTTATATTTCTGGCAAGGTTGTTCACGGACGGCATATTGGTACAACTATAGGTTTTCCCACAGCCAATATTTTGCCCGACTGCGCAGATAAGCTGATTCCGAAAACGGGTGTTTATGCGGCGGCTTTGCAGGTAGAAGGCAATCTGTATCAGTCTGTTGTGAATATTGGCGACAATCCCACTGTGTCGGATTCGCATAAAACTACTATAGAGGCTTATATTCTTGATTTTGAGGGGAATATTTATAATAAGAATGTTAGGGTGTATCTTTACCGACGCATACGCGACCAAAAGAAATTTTCTGATTTAGACCAACTTGCCGCGGCTATCAGACAGGATATCAACGAGCTGAAAAAGGCATAAAAAAAACCGACATCAATTCTGACGTCGGTTTTTAAAAGTTTCAGTGTTTTGATTAACGTTTCAAATCAAAAGTTCCTGTCGGTATCTTTATCGACATATTTTTCTGGTCTTTCAAAGTTGCCGAATAAGAGAAGTTGTCTTCTTTTCCTTTACCAGAGAAAGCACCTGTAGAAGCATTGTAGGTGTAATCGATGGTAATAGTTACAGGAGTTGGATCGGTGTTTTTAGCAGCCGATTTTGGGGTGTAGGTGAGTTTTGCAACTGAAGCGCTTTCAACTTTGAGCAGAATAGCAAGGTCACGGTCGTCTTTTCCGTTCCATGTAGATTTTGCAAAATCATCAACTGAGAGGAATGTAGGTTGGGGATCGTCGTCGTTTTTGCTTTTTTTGCAAGATACCAGTCCTACACATAAAACTGCGGCTATAAACATAGCCATTAAGTAATTGATTTTTTTCATAATTGTGATGTTATTAATTGTATTTGTAATTTATAATAATGCGCAATTTTAAAAAATAATTTGTTAATATCAAAACGGAATTTCTGGTTTTTTAGTATTTTCTATGGCAAGAGGAATATAATTAATAATATCCTGCGCTGTGATGCCGCAAGTGCCTATATTTTTTGCAGCAATGTCGCCAGCCGCTCCGTGAATGTACACACCGTACCTCGCCGCGTCTTTTGGCGTTAGTTTTTGTGCTAACAGTGCCGTTATGATACCTGTAAGAACGTCGCCACTACCGGCAGTTGCCATCGCAGGATTGCCCGATGTGTTGAAACTGATTGTTCCGTCTGGTAATCCGACTGCAGTATATGCACCTTTTAATACTATAATTATTGAATAATGTTTCGTATTCTGGCATATTTTTTCAATTCTTTCCAAATTATTTTTGCTTTCTCCAAATACGCGGTCAAATTCTTTGATGTGCGGAGTAAGAATTGTGTCTGTAGGTAAATCGTTGAGCCATTGTTTATTATTACCTATTATGTTAAGTGCGTCTGCATCTAAAACTAGTGGCAGTTGTTTGTCTTTGGCTTTTTTTATTGTTGCGTGCAGAGCTTCGGCGGTTTTTGGGTGAGTGCCAATGCCCGGACCTATTCCTATTGCCGAATATTTTTCAATGTCGGGCGCAGATTCTATAATGTCAAGTCCTTTGTCGGCGCTTACCATGGTTTCGAGCGAGGCTGTCTGCATTATGTCGATACATTTTTGCGGTATGTGAACAGTGAGCAGACCCGTTCCAGTGCGGTGACAGGCTTTGCTGCATAATATCGCCGCTCCAGTTTTGCAATATGCTCCCGCAATGATAAGCGAATGTCCGAATGTGCCTTTGTGCGCAAATTTCGGACGGTTGGGCAGTGTATACCGTGCTTCGTTTTCGCCGTATGTGCTGAATGGCGTATCTAATTGATTTATAAATTCTTTGCTTAGTCCTATGTTTATTATGTCTATGTCGCCAGTGTAGCGGTAGTTTTCTGGCAAAAGCATTGATACAAAAGGAGATTGTATTGTAAGTGTGCGTGTTGCGCAGATTACGGCATCATTTTCGTCAGGAATTGCATAGTCGCTTAGTCCCGAAGGAGTGTCAATGGCAATAATCTGCGCCTTTGAATTGTTGATGTGTTTTATCAAATCGGCTATTGTGCCCTCGATTTTGCGGTTTAGACCCGACCCAAACAATGCGTCGATTACTATGTCGGTAGGGTCTATTTTTGGAAACGAATTTGTGCTATCAATTTGATGGATAATTTCTTTGCTGCATCGTTCGAGCTTTTTGAAATTGCTGCAAAAATCGGCAGAATATTTTTCACTTTTGATATAATAGCAATCTACATTGTGGCCGCTGTGGAATAGAAAACGGGCGATCACAAGACCGTCGCCGCCATTGTTGCCGGCTCCGCAGAATATTTTAACTGATGATTTATAATCGATAAGCCTTAGTATTTTTTGTGTGAGGCAATCGCCAGCATGCTCCATAAGGTCTTCGGAGGTGATTTTTAGTGCTTCGATTGTTGCTGCGTCGGTTTTACGCATCTGCTCTGCCGATAGTATTTTCATTTTTGGCGGTATAAAAATATTGAACCTGAGCGTTTTATGCTGTTTCCGTCTTTTCCATAAACAATGATGTCGTAGAAATATGTTCCAGGAGGACAGTCACGGTTTCCTTTGTTGTCGATAGTGCCGTCCCAACCGAATACTGCCGCCTCTACTTCGTCCCATTTGTAGATGGTTTGTCCGTATGTGTTGTATATTTTGCCTTTGATAGAGCGTATGTTGGCAGGCATTTTTGTAAGACCGCCGTTTTTGAGGAACGATTCTTCGGGGTCGAAAAATGTGAAAATGTCGTTCTGTCCGTCGCCGTTGGGTGTGAAAATGTTCACCTCCTTGATTTCCAACGGACGTGGCACTATGTTGATGCGCTGGGTGTCGCGGTCGGTGCATCCTGACGATGATATGGATTGAAGAATAACGGTGTAAATGCCTTTTTCGTAATATGCGTGTGGAGCGGGATTGCCGTCTTCGTCGGGTGTTTTGTCGCCAAAGGTCCATTTGCTTTGCGCAGCCCATGTGGTGAGGTCTTCGAATTCTATTTCGTCACCGATGAATGTGGTGCTGTCGCCACCTCCGGCAAATGTTGGTTTTTCTACGTTGATAAATATAGTGGTGTCGTGAAAACATCCAAAGTCGTCGCTAATCAGATAGTTGTATCGTGTAACGTCGTAATCTTGAGGTGTAACGTCGCATTTGCCGTCGGAAGTGGCGGAAACTCCTGTTCCTGTCCAAACGGCGCGGCGTGTGTCGTAGGTTTGTGGGTTGGATACTTTGTTGTTGTCTAACAAGCTGCTGTTGAATTTGATAGCAAACTGCTCGGTATAGCCTTCGTAATTGAGCGACTGAGTTTCCACTAATACGTTCCAGTCGCCATTGAGCGGACAGCCTATGAACTGCGAAAAATCTTCTTCGCTTTTGTATGCCCCCTCCGGCAGCACCGAGTCGCATTGCGCCGAGTTGAGTGTAACTGATGCTTTTGGGTTGAAGGTATAATTATAAAGTGTGCCGAAATCTTTTTTACCTGTTAATCCGAGTTTGTAATCGCTTGAAGAGTAGTCTTTTAATACTGCGGTTTGACCAGATGGACAAGTGAGCGAAATTTTTACCTCGCCTGCTTTTTGATGGTTGAGCCTTACCACCATGGATTCTAATTCGGTGCCGTCTGCAATGGTTTGATTGTCAAACTGTTTTACTCTGATAGTGGCTTGCCATGTTTTTCCATAAACCGACTGAGGAATGAGTTCTGAAAATGTGTAATTGGGTTTGTATTCTGATGTGGAGTTGCTAATAGGCATATTGAGGGTGACAGTTTCGCCGAGGCAGATACCTTGCTGCTGTTCGTCGATGTTGGTTTTAAAACCGCTGAAATCGGGACTTTTGCCAATCTTGACCGTAACCTTGCTGTATTCGGTAAGTCCGTTGTACTCAGCCTTTAACATCGGCATAAAGATTCCATCGCTGGCAAACGCGTGGTTAAAAGTGCCTTCGGTAGAGTTGTTGACAATTGTGCCGTCGTCGAAATCAAGAGAGAATTTTGCTTCGGTGGTTTCCACATCGTTTAAATATGCCTTTGCAGTAAAAGCTATCGCCTTGTTTTTGCAAGTGCTGACAGTAGTCACTCCCTCTCCAATAGATAGTTCGGTCTTGAATGTTTGCCCATTTGCTATTGTGGCAACTATTAGCGTAATTATAATGATAAGGTGTTTCACTTTGTTTTGGAGTTAGTAGTAGCCGCAAAATTATGCACTTTATTATTATTATGCAAAAATAATTTTTCGGCTTGCCTAATTTGTGGGTTGAAAACTGCAATTGTTGACTAAATATAAAGTTTTGCTAAATAATCAATCTTCTTGATTTTCAGTGCTGTTCTCCTCGTCAAACTCTCTGAAAACCTTATCCACACCCGATTTGCTGAGTTCTTTTTCGAGGTTGCGTATCATCTGTCGAAATTGAATGAACGAAACCATTCCGGCTATTGAGGCGCACACCACGCAAACTATCATATCAAACGAGTCTAACAAAACTTCGTGTGCCACTATTATGCCCGTCCACTTTATGCCTTGGCGTATGGCGTTAACAATCAGGATTCTCGCACCAGAACGCATCATAAGCATAGAAATCAATTTGCGAATAGCAAACCCTGCGGCAGATTCGGCTATGCTTGTCTTGGCAGGCAGTCCGTATTTGCCCAGAAACCACATTAAAAACTTGATGTTGCGTCCTGTGCTTTGGTTGTTGTTCCAAAAATCATCGCATCCGTAAACGTATAGGATTTTTTGTTCGGCAGCGAAGGCAAGTAGCTGAAACTGCACTACGTCGATTATTATCAAAAACAATGAAGCCCATATTGCCGATGGTATAGTGGTAAGAAATGTTATAAAAGCAGTCATTAAAGCAGAAGATAAAATAACCATCTTGCAGCTTCTTGAAATCAAGGATTTATCTATCGTGGCAGTTTCTACAATAAGATGAGGCTGACGTGTGCGCATATACTTATTTTTTTCTATGCGCACAGGTTTTAAGCGAAACATCTGTTCTTTAAAACTATTGTACCGCTCAATTGTCCACAATATTGTTTTTTTTATTTTTGCCATTTAAGTTGGGTGTTGCAAAAATGGTGCTAAAAAAAATTATTAAATTTGCACGTTATTTGTATTTACAAATTTCTGACCTATCAGTAAAAAATGAACGAGAAGATACTTGACGCCCTGATGAGGCTTTTCGCACTAATTACCGACCGCGACGACGGACGGTATACCGACGACGCTCGCAATATTGTGGGCGCCTACTTGCAGCGTCTTTTGTCTTCTGATTTGGTAGAAACATATCTCGCCAAGTTCGACAAGTATCTCGACGAACAGGGCCTTAAGGACAGCCGCAAGGAGGGCGAACGCAAAAAAGTGTCGCTCAATAGCGTAAGGGTGCTTAAAATCTGTCGCCAGATCAACGAGGAACTGCATCAGAAAGAGAAGTTTATAGTGCTGATTCAGTTGGTTGAATATGTATATACCGACGGCATTATCAATGCTATAGAAGTTGACTTTGTGCGCACAGTGAGCGACTCGTTCAATATCTCACGAAAAGATTTTCAAAATATCCTCGCCTTTGTAAGAAACAACATTATGGAGGCGGGCGACCTTCACGACTTTCTCTTTATCGACAGCGGAACAGAAACCGGCGGTGGCATCCATCATATTTGTTCGCTTGAAATGGATGGCCGTGTGAGGATCCTGTTTATACGTTCTGTTGATTTGTATGTGTTTGTATATTCCGGACAAAAGTCGCTGACACTCAATGGTAGAGCTATCGAGAGCAACCGTGTTACTGAGTTTGGCAATGGCGGAATTATCAGCGGTACAAACATCGGCGTAATATATCAGAGCGAGGTGGCGGCTATTTTCCAGCAGTCGAAAACCACCAACAGGGTAACCTTTACAGCAACCGATATTTCGTTTCATTATCAGCAGAGTGTCAATGGTTTGCAGCCGTTTAGCTTCTCGTTGGAATCGGGAACTATGGTGGGCATTATGGGCGGTAGCGGCACTGGTAAAAGTACCATGTTTAATATTCTCACAGGAAAGTATAAACCTGATACCGGTACCATATACCTTAACGGAGTGCCTTTGAGCCCTGGCGATAAAAACCACGCCGGATTAATTGGTCTCGTGCCTCAGGACGATATGTTGATTGAGGAACTTACTGTATATCAAAACCTTTACTACAATACATGCCTCTGTCTCGGTAATCTTTCCGACGAAGAGATAAAAAGCCACGTTGACCGACTTCTCAACGACCTCGACCTCTACGATATCAAAGACTTACGGGTGGGAAATTCGCTCACAACAGTGATCAGCGGTGGTCAGCGCAAACGTTTGAATATTGCTTTGGAACTTGTGCGCGAACCATCAGTTTTGTTTGTCGACGAGCCTACATCGGGATTAAGTAGCACCGATTCGGAGATGGTGATGCAATTGCTCAAACAGCAGACCGTAAAGGGCAAAATAGTGATTGTGAACATACACCAGCCTTCGTCTGACATATTCAAACTCTTTGACACCCTTTGGGTTATGGACAGGGGTGGATATGTGATTTACAATGGCAATCCCATTGAGGCGATATCCTACTTCAAGCGTATGAGCGGAATGGCCGACGCAGCCGAAAGCGAGTGTCCCCAATGTGGCAACGTTGATAGCGAGCAGATACTCAGTATTATAGAGAGCAAGGTGGTGAACCAGTACGGCAAATATACCCAGCGGCGCAAAGTTTCGCCCGAAGAGTGGCACAACTATTACGACCGCTATCTTGCTTTCGACGCCGAACCGGTGCTGCCGATACCTGTTTTGGATATTCCCGAAGCCAAATTCAAGATTCCGTCGCAGTTGCGTCAGTTCCTTGTGTTTATTAAGCGCGACGTATTGGCAAAACTCACTAATACTCAGTATCTTTTGATAACGTTTTTTGAAGCTCCTATTTTAGCGTTTATTCTTGGATTCTTTACCAAGTATATCAACGACGATGGGCTCTACGTGTTTGCCGACAACAAAAACCTGCCAGTTTTCCTGTTTATGGTGATAGTGGTGGCATTGTTTACGGGTTTAACCTCGTCGGCGGAGGAAATTATAAAAGACCGGCGTATTCTTGAGCGAGAAAAGTTCCTGAACCTAAGCCGGTTTAGCTATATAGCAAGCAAGGTTGTGATAGTGTTTTCCATTTCGGCGGTTCAAACCATTTCGTTTGTGGTGGTTGCAAATATGATTCTCGAGATACACGACATGACCCTCTCGTATTGGATTGTAATGTTCAGCGCGGCATGTTCTGCCAATATTCTCGGATTGATTATTTCGTCGGCGCTCGATTCTGTAATCGCAATTTATGTGCTGATACCGTTTGTGCTTGTGCCTCAGATACTTTTGGGTGGTGCTATGATAGATTTCGACGACCTTCACAAGAGTGTTAGCGACAAAATCAATGTGCCTATAATTGGCGATTTGATGATTTCGCGTTGGGGTTACGAGGCATTGTCGGTGGAACAGTTTGCCGCAAACCGTTACGAAAAAGAGTTTTTCCATCTTGATATGGGCAAGAGTCATTGTGTGTATCTGTCGGCGTTCTTGCTGCCCGAATTGGAGCATATCACCAACCAATGCCTTCTCACCTGTGGCGACCAAAACCGCCGCTACGATTTCGAAAACCTGTTGCTGATACTCAAAAACGAGGTGGGATATCTCAACTATCGCGACAAGAATTTCAACTATCCCAATATGGATAAGCTTGAGCCTTACACCTTTACCACTAAGGACGGTTTAGACCTTCTTAAATATTTGGAAGAGAGGCGGACTTTTATCAATGCCGCCGCCGATTCGCTAAACCAGTTGCGCGAGGAGAAAATTACTCATTTGCAAGACAGCCTTGGTGTTGATGGATTTATGCGTTTGAAACAAGACTATTATAACGACCGCCTTGCCGAAGTGGTGCTAAACAAGATGGCTGTAAAGAAAATCTATTTTTCGCCCAAGCATAGGCTTATTCAGAAAAAGGATCCTATATTTATGTATCCTGTTTCCGACTGCGGACGTGCCCATTTCTTTGCCCCCGTAAAGATTATCCTCAATCATAAGTTCCCAACTTATTGGTTCAATATAGCGGTGATGTGGATTGTGTCGGCGGTGCTCTTTGTGCTGCTGCTCTTTGACATTCCACGCAAATGCCTCTCTATCTTTAATACTAACCCCAAAAAGACCGTTTTAGGTTTTTATCAAAAACGTATTTCTAAATGAAAAGAATTTTCTTATCTATTGCATTGACTTTGTGCGTATTGACAACAGCTCTGGCTCAAAACGGCAAATTTGTAAGCGCTACCGACTCAAATATTTTAACCGAAGGACGCTTTATTGCAAACTCTGGCTCTATAAGCTTTTGCTATCCTGGTACAGCGTTTTCTATTTGGTTTACAGGCACATCGTGCCGTGTTCAGTTGAAACCGTCAGCAGGATATTTTGTAAAGAGCGTTGATGGCGGCGCATATCAGAAATTCGACACTTACAATGGTTCTCAGGATCCTTTTACCGAAATAACACTTGCTGACAATCTTGCCGACGGCAACCATTCGGTAAGGATTATGCTCATATCCGAAGGCCTGTTTTGCAAACCCGAAATCAAGGGCTTTGTTATCGACAATAATGCAAAGCTGTTGAAACCTGTCCGCAAGAAACTCAAGATAGAGTTTATCGGCAACTCTATTACCTGCGGATATGGCGTTGAAACCAACAATCCCGACCATCATTTTGCAGATAGCACCAGCAATTTTGCCAAGTCGTTTGCTGGCATAACAGCCAAAACTCTCGATGCCGAAGCTATGGTTGTAGCCCGCTCTGGCATAGGCGTTTACCGCAATTACAACGACAATCCCACCGGCTCTGCATGGCCTATGCCCAAGGTTTACGAAAACGCTCTTATCAGCGACACCACTGTTCAATGGACTTTCCCCGACAAACCTGACGTGCTGGTTGTATGTTTGGGTACAAACGATTTAAGCACTCCTGGATACGACAAGGAGAAATTCACAGTGGCATACGTTGCTTTTGTCAAATCTCTGCGCAAGCATTATCCCACAACCAAAATTGTTTTGTGCAATAGTCCAATGCTTCATTACGAGGACGGTCAGGCGCTCAACGACGCCATTACCAACACTATGACTACATTGTACCGTCAAAATGATACCCGTATTTATCGCTTTGATTTCCAAGAGCAAGACGATTCGCTCGGATATGCAGCCGATTTTCACCCTTCTGCCAAACGTCATAGCGACAACGCAAGGTATCTTTCTTATTTTATTCAAACCACTGTGCTGGGTAAAAAGAAATAATCATTGTTTCCTAAGTGGAATTTGTTAGGTATTTTAAAAAAAAACTATACCTTTGCCCCTTGATTTAAAATACCATTGTATGAAACAATTTCAACTTACCGATAAAATAGCAGGATGGGTGGTGTGTGCCATTGCATCTTTGTGCTATATACTCACAGTAGAGCCCACAGCCAGCTTTTGGGATTGTGGAGAATTTATCGTTACCGCATTCCGTTTGGAAGTGGGACACCCGCCGGGAGCACCTCTCTTTATGATTCTCGGACGCTTTTTCTCGCTGTTCGCTTTTGGCGACGTTACCAAAGTGCCTGTTATGATCAACTGCATGAGCGCGTTGGCGAGCGGATTTACTGTGCTTTTCCTGTATTGGAGCATTACCCATATAGCCCGACGCATAATCTGCGGCACCGACTCAGAAGTATCTTTGCCTAAGGGTATTGTGATTATCGGTTGCGGTGTGATTGGCGCGTTGAGTTTCGCATTTACCGATACATTCTGGTTTTCGGCAGTGGAAGGCGAGGTTTACGCAATGTCGAGCCTCTTTACCGCTGTGGTTTTCTGGTGTATTCTCAAATGGGAGGAGTGTGCCGACCAAAAATATGCCAACCGCTGGCTTGTGCTTATCGCTTATCTGATGGGTCTCTCTATCGGCGTGCACCTGCTCAACTTGCTTGCTGTGCCGGCTATTGTGTTTGTATATTATTTCAAAAAATACGAACCCGATGCCAAGGGTGTGGTTAAAGCCTTTATAGTTTCCACCCTGATACTCGCAGGTATACTTTATATTATAATACCTGGCGTGGTTTGGCTGGCTTCGATGTTTGAATTGATGTTTACCAACGGAATGGGTGCTCCATACAACACTGGCACAATTATTTATGCAATTTTGGGTCTTGGTGCGCTCATATTTGGGCTTTATTACACCTACAAAAAGGTAAAACCCGTACTCAATACCATAATACTCTGTGTTACAGTAATTATTATCGGTTATTCGTCGTTTGCAATGATTTGTATACGCTCGGCAGCCGACCCGCCTATGGACGAGAACGACCCGAACAATGTGTTCTCTCTTCAGTCGTACCTCAACCGCGAGCAGTATGGCGACCGTCCGCTTGTATCTGGTGAGTATTTCAACTCTCCGCTTGTAAGTAAAGAAAACGGAAGCCCCTTATACATCCAGCGCAACGGCCGTTACGAAATAGCCGACTATAAGACAATCCACAATTACGACCCGGCTTCCACCACTATGTTCCCTCGTATGTATAGCGCCGACCCTCACCATATTAAAGGCTACCAATATTGGGCTGACATAGAGAACACCGATATTAAGCCCACGTTTGCCGAGAATCTGAAATTCTTTTTCAACTATCAGATTGGCTACATGTATCTGCGTTACTTTATGTGGAACTTTGTGGGACGCCAGAACGATATTCAGGGCAACGACCGAAATGTGATGAACGGCAACTGGATAAGCGGTGTAAGCTTTATCGACAACGCACGTCTTGGCGATCAAGACCTCCTGCCTGACTATATCAAGGAGAATAAGGGTAAAAACAAATATTATTTTATCCCGTTGATACTGGCTATCTTAGGAATGATTTTTATGCTCCGTGAAAACAAGGACGGCAAAAATTATTTCTGGGTGGTGATGCTCTTCTTTATCTTTACAGGTGTGGCAATTATTGTTTACCTCAACCAGACACCTTACCAGCCGCGAGAGAGGGACTATAGTTTCGCTGGATCGTTCTATGCCTTTGCTATCTACATAGGATTAGGCGTGGCGTTTATTTACAAAGCGTTGCAAAAATATCTCAAAGATAATGTTGTAGCAGTGGTTTCGGTGGCAGTATGTATGGTTTCGCCAATTTTGCTCGCTTGTCAAAACTGGGACGACCACGACCGTTCGTACCGCTACACAGCCCGCGACTTTGCTAAAAACTATCTGGATTCGTGCGAACCCAACGCCATACTCTTTACCAACGGCGACAACGACACATTCCCTCTGTGGTATGTCCAGGAAGTGGAAGGCTACCGTACCGACGTGCGTGTGGTTAACCTTGCCTACATTAATACCGACTGGTACGCCGACCAGATGAAACGTCGCGCTTACGAATCGGCTCCCCTGCCTATCAGCCTTACTCACGACCAGTATGTGGCTGCCACCCGCAACTATGTGTATTATAAACAGCAGGATGTTCTTCTTTTGAACGAAAAATACGAGGCAAACCCACAGTTCAAAGTACGTTTCAACAATCTGTTCAACAACTTCATGGTTGTGCTCTCTAATTCTGACTTTAAACAGAAATTTGCCTCCGACTACGAAGCTCTTGCTAATGGCAAGGTGACACAGTTCTCTAAGATTGTCGCGCTTATCAACACTTTGAACTCCAATTCACAGCAATACGGCGTGCCGAGTCAGGCTATGAGCGATTTGAAAAAACAATCCGACGCCCTTTACCGTGATGTCTGCAATGCTCCTGCGCCTTTGAAAGATGTGATTTCGTTTATTGCCGACGATAGCGACGGTACTAAGCTTGTGTCGCAGACAGGTGAAAAGATTGATTTTACTCCCACAATGAATTTTATGATTCCTGTCGACAAGCAACAAGTGATTGCCAACGGAACAGTTCCTGCAGAAGATTCGGCTTCTATTGTCGACGCTGTATCTTGGACATTCCCCAGCGACCATATTAGTAAGGGTCAGTTGATTGTGCTCGACATTTTGGCACAAAACAATTGGGAACGTCCTGTATATTTCGCCATCACTGTAGGAAGCGAAGCATACATGAATTTAGACCAATATTTCCGTCTTGATGGCTTTACATATCGTGTGGTGCCCATTAAGCAACAAAAATCTGCCGACAATTTGAATAAGGGCTCTATTAATTCGGATCTTCTCTACAATACTATTATGGAGAAGTTTCAATGGGGAGGCATCAATGACCCGCGTGTATACCTCGACGAGAACAACCTCCGTATGCTTATGAACGTCAAGAGCATTTTCTCCCGACTGATAGACAAGCTTATCGAAGAGCGCAAAGTTGACAAAGCCCGCGAGGTTCTCAGCCGTTGTTACGAGGTGATGCCTTTCAGCTCTTTCCCGCCTTCGTATTACGACCTCTTTATTGCCGACAGCTATTATTTAGTGGGTGATAAAGAAGCTGCCCGTAATAATATGACGGCGTTTGCTAATCAAACCGAACAGGAACTCAACTTTTTTGTTTCGCTCGATGACGACAAGGCCGCCACTTTAACCGAAGACCGTTATCGCTCGTGTGCCTACGCTCACGAAATTGTGAGAATAATGCTCAGCAATCACGACGAGGACGATGCCCTTAAGTATGCAGAAAAATTTGCCTCGGTGGTAAAGAATTTCTCCGAAATACGCAAGTTTGAAACCATGGATATGAATTCTCAAGCATTTGGACAGTGGTATCAGCAACTTCCTCAAGAGAAACAGCAGATTATTGCTATCTATCTATATTTGTGTGACCCAAAGGCAATGTAGCGTATGGACTTAATTGTGCATCCGCCCAACCTTGTGAGGCATTTTTTTAAGAATTTTTTGTGGAAGATGACGCCCGAGGAGGGACGCAAGGTAATCTACATTACCATCGACGACGGTCCTATCCCCGAGCTCACTCCCCAAACGCTTAAAACTCTTGCCGAGTTTGGTGCTAAGGCTACGTTTTTTTGCGTGGGCGAGAATGTGCAGCGCTATCCCGATATTTACCAGCAGATTATCAACGGCGGACACAGCGTAGGCAACCATACTTTCAACCATTTGAAAGGCAGCCGTTCCAAAATTGATGAGTATGTGCACAATATGCACCTTGCCGACCAGTACATCAAGTCGTCTCTGTTTCGCCCGCCGCACGGAATATTGCGCAAATCACAGGCGAGAATTATTAACAAGGAGAAAAAAATTGTGCTTTGGGATGTGCTCACCGAGGATTATGACCGCAGGATTACTCCCGAACAATGCTGGAAAAACGTGGAACGCAACACCACCTCGGGTTCTATTATAGTGTTTCACGACAATATCAAGGCCGAACCACGCCAAAAATACGCTCTGCGGAAAACCCTTGAGTATTATTCCCAATTGGGTTATGTGTTCGACCCGATTCCCGATGGTGTAAATAACTTTTAGAAATTTTCCGAAAATTTTTACATTTCTTTGTTTCATTATTATCTTTTTTTGTAATTTTACGCAGACAAAAACGTTGACCTATGGATTTTAGCTTTAGTTTCGGCTTTAGTGTTTTCGATTTCATAATGTTGTGCCTGATAGTAGTGGGCGCGTACAGAGGATTTGCTCAAGGAGCTATTGTCCAATGTATTTCTTTGTTTTCGCTACTCGCAGGATTGACTATTTGTGTCAATATCAGCAAAGTGATTTATGAATCGCTAGATACTCCCGAAAAGCCTGATAATATTTATGACCTTGTTGCATATATGGTTATAGCTGTGCTGTTTGTAGGTGCGGTGTATGGAACTATGAAAATTAGTGCTCTTGTGTATCGTCATCTTGCTGATGTGCCTAAGGGTTTGACTAATAGAGTGCTGGGTGCTGTTTTTGGCGGAATGAAATATTTCTTTATCGCCGCTCTTTATTTGATCACAATGCTTAAAATTGACGAGAAGGCACCATTCCTTTCTCCGAATGCCAAAGAAAGCCGTTATACTCATGCAAGTAAATGGTTGATGATTTCGATTTTCCCTTATCTTGATATGGACCCGAAAAAGGATAAGGATAAAGCTAAAAAAGACGGCGATGCAAACCCCACTCCTTATGCTTATCCCCCTGATTCTAAATTTCAGTAATATTTCACTTTTTTTATGATCGAAATAGGATATAATAATAAAATGCAGATTCTTCGTGAGTGTCCTAATGGATTGATGCTCAATGGCGAAGACCTCGGCGAAATACTTATGCCCAAGCGCTACGTTACTCCCGATATGAAGGTGGGCAGCGAGGTAGACGTGTTTGTATATACCGACAGCGAAGACCGCCTTGTGGCTATTACCGATATGCCCATTGCCCATGTGGGACAGTTCGCCTGGCTCGAATGCGTGCAGACCTCGAAGGTGGGCGCGTTTCTTGACTGGGGCTTGGAAAAAGACCTTCTCTTGCCGTTTAGCGAGCAGAAAGACAAGCCGAGCGTGGGCCGCAAATATTTTGTTTATATTTATTTAGACCAAAATACCAACCGCATAGTATGTTCGCAGAGGCTCAACAAGTTTCTCGATCCCCGCGACCCCGAATACTACCATGGCGAGCGTGTGGAAATCTTTATCCATCAGCGCACTGAGCTTGGCTACAAGGTGATTGTTGACAATGCACATTGGGGAATGATTTACAATTCTGAGATGTTCCGCGAAGTGCATTCGGGCGAATACACCTACGGCTATGTGAACAAAATCCGCGAAGACAACCGCATTGATGTGATGCTTGAGAAATCGAGCGCCAAGCTTGTGGATTCTACCGAAGAGATTATTTATAAGAAGCTGCAAGAAAACAACGGCTTTCTTCCTTATTCCGACAAATCATCGCCCGATGACCTTATGCGCGTGTTCGGCATCAGCAAGAAGGTGTTCAAAAAAGCAATTGGCGGATTATACCGTCTGCATCTTATTGTTATAGAGGATAATGGAATACGGATTACTAAATAAATAAAAATATTTTCATTTTTTCATCCGAGTTTCATTTTTATCCGTATATTTGCACTGATAAAAACAAACAAAACAAACAATCAAATTTAGACAATTATGGCTTATATTATTGTAAAAGAAGAATGCCAGGCTTGCGGTACTTGCAAAGACGAATGTCCGCAAGAGGCTATCATGGAAGGCGATGTTTACTCTATCGATCCTGAAAAATGTGTTGAATGCGGCGCTTGTGCAGACGTTTGCCCCTGCGGTGCAATCAAACCCGAATAAAAAAATTTTATTCATACAAAAAAAATCCCGGCGTGCTTAGCATACCGGGATTTTGTATTTTTAGAAGCTTCCGCTTCCGCCTCCGAACGAACGTCCGCTCGAGCCACCGTGGCTTCCTCCTCCAGAGGATTTTTGCGGCGGATCGTAGGTCTTGGTGGTGTGGGTGCTTACAAATGTGTCTTTGTTTACCGTCAGGCGGAACGAGCCTTCTTTCACATAGTCGGCTGCTGAGGTTGCCTTGCGGATGTTTTTGTATTTGCGTTTTTCTATCTTCAATAGTATAAAGCCAAGTAAGAGCGCAAACAATGAGCATTTTATCCACGGGAAGGTGGTTTCGTAGATGTAGTCATCTTCGTATGAGTCGATAAATGTGCTGATTGCAGTATAATAGTTCCCTGCTTTGAGGTCGGGCGCCATTTTTTCGATGTACGACTGATAGTTGTATGCTGCCACGTTGTATTTGTCGTGCGGCTTACCAACGTCGAGCATCGAGAATTTGCGGTTTTCCATGTCAATTAACAATATTGCACCGTCGTAGCCTTCTTTTGCCTGAACGCCTTTACCAAAGTCGTTGTATTCATAAAAGTCCATTGCAAAGTTTTCAGAGGCTATGTTTTCGTAGCTTGCCTGCTTGTTGTTGTGGTTGATGGTTACCACCACCATATCCACATTGTGTTTGTCGATAAACTGGTGGATACGGCTTTGGAGTTTAGAAATCTCGCTTTCGGTGAGCAATCCTGCTGCGTCGTACACTTTTACAGCGGTGTCAACGTAAGGTGTTTCAAGAGCCAAACGAAGTTGTTCTTGTGAAAGTTGGCCTTTTAGAAACGACTTGAAAACCAACGGATTCTGCTCGGTACGTTTGCCGATTTCGTATTTTGCCCAATTGTCGCCGGGAAGGTCTACTGCGGCAGAAGTGCGGCTTTCGGTTGAGGTTTCGGATGTCGGGTTTAACGAATAGTTTTCTTCCACTGCGTCGATAAATGCCTGAAACATTTGTTCCCCGGAATAAGAGCTGCCGAAGCTTTTTAATGTGGCAGCAAAACTACTTTTGATGTCTTCTTTTAGGTCTTTTATTGGTCCTGCTGCAGTGATAATATATGTATTTTCAACATCGTCGATGTTGAGGATTATGCAGTTTTCGCCGAAAGGACTCTTTTTGTAGAGGTCTACCAAAAATCCATCGTATACTTGGCAATATGTCTCTACAATTACAACATCTCCACCGATAAGGTCGGATACTTTGCCTAGTTTGTCGTTGAATTCGCTGTCGGTTAATACCGAATTGTCTTCGTCGATTATAATGAGTTTCGTATCTTTTGATACTTCTGGTATTTGTGAACTGTTGGAAATCTGCGCACTCGCCGTGAGTGTTATCAGTAACGCCGTTATTAATATGCTAAGTTTTTTCATTATCTTAATGGTTAATAGGTTTTACATGAAAATCAGATATGAAAGTCCGCAGACAATTGCCATTGCTATGATGGTGCGGATGAGGAAAAATCTCCACGCCTTGCCTTTGTCGATGGGAATGTCGCCCACGATGCGTCCGGTCTGGCCGTTCATAGCAAAAGTGTACATCTTGTCTTTAATCTTGGTGTTGAGCATCCAAACGGGCAGCATTGCGTATCGTATGCCGGTGAAGACGGTGTTTTTCTGTTCCTGAGCTCCAATGAGCGAACCTCTGATGGTGCCGTAGAGCGACGCCATAAGAGAGTTGCCCATACGTAGCTGTGCGCGTTCCTTGTCTTCTTCGGGTCCCACGTCGTATTTTTCTGCCAAAAATCCAGAGAGAAACGAGTAGTTGAACGGCTGGAACTCCTTGAAATCAAACGGTTCGATAGAGTCCATAGTGTCGTCGTCGAATTTCTTGCTACCGTCGGCGGGCACTTTTTCAAAGCTGATGTCGCCGGCGCGTTCCACGTGGTAGATGTCGGTTTTGGTGTAACGGTAGTCGCCGCTGCGCCAGGTGGTTATGTCGTGACGTTCGCCCGTGAGAAATCCGCGCGAATTGCCGTCGTATAGCCAGAAGGGAATGTATACGCCTGTGATCTTTTCGATGTTCTCTTGTTTGCCAAACTCATCTGGAGCCAGGTGCTTGCCTTTGCGGTAGTTGTTGTAGGCGTTGATAGCGTCCTGCTTGGTGGTTTTAAACGGGATGATGAGCTCGGGTCGGAACTTGCCTTCCAAACGGCTTTTCATAATGCCAGCGCTTCCGCAGTATACACAGAATGTGGCTGCGGTGTTCTCGTCGGCAACCATCTCCGCACCGCAGTTTTTGCAGGCAAAAATGTTGAGTTCGGGTTGGTCTTCGATATCGCGACCTTGTGTCTTGGTGTCTTGGTCGGAGTCTTGCGTGATTTTGAAGATCTCCTCCTGTGAAAACGCCGAGCCGCAAAATTCGCATTTAAAGTTCTGCGTTTCGGCAGTGAATTTTAAGTCTGAGCCGCAGGTGGGGCATTTTAGTACGGTTGTATCCATCAATAAAGGTTTTAAATTGTTTTGCGTAAATATACGGATTTTTTTTGATAGCCTGTATGATTTTTGCAAAATTTATTCCAACAAACAAAAAAAGCGGATTATCTTGTTGATAATCCGCTTTTTTTCACGTTAGTCAATTTTTATTCTTTGTCCTCAGACTGATTTTCTTTGGCAAGTTGGAATTTGATGGGCACTTGCATTCTTACGTTAACGGGTTTTCCACTTTGACGTCCGGGAATCCATTCAGGCATACTTTCGATAACCTTGATGGCCTCCTGGTCGAGAAGCGGGTCTACGCCACGGAGTGTTGTTACGTTTTCTATCTTGCCTTCGCTGTTTACCACGAATTTGACGTACACTGTACCTTCAATGTCTTTCGCTTTCGCCTCTTCGGGATAGACTACGTTTTCGGCGATGTACATCAGCACGGCATTTTCGCCACCGGGAAATTCTGGCATTTCTTCTACAATTACATACGCATCGTCTTGGTTTGTAAAAGATTTTTCATTAATTTTGTCGTCGTTAGTTGCCAACATTGAGTTGTTGCAATTGGCGAAAGTTACAGCAAGACACGCTGTTACTGCAATCGGAAGCAATACCTTGAAAGCCGCCGATTTAGATGATTTTTTTGACATCATAGCAATTCTGTTTTTTAAGTTACTGTGATTCAGGCTGCTGACAACCGAACTCCAATTCCTGCCGGCAGCCTTTTTAATTAATAATATTTGATAGTTTTTTGCATTAATTCCTGAATTAACCACCGCCGCGTCGGCCTGAAACTCGTGCACCGAACGCAACTCGCGTCGGAAAAGCCATATCACAGGGTTGAACCACTGCAAACAGCATAGCAAGTCGATGAATATCAAGTCGAAAGTGTGACGGTAATGTATGTGCGCCATCTCGTGGGTGAGTATCTCGCGGGGATTGTTGCGGTAGTCGTCGGAGTTGATAAATATGTATCTGAGCCAACTTACGGGCGACTTAACCGATTCTGACACAATGAGATCTGTGCCTTTCTCGATTTCAATTTTCCTGTTGCGTGCTGCTTTTACGAGTATGGTGGCTGTGGAGATGAGAAACCTGAGGAAAAATACCGACGCACCTATTAATATTATGTATATAAGAACGTCGGTATATGATATACTGTTAACAAAGTCGCCGCTAACTATCACCGCGCCAAGTTCGATAACGGTTTCTGACATCTGGCTTTCGACCTCAAAGGTTAGAAAATCAGGTAGTTTTACCAATGGGAGCACAAACGACAGCGCTACTCCTGAAAGTATAGCCGCACGGTTGAGCGCGTGAAATGAATCTTTGCTCAGAAACAATTTGTAACTGATAAACACCGCTGTAAGTGTCAGCGCTACTTGAAAACAATATACCGGTTCCATATTCTTATTGTTTATTATTGGTTTTCAACTTGTTTTAATAGATCCTTTATTTCGTCTTCCGACAGCTCTCCGTCGTCAACAAGTGCCGAAACAGCGCTTTTGATCGAGTTGTTGAAATACTCCTTGATGATGTTTTTGATGGAGCGGCTTCCGAACTCGTCTCTTTTTATCTTGGCGAAATATTGGTAGGTGTTGCCGTATGCCTTGTGGTCGACAAAACCTTTGGCTTCGAGACCGCGCACCAATGTGGATATGGTGTTGAAGTGCGGCTTTGGTTCGGGCATCAGTTCGAGAATGTCTTTCACGAACATCGCCCCCCTGTCCCAAAACAGGTTCATAATTTCTTCCTCTTTCTTTGTAAGTTTTTCCATTTGCTTTGTTTTTTATTGCACTGCAAATATAAAACATAAAAAAATAACTTCCAACTATTTTTTGCAGTTTTTTAACTATTTTTTTTAGTTTTATTGAAAATAGTATCGAGAGGTATCTGTGGATGGGGTAGGGGAAGCATTATTCCCAAAAAACACACATTATATAAATAATGTATATATTTGCACCTCAATAATTCGGTAACCAATATTATAACCGCTTGATTATGAAGTATTCGCAAACCATAACGTTAAAAAACGGCGCAGATTGCATCCTTAGAAACGGCACTGCAAACGACGCCGAGGCTGCTCTCGCTGTGTTTTTGTCCACCCACCAACAAACCGACAACCTGCTTACATATCCCGACGAAAACCAAACCACCGTTGAAGATGAGGCTCAATATCTTAAAGACAAGACCCTTAGCCACAATGAGATAGAAATAGTGGCAGAGGTAGCCGGCAAGATAGTAGGCACGGCAGGCATATCAGAAGTGGGCAGTTGCTACAAGTTGCGCCACCGTGCGGAGTTCGGTATCGGTATCGACCGTGAATATTGGGGACTCGGCATCGGCTCGGCAATGCTTTCGGCGTGTATCGACTGTGCCAAGAAAGCAGGTTACAGTCAGTTGGAACTCAATGTTGTGTCCGACAACCATTCAGCCATAGCAATGTACAAGAAAGCCGGCTTCGTAGAGTTCGGCCGCAACCCCAAAGGCTTCCGCTCCCGAGTTAATGGATATCAGGAGCTGGTGTATATGAGGTTGGATTTGGAGTAGAGAAATTGATGAGTTTTTTCTGCATAAGTAAGGCGGATTTTTTGAAACCTGCGTAGGTGATTCCGCCGGAGATGAGTCCGCCGAGTAACGGAACTGCTTTGCCGAGGATGTTGCTTACGGATCGTTTGGTGAGACTTTGCCCGAGCGAAGCGGCTATGTTTTTGGCTATCTTGATGATGACCGTCTTCATAAGGTACTCGATAAATTCGCGTCCCGATTTTTTCCACGCATTGTCGATAATCTTTTGCACCACAGTTTCGGTTCCCGTTACGCCGAGCATAAAGCCGAGGCATAGAAGGGTGCTGCTTTGTCGGTATTCTTCGTCTTGTTCGTTGACACCTTGGAAGTTAACACCATAGAGGTAAGCAAGTTTCTGCGACAATGCGATGTAGTAACCGAGGTTTTGCACAATGTCGGGGGCTGCTGCCACAAGTCCCCACGGTCCGCCGGGAATACCTGCGGCAAACGACAGCGCCGATGTCTGCCAAAGGTCGTTGTTGATAATCTTGTCGGCGATGAAGTTTATCTCGGTGATTCCGAGAGCCTTCACAGGGTTTTCGAGGAATAGTTCCTGCTGTGCTGTACTTACATTCTTTTTGTAGTTGAACAGTACATTGCGGAGAAACGCCTCACGGTCGATGCGTGTCTGCGGGTTGTCTACTGCTTTGAGTATAAGTGCGTTGATATCCATAGTGGTTGATGGGGGTTAATTACTATTTATTTGTTGTGATAGCAAATGATCTATCTATCCAATTCTCTACTTTCAAATCTTTAATACGGGAAAAGTGTTTGATGTTGTCGGTTACAACAATGCAACCGCACTTTAACGCTGAGATGCCTATCATAATGTCGAAATCATCTATAAGTTGACCTATGTCGGTAAGACGGTTTTTTTCGGAGGCAAAACTGTCGGCAAAGTCAGAAAGAGGAATGATGGTAAATTCGTTTATAAATTGTCGTGTCTCGTTTATATGTTTCTGATTTTTGCTATGGTACGCTCCGTAGAGTAATTCTGCAACCGTAATATCAGAAATGTAGCAATTACTTTGCCCCACCTGCTCAATCTTCTGGTCTAATGAGTATAGCCCTTTCATATAGAATATGCAGATGTTGGTGTCTAATAAGTACTTATTCATATTTAGTTGAATGAGACGGTTTGCCGTAAGCCGGAATTTGTGCGGCTGTTTTTAATAAAATCCTCAATTCCGTCGGTGTCAGGCGAGTTTGCCCACACTCCGAAAAGATTTTTTAGCGAACTAACCTTTTCGGTTTTTTCTGTTGTTTGTCTGGGTTCCAAAGAGTTGGCTATCATTTTTAGTAAGAATATTTTTATGCTGTCGCTTAGCGGATTGAGCATCTTAAAATATCCTTCTGCTACGTTGTAATCGGTGTTTAAAGTCGCTGTTGCCATTGTCCAATGTTTTTTTCAGTTAGCAAATATATGGATTATTTGGGAGAAATGCAAAAATTTTTTTTTGATGCTCTAACACTAACACTGACACTGTTACTAACACTGACACTGACACTAACCCTATTACATATCCTAATACTAACCCTGTTACTTTGTCGGAAAAGCAAAAATATGTTTCGAAATTATGTATAGAACCAAAAAGTGCTCGTGAAATATTAGAATCACTGGGAATAATATATCATTCTAAAAATATCAAAACGTATATCAAGGATTTAGTGACAGAGGGTTATTTGATGATGACGGTTCCCGATAACCCAAAAAGTGCCGCACAGAGATATGTAACAACGGAGAAGGGGAAGACTATGATGTAATGAGATTCTCGGTCTTTAAGCGGCTCTCTCATAAACTAAGCATTTTTCGCGTTCAACACTTTCGCGGGCAAATGATGCCAAAGCGTGTTCTGTTACTAAGTCAACTCTGTGGTCGAGGAGTTTTTCCAAGTCGTTCCGCATTCCGAAGAATTTTAGTCCGACCGGCTTTGTGTGGTCGAGAACAACGAGAATATCCACATCGCTCGCCTCGTTTTCTTCTCCACGGGCAAACGAACCGAACAGCCATGCTTTTAAAACCGGCTGATTCTTAAAATATTCGGCTAATGTCTGGCGTATAGTCTGCGAATCCATAATGTGTACTGATTGTTTGTAATAGCAAATGTAGGGATTATTTGGGAGAAATGAAAAATAATTTTTTGATGCACTGTCACTGGTTACCTTGTGGTTCGTCAATGCGGAGATAACCGTAACCATTTCTCTTGATTTCTCTGTTCTAACGGTATTATGAATTGTTTTTTTCGCTAAGTACACTACTTTTAACTTTTTCCTTTAAAAAACGAGGAAATTTATACAAAACAATACCAATACCAATAATTATTAATCCGGAAATTAAATAATTGATTATTTGAATTGTATTGTTAGAAATATATATTCCTATAATATTGCCGACACATAGTATGGCACATAGTATCCAAATGATTAATAGAATATCACCAATTAATATGTTAATTTTTGATGGAGAATATTGACCGCCATCATAATTATTGAATAATTTCATATCCATTTTATCCCTGAATTGTTTAGTGCAGAGACCTTCTACATATTTTTCCAAATCTTTTTCGCTACTAAAAATCTCGGTTTCAAGTTGATAAATAGTTTTCTCATATACTTCGTACCAAGCCTTTGATCCCTTACACATTGCAATCCAAATATACGATAATACAATTCCTAATACACATATACCCAACATACATTCGTACAAATAATTTGAATTTACGTTATTATCAGCCGTTTTCAGTAACAATGCTCCGTATCCTGCAAAGCACAATGACAGAAATCCAAAGAGAAAAATCGACTTTTGCCAAAAACTTGACAATTCAAAATCTCTGCATCTGTAAAAGTTTTCCAAAATTCTCTCCTTGGATGGGTTGTCGTTTTCGCTAATTTCTATTTGTGGAATGTTATCTTCTTCTCCCACTGAATAAATATTCACTTTACCTATTGAACGAATTATTTTTTTTATTGAAAAAATACTATCTATCATTTCTCCCTCAAATCTTGGATAATAGTAGATGAAAAGTATTTTTCGTTTCCTTCTGTAATATGAGAATGTGATTTTTTCAATCCATTGGTTGAATTTTTGGACATTATCAAACGGGCTTGAAAAATAAAAGATGTTCACTGAATCAATAATATCGTTCTCTACATCAAACATATCACAGTTTTTGAGAACAACGTTATTATTTGATTGGAGTTTTTTTAGATTGCTTTGACATTCCACAAAAACATCTTGCAATAATTCTACGCCTATCACTTTGCTGAAAACCTTGCTTGCCAAATAGACTATATGTCCCAAACCGCAACCGCAGTCCATAAACACCTCGTTCCCTGAGTATTTTATGTTTTTAAGTATCTCGAAAAATACTTTGCGGCTTGTTGTTGGATCTTTCCATTCGTTAATGCCATCCTCGGCATAATACGACTTAACAAAGTTTACGTCCTTATCTTTGTAATAACTTTCATATTCACATTGAAGGGTGTCTGTATTCTGTGTGCGTTCCTTGATATCGAACACTTTGCCCGCATTGTTATTGTTGTTGTCGCTTGGCATAGGCTTTCAGGTATTTAAGTAAAGTTTCTTCGTCCATAAAGCAATCAACTTCTGAAAAATTGCCGTCTTTTTTATCCTCCCGTATGTACTTTTTTGCTACACATCCGCCACCACACAATGGTAACAGTTTGCATTTTAAACATTTGGGATTCCTTTCTGGCGTATGTCCCATTTGACTAAAAAAACTTCCGCTTGGAACAAAAAATCCATCTTTTGTTATGTGCCCTGCCATTGTATCCTTGTGGTTGACAATTACTTCACATTTATAAACATTTAATTCAGAATCTATGATAAAGCGGTTTTCTGTGTTTAACGAACACGGTGCCATTTTGCCGAAAGGACGTGGTATTGGATAACCGTATTTTTTGTATATTTCTGACAGTTGTGAGTCTATTATGTCTGCATAATCGTGATTCGAGATACATTCTGAAAAAGCATCGTTAGACCCTTTGAATTTATCAACAAATCCAAAATACACATCATTGGAATATGGCGCAACGGCTGCCATTATTTCTTCTGCGTCTTGAATGTTGTTTTTGTCGATATTTAATCTGACGACAACATTGTTTTTTAATCCTTCGTCATTCATTCTTTTTATATTCGACAAAATGACGTCGTATGTTCCCTTGCCACCAATACCAATCCTACTTTTATCGTGCTGTTCCTTTGTCCCGTCAAAAGAAACCTGTGTGGTTATGTTGTATCTTTGTATGAATTCGATGACTTCGTCGTCCACCAAAGTAAAATTGGAAGTCATTGAGAAACTTATACGGCACGACAATTTGTCTGCGGTTTCTTTTACAGTTTCGCAGAACTTGATAATTGATTTTTTTGCAATAAGAGGTTCTCCACCGAACAAAATAATGCTTAACTCGGATATTGGAACTCCGCTTGAACGTGATTCCGACACCTTGTTTTGAATGAAATTTGTTATAGCACTTATTCCATTGTCGTCGATTGTTTTTCGCTCTTTGTTAAGACCTTGCATACAATATGGACAACGCAAATTGCAGTTATATGATGGTATGAAAATGACTTGGAGAATTTTGCATGCATTCCCATAGCGAACCGAGTTGTAAAAGTATAAATATTCCTCATACTCGTCAACTTCATCATTCACAATGAAATGCATTGCTTTCATTGGTTCTATGTATTCTGTGTTTACATTCGCGGTATTGTCGCTTTTGACGGCGGAAAATAATTCGTCGTCAACTTCAATTAAAGCCGTGGAAAAAATATTGTACAAATATTTTTTCCCTTCGGCTTCAAATGGTTCGTTGTAGAATGAAAATTTCATCTGCCTACTTCTAAATTTGGTTAGCAACTGCAAGAACAAGACCTTTGGTCTCTTCTCTGGAACAACATTCCCATTGCGAACACTTTGTCAATCTCTGTCAAAGAGATACCTTGATTGATTACTTTCATGTTTTTTAAGTTTTTAATAATATGCCTACTCTATATGGTTTTCGGCTTCCCCGTTGAAATCTATCTGATGTTTCAGTATCCTTTATTATACTTTTTCTATTCGTGTGGTGTTGATTATTTGAGATTCGGTCATATCAACTCCATATTTGTTTTTGAAAGCATTGACCATTGCCTGCTTAGCCGCTTTGTCGTTGAGCGGATTCTCAAAATTGGACACAATCTCAACTTCCATACCTTTTACAATTCTCGGATTAAGATTTGTCCCTCGTTGTACGGTTACTGTGTATTTTTTCATCATAATTAGGTTTGTATTGTTAACAAATTTACGGCGCAATAAAACTATTGTCAACTAAAACGTGTTGCAATCTTTCCTACACTATTGTAGGATTATTACCTACATTTGATGCTGTTATTGCTTTTCCACTTGGAGTGTACTGCCATAGAATGACCCTATTTTATCAACATCTACGTCATGGAGTGTAGCAAATCTTTCTGCTATTTTTTTTCGTGTATCAGAGTTGTACAGAGGATTGCCTGTTGATTGTACTTCGACTTCCATCCCCTTTTTTACAACCTGGCCATTTATATTGATGTCTTTGGTCACTTTTACTTTATAACGGTCTGCCATAACTGTATGATTTAATAGTTTATCTACACCCTTTATGTCGGCGGCTCGATTTCTCCGTTGTTATCGTAAACAAATTTACGGCGTAAAGGAATATATGTCAATCAAATTGTGTTGCAATCTTCCCTACACTATTGTAGGATTTTTCACCACACTATCTTCGTATTCGGCCAACTCTATGAAGAAGTTGTGGTTGAGGGCTTTGGAGAGTGACTCTAATTGTTCGATATTGATGTAGCGACGTTTGAATATGTCGTAACAGACTGTACGGTCTACGTTGATTTGTGCGGCGAGCCATGTTACTGTGCGCTGCTGTCGATTGAGTTCCTGCCGGATTAATTTGCCTAAGTGAAAGTCTTCGTTCATATTTTTTGATTTTTATGAACCTCACACCTTAATATATAAGCAATAATATAAAAAAGCGTGTAGCCGTTTCTGTTGTTATGCTTATTAAGAAACTGGGGTATCGCCAAACACCTTTGCACACTAATAAGCACGAAACGGCTCACGCGTATAAAGCGTGAACCTCTCCGCGTGCTTATCCTCGTGTGCTTAAAATTGGCGATTTTCAGTTTCTGAGAATAAGAGCGTAAAGCCCAATATTATAATATGTTAGTTATAAATGTCTGTTTTTTCTGTCAGTTTAATTGTTGTATTTTCTGTCTCCGCTAAGATAGTGAATTTTTTTGATTCGAGAATCTTATAAACCTAAAAAATCTCAATCTCTCCAATCTTGTTGGCCTTTAATTCTTCGTTCCAAAGGTTGTTGGCAAATTGGACGGGGTAGGTGCCGTCGGTGTCGGATACTTTTAGGTATACTGTGTATTTGCCTGCGGTGAGTTTTTCGGTGGAGAGTTTGAATGATGCGGCGGTGGCGGTTTCCTGTCCGCTGGGTGCGTTGGTGAAAACTTGTTTGGTGTCGGTGGCGATGGGGTCGCCGCTTTCGGGTTGGAAGATTATGAACATCTCTTTCTTGCGGTGGAAGGGCATATTGGCAAAGCCGTTGTTTATGTATTCGAGTTTGATTTCGGCATCGGAACCGTTGACATTGATTACCGAATTGGTGAGCAAGTAGCGGTAACCCATATGCTTGAACAGATAGAGAAACGCCGTTTCGCCGTTGTATGATGTTTCACTTAATGCTTCAAATACTTCCGCCTTATATCCTATGTTTAAGAACGATAGGTGTATGGTAAACATTTCTTTTACAGAGCCTTCGAGGTCGGACTGCCACAGCGGAATTTCGCTTTTGTCGCTGCTTCGGGTTATTTCGCCGCCGTAGGGGGTGTTTCGGGTAAAGTACGACATAAATTTGATTTCGCCATCGCGGTCTTTTTTGCGGAACGTGCCAAGGTCGGAGTCGGATCCGAGATAGCCGTCGTTGAAGAATCCGAAGATGTGGTTTTTGCCAGTGAGGTCGGGCGTGGCGGTTTTATAGTCGGTTTTGCCTGTGAGATCAAGGTAGGAGTACATAAATCTCGGCTGACGTACAAGTAGCGGAATATCAACGCCTTCTTGTTGCATAGCGTCGACATAGCGTTCCATTATTTCGGTGATGTATCCACACTCTTTGCCGTCTTTGTCGCCGGCGTAGATGGTTGAGTGCATTTCGCCGTAAGGACCTACTAATCCGCATCTTATGGCGGTGATGTATTGCTGGTAGGGCTTTACTGCGTGGATTATCTGCGAGATATGGTCTAATACGAGGTTGAAGTCCTTGGGCTCAACGTCGGCATAAACCTGCTCGCCCTTGCTGTTGGTGGTCTTTTTGCCGTCGTAGTCGGGGTCGTAGGCAAATTGCACAAAAGCGGTCTTGCCTGTGCCTTGGAATGATGCGAGTATGGATGATATGTCGTCTAATGCCTTGTCGGTGAGTTTTATCTCCTCGCCGCCGTTGCGCTCCGAGAACGCACTGATGTCGAATTTGAGCAAGAGGATGTCAAAATTGTCGTCTTTGTTGTATGTTCCGCTGAAACGTCCTGCGGGCTTTGTAATCTTTTTGATAACCGATTCCTTGTTGGTGACGCCGTCGGGGGTGACGGTAACGAGTTTCGACGAGAAGAAACCCATATCGGGATTGTAGATGATTTGGTTGGCGTCGGTGTAGTCGAGCGGCTGGGCGTTCGGGTCCGACGGGGTAGGAGTCGGTGTGGGGGTTGGGATTGGAGCGGGAGAGGGCTCGTCGTTTTTGTCCTTGTTGCAAGAGTTGAGCGCAAAAATCGATGTTAATGAGATTAGCAATAATAATTTTTTCATCTTGTTTAAATTTTAAAGTTTGATGGGGCAAAGGTAAGGAAAATCCTAATACACTACAAAAAACGTCTAATTTCAAAACAATCTGGGCGGAATCGATGATTTTTTGTTCGATTCCGCCCGAATTGTTTCCCTACCCAAAAATCATATTAACCACAAATGCCAATATCCACGCTAAGGCGACGCTGTAACCTATTGATAGCCACATTAGTTTGCGCGAGCCGGTTTCTTTGCGGATGGCTACGGCGGTGGCTACGCAGGGCATATAGATGAGCACAAAGAGCATAAATCCGTATGCCGAGGCGGGGGTGAGAGGCGTGGAGGAGGTGTCGTTGAGGAGTTTCTCTGAGAGCGATTCGGTGTTCTCGTCGTTGCTGTGATAGAGCACGCCCATTGTGGATACCACTATCTCTTTGGCTGCCACGCCGGTGATGATGCTTATGCCCATTTTCCAATTGAAGCCGAGGGGCGCTATCACTGGCTCGATGAATTTGCCAAGACGTCCTATGATGCTGCCTTCCTGATGGGCGTAACTGAGTTCGGTCTCCAATCCGGCAATTATGCTGTCGCGCTCGGCGGTGAGGATGTCGGCGTTGTCGGTGGCGGTTTTGATGCGGTAGTCGTAGTCGGATGAGGTCTGCGAAATTTGCTGCTCTATCTTGTCGGTGAGTTCGGTGTGCTGGGGGAAATATCCTAACGCCCAAATGATTATGGAGGCTATGAGGATTACTCCGCCCATTTTTTTGAGATACTGCTGAGCCTTTTCCCACATATGTTTGAGCACGCTGCGAAGGGTGGGGATGCGGTAGGGGGGAAGTTCCATCACAAAAGGCGCGTCCTGACTTTTGAAAGCGGTTTTGCGGAGGAGGATTGCCGTGAGTCCCGCCACCAAAACTCCAACTGCATACACGCTGAACGTGATTGCGCCCTGGTGCGACGAGAAAAACGCTCCTGCTATTACCGCGTACACGGGCAGACGTGCGCTGCAACTCATATACGGGTTGATGAGCGTGGTGAGAATGCGGTCGCTACGGTTTTCGAGGGTTCGTGTGGCCATCACGGCGGGCACGTTGCAGCCGAAGCCCATAATGAGGGGAATGAACGATTTGCCGTGAAGACCTATCTTGTGCATAATCCTGTCGGTGAGAAACGCCACACGCGCCATATATCCGCTGTCTTCCATCAGCGAGATGAACATAAAGAGCAGCACGATGTTGGGCAGAAAAACTATCACTCCGCCTACTCCGCCTATTATTCCGTCGCAGATGAGGTCTTTGAGCACGCCGTCGGGCATAAGCGTTTTTACCGTGTCGCCAATCCATTCTACGCCTGCCTCTATCCATTGCATAGGGAAATCGCCGAGGATAAACGTTACCTCAAACATTAAGAAAATGATTAACAGGAATATAGGCATTCCAAAAATGCGGTGGGTGATTATATGGTCGATGCGGTCGGTCAACTTGCGTGTGTAGGTGAGTCCTACGGTGTAGGTCTCTTTGAGCGCACCTGCGATAAATCCGTAGCGGGTGTCGGTGATGAGCGACTCTGTGTCGGTCTGGTAGTTAGCCTCGATGGAGGCAATCTGCCTTTCTGATTCCTCGATAATGCAGTTGGGACTGTCCTCGTGCATATTGTCGGGCGTGTCGGACCCTTTGAGTTGAGGGTGCGAGTGAACGCCTTCGCGCACGTTGGTCATCACCATCTGCTTGATGTCGCTGTCCTTTTCCAACAGTTTGAGAGCCATAAACCGCGACGGAATGCTCGACAGCACGGCGTTGTCGTTGTGAAGGTATATTGCGTCCTGAATCTTGCGGATGGATTTTTCGATGTCGCTGCCAAAATTGATATGTATGTGACGTATTGTGGGCGACTTGTCTTCAAAAGCGCGGATAACGGTGTCGAAAAGCACGCCAAAGCCGCGACCCTTGTTGCTCACCACCGGCACAAAGGGGATTCCGAGCATACGTCCGAGCGAAATGTAGTCGAGTTTGTCGCCACGAGCCTCCACCTCGTCGTACATATTGAGCGCCACCACCACCTTGACGTCGAGGTCGATAAGTTGCGTGGTGAGGTAGAGGTTTCGTTCAAGGTTCGACGCGTCTACCATATTGATAATCACGTCGGGATTCTGTTCGGTGATGTATTTGCGCACATAGATTTCTTCGGCGGAATATGCTGTGAGCGAGTACGTTCCTGGAAGGTCGGTGATGTTGATAGTGTAGCCTTCGTATTCAAACTTGGCTGTTTTGGCATCAACGGTAACGCCGCTGTAATTGCCCACGCGCTCCTTGCTGCCCGATGCGTAGTTGTAGAAAGTGGTTTTGCCGCAGTTGGGATTTCCCACAAGAGCCACGTTGACAGTGTGTCCGTGGTCTTCCACCTCGTTTTTGATAACCTCCTCGATAGTAAGGTTTTCGGTCTGGTTGGCGGCAGCCTCCACAATATGTTCCATCGACACCACCTCAATCATTTCAGCCTCGCGACGGCGGAGCGAAAGGTGGTATCCCATAATCTCGTATTCTATGGGGTCGTTGAGGGGCGCCTGTTTGATAACGTGGACGGTTTTGCCCTTTACAAACCCCATCTCCATAACTCTTTTGCGGAATGTTCCGCGTCCTTTGATCTTGGTTATTACGGCCTTCTGGTCGATTTCTACTTCGCTTAGGTTCATCTTGATGCACAATTTTCAAGATGCAAAAATAGGGAATATTTGAGTGATGGGCAATACCTAAAAAAGGGGATAATTTGGTTTGTTAGTTCTCCGAATTAAATGTTGATATGAATTCTTGCGATGTCATTAATGGAAGTGTGGAGATGGATTCAAAGTCTTTTTTATTGTTGGTAATTATTATGTCGCAACCTTCTGATTTGGCGCATTGGTATTGGAGCATATCTTCAAAATCTGGTGCGGGTTGATTGATTGCAGCGGAGATATGATTTGGCAACAGCGGTAGCATATCTATATCTTCGGACAGCATTCCCAAAATGCGGTAAATCAGCATGGGTGGTTCTTTTCTCAAAATATATGCAATATTGGCATATGATAATGTGCTGGCACATACTTCAATCTTTCCGTTGTAGGCTTCATCTAAAATTTTGACTGCAAAATCATAGTTCTCGCGGTGTTGGGCAAGGTCGAGCAAAATATTGGTATCAAGGAAAAGTCGTTTCATTTCATATGCTTTTGAATAATGGCAAACGTTTTTTCATCCATATCTTCGGCGGAAAGATTCAAGTTTTGCGCTTCTTCACGCTGTTTGTCAGTGAGTTGATTCCAAGCATCCTGACAGTTCCATTTTTGCGATTCAGACAGATTCATACTGTTCCATTTCATAGATGGAGAAATGCGAGACCCGTTGTTTGATTGTGATGGCTCGTGTTCGTTCATAGATTCGGTAAGATACATTACCACAATCATCTTTTGTTCGCGAGTCATACCCTGCATTAGGTTAATGTACGGTGCCATCGGCGTAGACTTTATTCTTAATGCTGTCGCTGTCATAATGAAATTTTTTTTATTTTACAAATATACAATAAATAACTGATTCTACCAATAATTTGAACAAAAATGTTATTAACTTATTCATAAATATTTGGTGGTATTTGTGCCATTGTATAATAACCTGCTGTGTTTTTAATTAATGCGCTTTTTCGTTCTGCGTTTTTTATTTGCTTTTTTTGAATGTATGGATTATCTTTGTCGGCAAAGAATTAAAACTATTGTACATTATGGTAGAAGTGGATTTATCAGGACTGACACTCCCTATTTGTGAGGAGTTTTATTCTATTCAGGGCGAGGGCGTTAACGCTGGCAATGCGGCTTATTTTATCAGACTTGCGGGTTGTGATGTTAACTGCAAATGGTGCGACACCAAACAGTCGTGGAATGTTGATAACGCCACTGTCTGCAATGTGGAGGATATTGCCAAAAGAGCGTTGTCGTCGTCGGCTCAGAATGTGGTGATTACGGGCGGCGAACCGCTGATGTACAATCTCGAACCCCTATGTCAACAATTGGAACGCTACTGCCTTTCTGTTTGGCTCGAAACTTCCGGCACTCATTATCTTTCAGGTAGTTTCGACTGGATTTGTGTGTCGCCAAAGAGTTTTAAACTGCCGTTGGACGAGGTGCTTGAACAGGCTCACGAACTCAAAGTGGTGATTTCTTCGCCCGAAGATTTTGACTTTGCACAACAGTGCGCCTCAAAGGTGGCTGCCGAGTGCGTGTTGACTATGCAGCCCGAATGGTCGGCTCGTGAAACTGTTGCGCCGCTGATTTTAGATTATGTGCTTAAACATCCGATTTGGAAAATGTCGGTGCAGATGCATAAGTATCTGAATTTTAAATAACTATTCAATCTCCGCCAATACAAAATTCTTACCCACTTCTTCGCCTTCGGAAACATTGATGGTTTTGATTGTGCCTGAGGTTTGGGCGTAGATGTTGTTGCGCATTTTCATTGCCTCGTACACAAACAGACGGTCGCCGGGTTGAATCTGCTGACCAACTGAAACATATATTTTTGTGATTTTGCCGGGCATCTGCAATACCACACGGTTGCATATGGGTTTCTGCCACGGACGACGGTTTTTGAATTTATCCGTGAGCGTGGTGTTGTAGTTTGTGCCGCCGATATTTAGTAATTCCATTTCTTTAATGCATAATTCATAATTCATAATGCATAATTGCCAATTAACAATTGTCAATTACATCGGAATAAGTCCGTGTTTTTTTTCGGGGGGACGGGCGGTTTTGCCTTTCGACACTTTGAGCGCGTGGGCTATCATTGTGCGGGTTTCCGACGGCTCAATTACGGCGTCGATGTAGCCCATTCCTGCTGCCACGTAGGGACTTGCAAATTTTTTCTTGTATTCCTGAATCTTGTGCTGGCGTACATCTTCGGGGTTTTCGGCTGCCATAAGTTCCTTGCGGAAGATTACGTTTACCGCGCTTTCGGGACCCATTACTGATATTTCGGCATCGGGCCACGCAAAAACCGAGTCTGCACCAAGGTGAATGCTGTTCATAGCAATGTAGCCGCCGCCGTATGCCTTGCGGAGAATTACCGTTACCGTGGGCACTGTCGCCTCTGAATATGCGTAAAGAATCTTTGCACCGTGGCGGATAATGCCTGCGTGCTCTTGGTCAACGCCCGGAAGATAGCCCGGAAGGTCTACAAGTGTAACAATCGGAATGTTGAAAGCGTCGCAAAAACGCACGAATGCCGAAATCTTGTCGCTGCTGTCCACGTCTAAAACGCCTGCCATCATAGCCGGCTGGTTTGCCACAAATGCGGTGCTTTCGCCGTCCACACGTCCGAAACCAACTACGGCGTTTGGCGCAAATCCCGAACGGATTTCTAAAAATTCGGAATTGTCGGTGATACATTCTATAATGTTGCGCACGTCGTATGCCTCGCGCGGGTCTTGGGGAACGATGTTTTCGATGTCGTTTCGCCGTGGTGCAACTGGTGCCGTCTGAGGTGCTTTTACGTGGTTGTTTTGCGGAATATATTGCAGAAGTTTTTTTATCTGTTCAAAACATTCTAATTCAGATTGGGCAAAAAAATGTGCGTTGCCCGAAATCTGGCTCTGCACCTTTGCGCCTCCGAGGTCTTCGGCTGAGATTTTTTCGCCAAGTACGGTCTTAATCACCTCAGGACCTGTGATAAACATTTTTGAAATCTTGTCTACCACAAATACAAAGTCGGTTAGGGCAGGGGAGTAGACCGCTCCGCCGGCGCAAGGACCGAGCACCACCGAAATCTGCGGAATAATGCCCGATGCCATTGTGTTGCGGTAAAATATTTCGCCGTAGCCTGCCAACGAGTTGATGCCCTCTTGGATACGTGCGCCGCCGCTGTCGTTGATGCCGATTAGGGGCACACGCATTTTTAGGGCGCGGTCCATAATCTTGATAATCTTTTTGGCGTGCATCATTCCGAGCGAACCTCCCGCCACGGTAAAGTCCTGAGCGTAAATGCATACGGGCATTCCGTTGATAGTGCCTGTGCCTGTGATTACTCCGTCGCCGAGAATCTCTTTGCGGTCGTCTTCAAACACTGCGTTGGAGTTTTGCACAAACATATCGTACTCTTGAAACGAGTCGTTGTCCAAAAGGTCGATAATGCGCTCACGTGCAGATAGTTTGCCGAGAGCCATCTGTTTTTCCAACGCCTGTTCGCCGCCGCCGTGCTTTACCTTTTCGCGGAGTTTTTGCAACTCCTTGTTTTTGCTGCTACTCATCTGCGATATGTTAGAGAACTGGGGGCTCTTCTGATTTGTCTACTTTCTGGGGACCGCTGCTGGGTGTGGTAGAAAGTATTATCACGCTGTCAACCACAAACTTGCTGAATCCGCGCCAAGGAAGCGAGTTGTTGTATTCTTTGTAGTGCAGTTTTATGTTCTTGCTGCTTACGTCTTCTAATTGTTCGAGAAACTTGCCCACACTTTCGGTAGCCGAAAACTCAAACTCGTTGCTCTGTACGCCTGTGCCGCCGCCTTTGTAGCCCGACTGTATGAGTTTGCCTTCGTAGGTTTTGAAAATGTAGCCTTTGCACATAATGTTGTTCAGCTGTCCTTCTTTGTAGCCGTCGGCAAATGTCCAATAGTATCTGAAATATACAAACAGGCTCAAAGCCAATACTATAACTACCGATGCTATGATAATTACTTTTTTCATCTTTGAATATTTTTAAGTTAATACTACCACAAAGTTAAAATATTTTTTTTGAATGAGTATTATTATTTAAAAGATATTTTTATTTTTGCAATTGTTATTTCTAATCTTAAAACTATACGAATATGAAAGAATTTGATTTTAAAGATGTTGAAGACCTGTTAAAAGGAGCATTGAAAATATTTACAGATAATTGGATTCCACTTTGCGTGTCGTGTTTATTAGGCTACTTTGTACCTTTAATGGTATATTATTTTTTCCAATTTGGTTTAATGGGGTCTGCCCCTATGCTTGCGGAAACAAACGTTAACATTGATGCTCTATATGGTATGCTGATCGGATTAGGAGTGGGTTGGTTTCTTCTTATATGTGTGATTTCGTTATATTCTGTTGGTATAATTAACTATAGCATAAAGTTATGTCGAGGAGAAAATCCAATGCCTAAGGATTTTTTCTTGCCTATAACAACTTATTTAAAATTGATAGCCGCAGGAATACTTCTTGTTATTGCTTATTGTATTGGTTTTGTGCTTTGTTTCATACCAGGTTTCTTAGTGGCTTTCTTCACCTCTTTAGTTATGTACATTATTATAGATCGTAATGAATTAGGTGTCATTGATAGTATAAAGTATTCTTGCACCATAATAAAAGAGAATTGGAAGGTTGCTATTGTTACATTTTTGATTCTCTATGTTATACAATTTGTACTTGGCTGTACTATGGTGGGAATGATTCCTGCATATCCATTTGGAGTTTTGGTAACAGCACTTTTGTACCTCAAGCTTCATGGTGCTTCGTCGTCAGCTGCTGAACCACAAAATGAAATTCCGCCAACGGTACAATATTAATGCTATGGCTGATAATTATTTAGAAAAACGCTACGAGGAGTTTTTTGGCAATGCGAAAAAAACTCATAAGTCATCTGTTTCGCTTGATACTCTTTTAGAAAAAAACCGCAGTGTACGTGGCTATAATAAGGACGTAGTTGTTTCTGAGGAGGTTTTACGGCGGATAGTGGGAGTTAACACCAAGGTAGCTTCAGCTAAAAACCAACAAGTGCTTCGTTTCCGTTTGGTGACGCGTGAAAGTGGCGCTGATTTGGTGTTGCCTAATATTAAGATGGGCGGAGCTCTTCCCGAACTGCATCTGCCTTTTGAAGGAACTGAACCAGAGGCGTTTATTGTTGTATGCTCCAATATAGAGCCCAATTCGTGGGTATATACCGATTTGGGTATTTCGTTGCAGAGTATGTTGCTCAAAGCCGTAGAAATTGGTTTAAATGGCTTGATTATATTCGCTTTTAATGAGAAAGTTATAACAGAAAAACTAAATCTGCCTTACCGACCATTGGCGTTGCTTGCTATAGGCAAATCTGCCGAAAAGTTTAAACTGGTTCGCATATCGCCTAACGACAGCCATAAGTATTACCGCGACGGCGGCGTGCATTATGTTCCTAAAATTGGCGTGGATGATTTAATTATTTAGTATCTTTGCAGCCGAAATATTTTTATGGCATGAGAAAGATTCTTTTTTTACTTATTATATCATTATCGTTGGCAGTTGGTGTCAAGGGTCAGACTCTCGTTGGATTGCAGGGCTACTACACTCTTGCCAAACTCTCAACCGATAGCGCAGAATTAAACCGTCTACAAACATTTGAGAGCGGTTATGGCGGAGGTGTGGCGATTAAACATTTTGAACTTGGACCGTTAGGATTTCAGGGCGAATTAAATTTCGAGAAAAGCGCTTTTGGATTCAAAAACGATACTATTGCCAATATGTTTTATCGTCAAGATTTAACATACGTTTCGGCTGACATGCTTATGCAGCTGGATATTGGCAAGCACGCCTTTCACATTGTTGGTGCTTTGGGACCTTATGTTAATGTCCTGATTGACGCTCCTGAACCCGAAACCACTAGTGAAGCAGTAATGTCGAATGGTTTTTCTAAAATGTACCTCTCTGATTATAACCGTTTTACGTTTGGCTTGTTAGGTGAGGCTGGTTTTGCAATTGCCACCAAGGCAGGAGTTTTTCAGCTTACGGGTCGCGCTAAAATTGGAATGTCTAAACTTATGCATTTTGAAGGTATTGCTCTGTTTAATACAACTGTCCCAAAAACTTTCGGTGTATGCCTTCATTATTTCGTGCCTTTTGGTGAGGAAAAATACGCCACCAAAAAGTTGAAAGCCGATCAGGATACAATAGTTTCCGACCTTGAATTACTTTCCGACTCACTTAACGCAGTTTCCGACACCTCTAAAACTGTTCCTATAAAGGATTCTCAGCCTAAGGTGAAAAAGGAGAGAGCTAAAAAAGATAAGAAAAAGAATAACGCACCAGAAACAGAACAACCTGTAACAGACGAATCTGCAACAGAAACCACAAACAAAGAGTCTGTTTCTCAAGATTCTAAACCTGATTCTGATGGCACAGAGTAACGGCATAATATATATGGTTCCGATGAACCTCGGTGATGTGGAGCATTCGGTGTTTTTGCCGCCATACGTGCTTGAAACCATCCGCAGCCTCCGCTATTTTATAGCTGAGAACGCCAAAACCGCGCGTCATTATTTCATTTCTTTGGGAATGAGGGAACTGCTGCCGCAAATTACTGTCTACGAGATGGATAAGCACAACAAGACGTTCGACTATTCGGTATATTTTGATGTGGTCCGTCAGGGCAACAACCTTGGAGTGATATCTGAGGCAGGATGTCCCGGAGTAGCCGACCCAGGTGCCGATGTGGCACGTGCCGCACATCGAAACGGTATCAGGGTTGTGCCAATGGTGGGGCCTTCGAGCATACTTTTGTCGCTGATGGCTAGCGGATTAAACGGTCAGAGTTTCGCATTCAACGGCTATCTGCCTGTAAAAAATCCCGAGCGTGGCAAAATGATTAAAAAACTTGAGGAACGCTCTGCGCAACTTAATCAGACACAGATATTTATCGAGACTCCTTACCGCAACAACGCTTTTATAGATACTCTCTGCGCCACGCTTTCGCCTAATACCTTGCTCACAGTGGCTTGCGACATTACGCTACCCACCGAGTATATACTTACGCAGACAGTACAGCAGTGGAAAAATACCAAGATCGACATCGACAAACGTCCCGCAATATTCTTAATATTAAAGCGATAACTATGAACAACACTACCATAGCGGCTATTTGCACAGGTCACGGCGGAGCAATTTCTGTTCTTAGAATTTCTGGTGGCGACACCTTATATATAATAGACAAAATTTTCCGTCCGCTCCGCAAAGGTTTTTCGATAGTGGATGCCGAGGCAAACCGTCTTTACAATGGCTTTATTGTCGACAACGACGGCAATGAGGTTGACCGTGTGGTGGTTACAGTGTATCGCGCACCTCACTCTTACACTGGCGAGGATGTTGCTGAAATATCTTGTCACGCAAGTAGTTATATCCAAAAGGAGATTCTTTCGCTTTTGTTGAAAAACGGCGCCCAACTTGCCCAGCCTGGCGAGTTCACACGTCGTGCTTTTCAGAACAAGAAGATGGACTTGTCGCAGGCAGAGGCTGTTGCCGACCTGATTGCATCCAAATCCAAAGCCGAACACCTTATAGCAGTGAATCAAATGAGGGGTGGTATTACTTTGGAAATCAAGCGTTTGAGAGATTTGCTTCTGAAGTTCACATCTCTTATGGAGCTGGAACTTGATTTCTCAGAGGAGGATGTGGAATTTGCCGACCGCACACAGCTTAATGATATATTAACAGAGACCGAAAACTACCTCACCCGCCTTGTAACGTCGTTTAAATATGGCAACGCTATCAAAAACGGCATTCCCGTGGCTATTTGCGGCGAGCCAAACGCTGGTAAGTCAACACTTTTGAACGCTCTTTTAAACGATGAGCGTGCAATCGTCTCCGACATTCCCGGCACTACCCGCGACGTGTTGGAGGATTACTTGAATATCAACGGCGTAACTTACAGATTGATAGATACTGCCGGTATCCGCCAAACCGACGACCGTATCGAAAAACTTGGTATCGACCGAGCCAAAAATGCAATCTCCAAGGCCGAGATTGTTTTGATAGTGCTTAATCCTGCCAGCGATATTAAAAGTCAGTTTGAAGAGATTATTCCGAGTGGTTTTCCTTGCGAAAAAATTATCGCAGTGGTCAATAAGTCAGATATTTATGCCGATGCCGACATCTCTTCGTTGCCCCAAGGTGTAAATGTTGTTAAGATTTCGGCAAAACATAAGACCAATCTCGACGGTCTTTTTGCCAAGATATCCGAACTGAGCGCTTTTGATTTTAACCAAGATGAGGTGATTCTTACAAATGTAAGGCATTTTACCATATTTTCCGAAGCCTTGGACGCCGTTAAGCGTGCTGAAAAAGCCCTGGAGTCGGGACTTTCGGGAGAATTTGTTTCGCAGGATATCCGCGACGCCTTGCGTGCCTTTGCCGAAATCACCGGCGACGAAATCACCACCGACGAGGTTCTGGGCAATATTTTCAAGAATTTTTGTATAGGAAAGTAATCTGATTATTAGTTTGTAATCCGTTGACCTACGGACACAAAAAAAGCGGTCTTACCCGCCTCACATCCCATTCGATTCCCCTTTGGAACCGAATGTCTTCCGACCCTGTGTCGGAAACTTTTTCATCTGATTTTTAGTTGTTTAAAACATCCAAGCCTCTAATTCGAGGGGAGCTTCAGTAGTTTCGTCGGCCTTAAGCATCCAATCTTCAATGGATAATTCGCTTTCGCTCTTGACTATTTCTGCCGTGCCCATCCAAGCTTCTACTGCAAGGGGTGTTTCGGCGATAGCCTCTGTTTCTAACATCCAGCCTTCAACTTCGAGGTTGTTTTCTGCTACTGTTGTTTCGGCTGCGAACATCCAGTTTTCGATGCGGAGCGCTGTTTCATCGTATGTGTAAGCGTCCATCATCCAGTCTTCTACTGCAAGACCTTCTTCTACTGTTTCTACTTCCGGCATGATTGCATTATCAATTGCGTACTCTTTAAGAGTGTCGGCATTAACATTGCTGTAAGTGTTTGCCGGATTTACAAATGCGACGCTGAGCATAACGGCCGTCGCCATAAACTTCTTCAAATTAATCTTCTTCATTTTGCTCAAATTTTAATTAAACCTCTTTATATTTACTATTCTTATATCCTATTTTTTTATAATGGATTCGGTTGTTTTTCTAAATCCACTATTCTTTACGTTTGCGGTTTTTATTGGTTTCGCTTGTTGTGTATTCTTTACCAATACTTAAAACCGTAGGTTGTTTTTTACTTTGGATAAACAATTATTAAATGTATGTTTAACACTTATTTTTTTATCCAAGTAAATAATTGATTTTAATTGATTTAGTAGTAATGTTTCAAAGATCATTGCTAAAATCAAAAGACCTTTTTATTTTGCGGTGGTTTTGTTGCCGCGCCTTTCTTTTGTTTTGCACTGCAAAGATACGCACTATTTTTTACCCTGCAATATTTATCCGTTTAATTTTGTTTTAATTAATAATGAACCAAATGTGTTATAAGATAATATAAGATTAAAAACCGTTTTGATAATTTGCCAATTTTCAGTATATTTGCAGTATTAAATAATGTATTGTTATGATCAGAAAATATTTACTTGTTTGCGCCGCAGCCGTTGCAGTAGCTGTTTCGGGATGCGGTCTTTCGGTGGGCGAAAAAGAAATTGCCACTGTTGATTCGTTACTTACCTCTTTAGCTGAGGTTTATACTGTCGATTTTGATGTTGCCGGTCCCGACGACATTACCAAAATCGATTACGCCGTTTTACATTTATATAAGGTGTCTCCCGAAAAATTTCAGGAAGGCAGAAAGGACTACCTTGTAAAGATCGACAAGGATGCCGTTGACGCAGCAGCCCAAGCAGTGTTTGTAACTGCGATAAAGGAGCATCAAAGCACCAACGAGGTTGATTTTGAGGATGGCTTTTACGAAATGCGCCGTCCCTCAGACAACGACGAGTTTCTCTACTGCAAGACAGATGGCGAAGGTGTGGTCTCTGGCGATACCTTAATTATTAATGCCGGCGTTTTCTCTGGCAAAAAAGACGCGCCCGGTACCGAAGCCTCGCTCTACAAATCGATGCAGACAAAAATTATTATTAAAGACGGCGTTTTCAAAGTGGCTGAATACCGCTCTCGTTAACATTCCACGCTGAGACCATCGTAAGCCAGGTGCACACCTTCGGGCAAAGCGGCATCTGTTTCGGCATGAAAACCCATTTCGTGTCCTATATGGGTGAGGTACGCTTGTGTGGGCTTAACTTTGGCTATCACCTCTAACGCTTCGGGTAACGAAAAATGCGATATGTGCTCGGTTTTGCGCAACGCATTAATAACGAGTATCTTGCTGCCGTATATTTTCTCTATCTCCGAATCGTCTATGTGGCTAGCGTCGGTTATGTATGTGAAATCGTTGATGCGGAATCCGAGAACTGGCAGTTTGTAGTGCAACACATTGATTGGCGTAACCTTAATTCCGAGCACATCAAACGGGTCGCTACCTACGTTGTGCAACTCTATTTCAGGTACACCAGGATATCTCGGTTCTCCAAAGCAATAGTAAAAGTCGCGTCTGATGCTGTCTACTGTGAGATAGTTGGCAAAAACAGGCATTGCGCACTTTTGCATATAATTAAAGGTGCGAATATCATCTAATCCTGCGAGATGGTCGCGATGTTGGTGGGTTATTAGCACAGCGTCAACACGTCTAATCCCATTGTTCAACAGTTGAGTACGGAAATCGGGGCCTGAGTCGATAATGATATTCTTATCCTCGGTTTCTATAAACACCGATGAGCGCATACGTTTGTCGCGGCTGTCGGTAGAAGCACAAACAGGACATGGACATGCCACAATCGGCACGCCTAACGAAGTTCCCGTTCCAAGAAAAGTTATTTTCACTATTATATAATGTGTTGTTTCGGCGCAAAAATACAAAAATTTTGTTATTGTATTAAAAAAAGCGTAACTTTGCAACGGTTAAAAACACATTATCAATGTCCACAGCTCAGGAAATAAAGGATATTATAGCAAGAAACCGCGGAGAAATTTACAAAAAGGACTACACCTTTTTTGAGGTAGACACCTTTGCAAAGTGCGTCGACTATGTGGAAAAGGAATCAGCAACGTGTTCACATTGCACCGAGTTGCTTTCCGACATGGCAAATCTTGCCGAAAGCTATCCACAAATGCTCAACAACGGCAGCACCGGACGCACCGAGTTTCAGCAACGTCTGTTGGCATACACATCTCACCTTGCCTCTGTGCACGGCTACAAGCGAAAAGGTATTTTTATGCCGCTCTACACAATGGGAGGTTTGGCTGTCGGAGCTCTCGTCTGTTTGATATCGGGACAATTTCTGATATGCGTGGCTTCGGGTATGATAATTGGCTATATAATAGGCTCTAGCCTCGATCGAAGGGCTGTCCGGACAGGCAAAACATTTTAAAGAGTTGCATTCAAAAAAAATATTGAAAATTTATTTGCAAAAAAATCTAAAAGAATTTGTACTAATCAAAAAATAGTTCTAACTTTGCGCTAACATTAATATTTAATAATTAATATAATTTAATAATTATGAAAAAAGTAACTGTTAACTATCTGGCACTTATGATAGCCACAGCCTTTGTTGCAACAGGCTGTAACGGTTTGAAAAAGATGGCTGATAACGCCAACACCATTCAACGTAACATCCAGCCCCAGCCGCTGGAGATGCACGCAGGCAAAGTTCCCGTAAGCATTACGGTAACATTCCCCGCTAAATATTTCGACAAAAATGCTTACTTGATCTGCACTCCTTCGTTGAGCTCGGCTACCGAGACAAAAGAAGTTAAATTCAAGAGCACAACCCTTCAGGGTGAGAAGGTTAAGGACAACAATCCTACAATTAACTACAAAACTGGTGGTTCTTACACTTACAAAGACACCATCGACTACGATCCCGCTTTCAAAAAATCTGATTTGATGCTTTCTTTCAAAGCTACTAAGAGCGGCGAGTCTGTTGACGTTACATCGTTCAAAATTGGCGACGGTGTTATCGTAACTCCTCTCTTGGTTGAAGAAGGTCTCAAAGTTGACAATGCAGGTGCAGGTGCTTCGGGCAGAACTATCGATTCTAAGATTCCTAAGCCCACCAGCAGCGAAACAACAAAAGACCTCACCGTTTACTTCCCCATGCAGAAGTCTGACATGACAGCTGCTGAGCAGAAGAAAAACGATGTTAAAGCATTCGTTCAGGCTGTTACCGATATCGCTAACGATGCAAACACCGATCTCAAATCTATCCAGATTGCTTCTTACGCTTCTCCCGATGGTCCTGAGGATATGAACTCTAACCTCGTTGAAGGTCGTGGTAAAAACTCGGTTAACTTCGTTAAGAATCAGTTGAAGAAAGTTGAAGGCACACAAAACGACAACTTCATCCAGCGTCAGACAACTCAGGCTGAGGACTGGGAAGGCTTCCGCAAAGCTACTGAAAATTCAGAACTTAAAGATAAAGCCCTCATTCTCCGTGTTCTCTCTATGTACTCTGATCCTACCGTTCGTGAACGTGAGATCAAGAACATCTCTGAGGCTTATACCGAACTCAAGAGCGACATTCTTCCCAAACTCCGTCGTTCTGAAATCAAGGCTATCTGCCAGTCGGCTGAAAAAACCGAAGACGAAATCGTTAGCCTTGCTAAATCTAATCCCGACGAACTTACTCAGGAAGAGGCTCTCTACGCTTCTACAAGCAAAATCGCTGACCTCGACACCAAACAGAACGTTCTTGAAAACTACGTAAGCCGCTTCCCCGAAGATTGGAGAGGTTACAACAACCTTGGCAACGTTTACATCAAAAAGAACGAACTTGGCAAAGCTCAGACAAATCTTGACAAAGCTCTCGAACTCAACAGCAACGAAGGCGCTATCTACAACAACCTCGGTGTTCTCGCCCTCGCTAACGGTGACGAAGAGAAAGCTAAAGAGTACTTCACCAAAGCTAAAAACATGGGTGGTAGCGAAGAAGCTGGCTATAACCTCGGTGTTCTCAACATCAAGAACGCTGAATACGCTCAGGCTGTAAGCAACTTCGGTTCTACTCCTTCTTTCAACAAATCACTTGCTGAACTTCTCAACAAGAACAACGGTGCAGCTAAATCTACTATCAACAGTGTTGAGAGCGAAGAAGCTGCTGTTGACTACCTCAAAGCAGTTATCGCTGCTAAAAACGGTAGCAAAGACGAAGCTATCAGCAACTTGAAAAACGCTTGCGCTAAAGATGCTGCTTGGAAAGATTACGCTAAAACTGACGAAGAATTCCTCCAGTACTTCGAAGACGACGCTTTCAAATCAGTTGTTGAATAATATCAGCGACATTTAGAAGATCAATTTTAGATAAAATTGCGCGGAAAGGATTACGTGTTCTTTCCGCGCTTTTTTTGTCTATTCACTAAACTTGTGGTATTGCTTTAGTTGTTTTGCTGTGTCCGCTTCCTCCGTTTAAATTCTATTATTCTTATTGTATACCGGTGCAATAATGTATATGCCATTCTAATTGAGATATTGTAATATGCAACAAAAAAGCCGCTTCTCATATAGAGAAGCGGCTTACTATTGCCTAATTAATTAACCCTTAAAACCTGTTTTAAGTCGGTTACAACCACTTAACAAGAGCGAAGTCGCAACGGTGCGAGAGGTTCTTGTTCTTGGGGAAGAGACGGAAACCATAGTTGAAGTTGCCTGGTTTCGCAGGTATCATTTCGATGCTGTAATGTGTGAAACGTCCAGCATGTTTCTGCATTGTGAGCGGTTTTACAGCGAGTATCTTGGTGCTGCCGTCTTGTACCGATTCGGTAACCACCATTTCGATTTCTACCTCGTCGGGGCTGAGTGCGCCAAGGTCTACAACTACTTCGCCAAAGTATTCTTCGCCCATGTACAACGGATCGCGTACAATGTCGCAGAAGTTGAGTTTTTCGATTACAATCTTGTCCCAATTTGCCATTATCTTGTGTTTCCAAGCGGCAAGTTCGCGTGCTATTGCGTAGTCGTTAGCGTTAACTTTTTCGCCTGTCTTAGCGAGTTTGTTGTAGTAACGCTCGTAGTAATCGTCCAACTGACGTTTCATTGTGAAGTTAGGAGCGATATGTCCGATAGAGTTCTTGATAACGCTTACCCATTGCTCGGGAACGCCCTTGGCGTTGCGTGTGTAGAATTTCGGGCAGATGTCCTCGATAATTGTGCGGTAGATTGTAGCGGCATCGAGCTCGTTCTGGAAGTTCTGCTCCTGATAGCTGCGCTCCTGCGGCAAGCACCAGCCACCGTCGGGACGATAGCCTTCTACCCACCATCCGTCAAGCACAGAGAAGTGGATTGCACCGTTCATTACGGCTTTCATACCAGATGTTCCAGATGCCTCGAGCGGACGGGTAGGTGTGTTCAACCAGATGTCCACGCCCGAAACAAGACGTTTTGCAAGCGAGATGTCGTAATCTTCCAAGAAGAGGATCTTGCCGATAAACTCAGGACGTTTTGCAAATTCGGTAATCTGCTTGATAATGCCCTGTCCACCACCGTCGGCGGGGTGAGCCTTACCAGCGAATATGAACTGTACAGGACGGTCGGCGTTGTTTACAATCTTAGAGAGCATTTCCAAGTTGGTGAACAAGAGGTTGCCGCGCTTGTATGTAGCAAAACGACGGGCGAAACCGATTGTCAATGCGTTCTCGTTGAGGTTGTCTTTAATCTTAACCAACTGTGTGGGATCTTCGCGACGACGGATCCAGTCGTAGTCGAGACGTTTCTTGATGTAGTCGATGAGGTCTTTGCGTTTTTTCTGACGCATTTTCCAGATTTCTGCATCGTCTACCTTCTGGATAGCGTTCCAGATAGATTCGTTGCTCTGGTCTTTGAGGAACTTCTTGTCGAAGGTCTTCTCGTAGAATTTCTGCCAGTCTTTGTCGGCCCAGGTGGGATAGTGCACACCGTTTGTAACGTATCCGATGTTGAGCTCCTGCGGATAGTAGCCGTCCCACATGTAGTTGAACATGTTTTTGGTAACTTCGCCGTGGAGCATTGATACGCCGTTAACCTCCTGAGAGAGTTTGCAAGCCAGGTACGAGAAGTTGAACTCCTGACCGTGGTCGTCAACATTTGGTTTGCCAAGTGCGAGGAAGTCTTTCCACGACATGTTCAAACGCTCAGGATAGTGACCCATATAGGTAAGGATCATATCCTCGGGGAATGCGTCGTGACCTGCAGGTACGGGAGTGTGGGTTGTGTACAATGTAGATGCACGAACAATCTCCAATGCCTCGGTGTATGTGAAGTTGTGTTCTTGAATCAAGTTGTTGAGACGTTCGATACCCATAAGGGCAGCGTGGCCTTCGTTCATATGGTAAACCTGCTTTGTGATTCCGAGTTTCTTGAGAGCGCGGATACCGCCAACGCCGAGAAGCATCTCTTGTTTCAAACGGTTTTCGCGGTCGCCACCGTAGAGGTGGTGAGTTACCCAGCGGTCTTCGTCCCAGTTGCCTTCAAAGTCGGTGTCGAGCAAGTAGAGGTCGATACGGCCAACTGCAGCCTTCCAAACTTTAGCGCGGAGCTTGCGTCCGGGGAATGCAACTTGGATTTCCATCTGTTCGCCGTCTTTGTCTTTAACAGCGGTGATGGGCAGCATACGGAAGTCCTGAGGAACGTCTTCGGCAATCTGATCGCCGTGTACCGACAGTCTCTGACGGAAGTATCCGTAGCGGTAGAGCAAGCCAACAGCGCACATATCCACATTGCAGTCAGATGCCTCTTTGAGGTAGTCGCCTGCGAGGATGCCGAGGCCGCCCGAGAAAATTTTGAGCGAGTCGTTGATACCGTACTCCATGCAGAAGTATGCTACGCTCGGGCCTTTGGCGTTTTTCTTGTCGTCCATGTAGGCACGGAATTTTGCGTAAACGGCTTCGTATTTAGCAAGGAAGTCGGGGTCGTTTTCTAATACTGTAAGACGGTTGAAGTCTACCATACGGAGCAACGAAATGGGGTTGCGTCCGCTCTTTTCCCAAAGGCCGTCTTCGCCGATGGTCTGCCAAAGTTCTTCGGCATCATAGTTCCAGCACCACCAAAGGTTGTAAGACATCTCTTCCAAGCCTTTGAATTTGCCTGAGAGGTTGGGCTGAACCTGAATGTTTCTCCAAATTGGTTTGTTCACTTTTATTTCTTTTATGTTATACGGTTCTGATGAATATTTTGAAAAGTCGGCATTGTCGACACGCGGTTTTGATTTCTCCATTGCGGTGGCGTATGCCTTGATATAGAATTTGTTAAGGTTTTTCCAGAGGAACTGCTGCGACAGCTGATATGCAGCCTTGCGGTTTTTCTCGGCTGTGGCTTTGTCGGCTGAAACATACTCAACAACTGCTTCGGCAAGTTTCTGACATACTTCGTGATAGTTCTCGTCGGTGCGGTGAAGCACTGTAACGGGTTTTGAATCCTTGGGCATGATGCCTTCGGTGTATTTGCCAAAGCCTGCGAGGTCGGTTGTGATGGTGGGCACGCTGAACGCGATGCTCTCCAACGGTGTGTAGCCCCAAGGCTCGTAGTATGAGGGAAACGCCGTAACGTCCATACCGATAAGCAAATCGTAGTAGGGAACGTTGAAAATGCCGTCGTCGCCTTTGAGATACGAGGGAACAAAAATCAGTTTGATTTTGTTCTCGGGACTGTTGTCCAAGCCAAGTTGTTTAGCACGGTTTACAATAGCGTCGTATTCTACGTGGTGAAGTCCGTGTGTAAGGTATTTGTTGTATTGGTCGTTGGTAACAGTTGCCGAATCGTCAGCGAGAGCTTTCTTGAGGTCTTCGCGAGCGCCGTAGTTGTTGGCGGGAACCATAATGAACGCCAGAAGGTCGTTTTTGAGTTTGCCGCCGTCCTGAATGTTTTTCAGAGCGTCAAGGAATACGTCGATACCTTTGTTTCTGTATTCGTAGCGACCGCTTGTGCCAAGAATCTTGGTGCTGTCGGTGAATTTCTGATTGAACATTTTTGAAGCCACTTTGAGCATTATTTCGCGTGCGGCTTTGCGTTTTTTGTCGAACACAGTGCCTTTGGGAACGAAGCCGTCTTCAAAACCGTTGGGTGTAACAATGTCAACCTTGCGCTCGGTAAACTGCTCACACTCTTGAGCGGTGATGTCGCTCACGGTGGTGTATCCGTCGGCGGTGAGGGCTGAGAGTTTTTCGCAGCTCTGTTTTGCCACCATACCAAGCTGACGTGCTTTTTCGTCGCCGTTGTATGATTTAAGCGGTCCGTAGAGCGGCTGACCGTTGCCAGCGATGCTGCGGCCTATCGAAGTGGCGTGAGTGGTGAACACCGACGCAATTTCGGGTGCGTATTTTTCGATGTAGAGAATACCTGCGCCTGTCATCCATTCGTGGAAATGAGCGATTACGCGGTCTTCGGGTTTGAGGTTGTATGCGCAGAAGCTTTCGATCACCTGACCTGCTGTGTAACCGAAAATTACGGGCTCAATATATCCCCAGTCGCCTGAGATTGAGTCGAGTTTGTAAGTTTCCCACAATTCTGCGAAAATTTTGTCTTTCTTGGGGACGTTGGCGGAAAAGTCCACGAGGATAACGATAGGTTCGCCGATAATATTCCATCGACCAATTCTAACGCGCTGTCCCTTGCGTTCAAGGGTGTGTTTCCAGTCGGAGAAGAGGGTCTTGTCTTCGCGGAACTCAGGGTTTTCTTCGTTGTTGCGCCAAATGTCGGGACCGAGCATAATCAGATGGTCGCCGAATTTTTCTTTCATAGTCTGCGCCTTGGTGGAGACGACGGTATGGATGCCGCCAACCTTGTTGCAGACCTCCCAACTCGTTTCAAACACATAGTCGGGTGTCAGTTCTTTTGATGCCATAGTTTTTTTACGAACGTTAATAAAACCTGTTTTATGGCGGACAATCTTCCGTCCGCGGCTGTTGTTACTAATATTACTATAATATAAGGTGTGGAACTTCTCAATCCACCCTTGTTTTTTCAGGTTTGAAAGTTACGCAAAAAAAAATTACTGCGTATCAAAAAAGGCTAAAATTTTTCAAAAAAATTGTGTAAGGCTATATTTTTAGCAGTTTCTCTTACTGAATTTCGTTGACAGTCATTCTATTCTCATTCATTCTGCTCATATACTGCTGAATTATCGCTTTTAGCTGACGTTCCATATCGGTGATGTCAACTGTGCCGAGGAGGTTGTTTTGCATCAGCTTGTCGTCGAGAGAGTATACTGCGGTGGTTTTTTCGCCGTCGAACTGAATCACGTAGCCGTTTTTGGCAAACTGATACACGCCGTTGGGATAGTTAACCACAAAGGTCTCTTCTTTGGGCGTGTTGAGCAAATCCTG